>DGTH01000102.1:4000-4994 GCA_002393705.1 Prevotella sp. UBA4341 | reverse complement strand
TTTCCCCGCGAGACTGACCCATTCCTGAAATCGACCGTCAAGGCTGCCGAGGCAGCCATTAAGTACCACTGCGGTAAAGACGTAGAGGTAGAAATAGTGACTGAGTTCAAGACAAAGCCTCGTCCTGCTGCCAGCCAGCTGCTGCCTGGCGTGAAGAACATCGTTGCCGTCAGCTCCGGCAAGGGTGGTGTGGGCAAGAGCACCGTAGCCGCTAATCTGGCCATCGCACTGTCCCGTCTGGGCTACAAGGTGGGGCTCTTGGACTGCGACATCTTCGGTCCGTCAGTGCCCAAGATGTTTCAGGTGGAAGACGCCCGTCCCTACGCTGTCCACGTGGATGGCCGCGACCTCATAGAGCCTATCGAGAAGTACGGTGTAAAACTGCTTTCCATAGGTTTCTTCGTCAGCCCCGAGACGGCAACCCTCTGGCGCGGCGGCATGGCCACCAGCGCGCTGAAGCAGCTCATTGCCGATGCTAACTGGGGCGAGTTGGACTACTTCGTCTTAGACACGCCTCCCGGCACGAGCGACATTCACCTGACGCTGCTTCAGACGCTTTCCATTACGGGAGCCATTATCGTTTCTACGCCCCAGCAGGTTGCATTGGCCGATGCACGCAAGGGCATTGACATGTACCGTAACGACAAGGTCAACGTGCCCATTCTGGGGCTGGTTGAGAACATGGCCTGGTTTACGCCGGCTGAACTGCCAGAGAACCGTTACTACATCTTTGGCAAGGAGGGCTGCAAACAGTTAGCACAAGAAATGGAGTTACCCTTGCTGGCCCAGATACCGTTGGTTCAGGGCCTCTGCGAGAGTGGCGACAACGGACAGCCCGCAGCCCTAAGCAGCGAGACCATGACCGGCTTGGCCTTTGTCAATCTGGCACAAAGTGTGGTGACGGTGGTCAATCGGCGGAACCAGACGCTTCCGAAGACAAAGATTGTCCATACTTCTTAAGGTCGCGCTTGGCTAAGAAGAACTGGAACCTATA
>DGTH01000102.1:0-3800 GCA_002393705.1 Prevotella sp. UBA4341 | reverse complement strand
CCCTGCCAGTAGCCGGGAATGTTGCTCTGCGGCCAGCTTACTCCTGTCATGAACAATAACGGAACACTGATAAAGACCACGATGAGCATCACGTTCTCACGATACTTTACCAATGCCGACACCGTCATGCCCAGGAAGATACAGGCCAGGACGTAAGGGAACATCACGGTCAGCAGCGACTGCCAGGAAGCCAGATGGGGGAAGTTGAACAACCGTGGCACCACGATGAGCAGCCACGTGCCCATGACGGCAAACACCATGAAGTAGCACAGGGCCTTTCCCAGAACGATGGGAATGGTACGGCTGTAGTGCGGTTTGTTAACGGGTATGAGGTAGCGGCCGGGAGACTCGTCGCGTGCCGTACCGGCAGAGAGTCCAATACCGAGCACCAGCGTCTGCTGCAGAATCAGTACCAGCACGGCAGGCAACACGCCTGAACCGTAGCCGCCCGCCGGGTTATACATGGCCACGTCGTCGTAGGCCAGGGGCTGCGCGGCTATTACTTCTTCACGTGCCGTATAAAGGCCGCCCAGCTTGGTCCTCAGCTCGCTGCCCATCTCCATCGAGACGGCCTGTGCTGTCTGGAAGATAGCCTTGTACGTCAACATGAGGCTCATGTCGCAATAGACGCTGATGACACCCTGCTGCATACGGTTGACATGCTTCTCGAACTCTTCAGGAATAAAATATACGCCCTTGGCAAGCTGACGGCTGACCAACGACTCGGCCTCGTCCAAGTCCTGGGCGTAGTAGGCCACCTTCACGTCGGGCGATGCGTCGCACATGCGGATAAACTGGCGCGAGAGGGCCGAGTGAGACATATCGACCACTACGACGGGCACCTCATGTACCTGCTCATTATTGTATATCCAAGAGTAGAGCAACGGATAGACAAGAGGTACTAATACGAAGAAGATGATGACTCCCTCGTCCTTCACCAGCTGCATCATCTCTTTTCGCCAGACGAAGCAGAGGTCCTGCAGATAGTCGTATGCTTCACGGAATATAGACATAATTCAGCATTGCATTCTTTATTTTACTTATAACCACCCACGGCAGCAACATGAAAGCAGCCAGTGCTGCAAGGTGGAACCATGCGTCAATGAGTGGGAAACCATTGAACACGCATATCTGGTATATCATCCAGTAGTGGCGCAGGGGGAACAGCCATGAGAGCGACTGCAAGGGAGCGTCCATACCCATGATGGGGAATGCCGAGCCTGCCATCGAGATGCTGAGTACGGCCCAGAGCGAGCAGATACTCATCGACATGCGCAGCGAAGGCATGAGTCCGAAGGCAAAAATGCCGAAGCCCTGCGAGGCCAGCACCTGAATGAGTCCTAACAGGATGATACGCCACGCGCCACCCTGATGGGGGAAGTCCAAGATGTAGAAAACGTACAACTGGTAGGCAAAGACAATGGCCAGAAAGATGAGTGTCTGTGGAAGAAACTTACCCACGGTAGCCACTACAATGTTGTTGTCTGCTCGTGCCAGCCAGTCTTTCGACGTTCCAAACTTCAGTTCCGTACCTATGGAGTAGGCCGAAATCAGGAAGATGAAGAGCATGATGATACCCGGCACCATCATCGTGGTCAGGTAGATGTTGTAGTTCGACCAGGGGTTAGCCACCTGGTGCAGGTCTATCTTGATGGGCATCAAGAGCGTCTGTATCTGGTCGTCAGTCAGCCCGCGTGCCCGCAACGTAGCCTGTCCCACAGCTGCCGAACCAAGGGTCGATATGGTCTTCATGTCCTTCATGACCATGGAGCCAGCCGCCAGCGTAGTATAAGAGTAGTAGTAGGAAATCTTCGGCTGCCTGCTCGACAGGAGATTGTCAGTGGTTCCCTTCGGTATATAAAGGAAACCATATATCTCGCCCCGCTGCATGGCCTTGCGCGCCTCATAGACGCTGGGGTAGCGTGCCACCACCTCCGACATCTGGAAGGCGTCCAGCCTCTTAACCAGCGAGCGCGAGGTGGAGGTGTTGTCCAAATCTACCACGCCGACAGGCATGTCAGTGGGCAGACCACTGTCCAGCAAGGAGGTAAAGAAGAAGATGACCAGCAGCGGAAATGCCACCATGGCAAAGCGGTAGATGTGGTTCCTGCGCAGAATCCACAACTCACGCAGCGTAATATCGTATATCTGACGAAGGTACTTCAAAGCAGAAATAGTTTTCTATGCTCAGTTCTTGATAATCAGCGACATGCCCGGACGCAGCCCTTCAAAGGGCTCTACGGGACGAGCCTTTACCTCAAAGGTCTTCAGGTCATACTCGCCGTTGGACTTGGTGGCCTTCCAGACGGCATACGAGCCCTGGTCCTTCATGTAATATACCTTCAACTGTATCTCCTTGTTGAAGGCCGGCACGAAGGCAGTAAACGTAGAACCTATTTTCAGCCCGTTCAGCTGGTCTTCGCGCACGTTGAAGCTTCCCCACATGTCGCTCATCACCGATATGGTCATGATGGGCGACCCCGTGCCTACCAGTTCGCCTACCTTGGGGTAGATGCTGCTTACCTCGCCGTCCATCTGGGCTATCTGGACGGTCTCGTTGATGTAGGAGTTCACCTCCTGCACGGCACCGCGGGCGCGGCTTACCTGAGCCTGTGCGGCCAGTTTGTCTTCACGGCGCGCACCGTTCATGGCCAGGTCGTACTGGCTCTTTGCGGCCCTCTCCTGAGCCTCCATGGCTTGGTACTTGGCCAGCACCTCGTCATGTTTCTGGGCACTGACGACGCCCTCGTCGAAGAGTCGCTGTATGCGGTCGTACGACTTCTTGGCAATATCCAGACCGGCCTTGGCCTGCTGCCACTGCTGGAAGGCTCCCTGTATCTGCTCCTGGCGCGCTCCGTTCTGGGCCTTCAGCTCCAGGGCGGCCGCAGCACTCTCGGCACCTTGTGCCTGAGCCATCTTGGCCCTCACCTCGGGTGCGTCGAGTATGGCCAGCGTGTCGCCGGCTTTCACGAAGTCGCCTTCCTTCACGCGCAGTTCGAGTATGCGTCCGGGCACCTTGCTCGACACGCGGTACTCAGTGACTTCCACCTGCCCCTGCATCAGTTCCGGGTCGCGGTCGAGCGCGAAATAACCAATGAGGGCTACAATGATTACAACGGTTGCAAAACCAATAATGGCAAACAGAATGTTGTTATGTTGGGTTTTTGCTTGTGACATAGTTCTTGTTCTTTTTTTTTGTTGGGTCTAATAGGGCTTATAGAGTTTATAGAGCTTATAGGGTTTATAGGGGCTTAATGCCCTAAAGTACCTACAGCCTTCTCGAGGTTCACCTGGCTCAGCTTGAGGTTAATCTCTGCGTCTATCTTCTGCGTCTGGGCTTGCAGCCATGCGGTTTGGGCCTCCATGACGGTGGTGCTCTCCACTACGCCCTCCTGGAAGCCGAGGTTCGCCATGCGCAGGTTTTCGTCGGCGCGGCGCACGTTCGAGCGCGTCATGTCAAGCTTCTTCCGGGCTTCACTTACGCGGAACTGGCTCTGGTTAATCTGCAGCTCCATCTTCTCGCGTGCTTCGTTCATTTCCAGCGTGGCTATGGTGGTCAGCCCCTTCGAGGCACGCACCTTGTGGGCTACGTCGCCCCAGTTCCAAAGCGGTATGCGCACCAGTACGCCAACGTTCCACATGCCCCGGAATTTCTTTTCGAAACCGTTGAGCACGCTGGGGTTCGTCGTCGTGTAGCCACCCACCAGCGCCACCTGCGGCAGGTTGCCGGCCTTCAGCAGGTTCGTAGCCTGCCGGCTTAGGTTGATGGTGTTCTCGAGCATGCGCATCTCCGGTCGGTT
>DGTH01000033.1:29283-50693 GCA_002393705.1 Prevotella sp. UBA4341 | reverse complement strand
ATCTTTCAAAGAACTCGCTTGGTTGCTTGCCTTGCCCGAAAACTTGTCGTTGAACTTACTTTTTGAGCGAAAGCGGATGCAAAGGTACGAACTTTTTTCGAACCACCAAATATTTTCCCAAACTTTTTTTCAAAAAAAGTGATTTTAACTATTTTTCAGGATACTTCGGGCGAATTTACTCGAAGATTTCCTCCGCATCAGTGTCTTCAGTTATCGTTTCGCCTGTTCCGCTGAAGGGGCAAGGATTGAAGCCAGGTGGCATTTCGAAGACAGCCTGCTCGCTATAACCGAGACGTTTGTCAGCATAGACTTTCTTCATGTAGAGTGCCCAGACGGGCAGTGCCATAGCAGCACCCTGTCCGTAGGTCATCGTATCGAAGTGGATGTCACGGTCATCGCCCCCCACCCAACAACCGCTGACGAGTGTAGGCGTGATACCCATGAACCATGCATCACTATTATTATTGGTAGTTCCCGTCTTGCCGCCCATCTGGCAAGTTATATTGTAACGCGAACGCACGCGACTACCAGTACCTCCATCAACGACCGCCTGGAGCATGTAGAGCATCTTGTTGGCACTTTCCTCGCTGATGACCTCGTTAAGACGCGGCTGGAAATCGACGATAGTATTACCCTCATTATCGCAGATTTTGGTAACGAAGAGCGGTGCTGAGCGTATGCCATTGTTGACAAAGGCCGTATAGGCACTGACCATTTCGCCGACGGTTATTTCGCAGGGTCCCAGGCAGAGTGCCATGGATGGATGGATGTCTGGGTTCTTGATACCGTACTCGTGGAGCAGTTGTACGAAAGCCGAAGGACTGAGACGACTCATCAAGTATGCCGATATCCAGTTGTTGGACTGCTGAAGTCCCCAACGAAGAGTGACCATCTCGCCGTAGCGGGCATGACTGCCGTTACGCGGTGTCCACGGCTGTCCGGCCACCATGTAAGTCTGTTGCACGTTGGGAGCTACGTCACAGGGTGTGAAACCATTCTCCATGGCAAGGCTATAAAGGAAGGGCTTGATGGTAGAACCCACCTGACGGCGGCCGTCCATGCACATGTCGTAGGCAAAGTGTACGAAATTCGGTCCGCCAACGTAGGCCTTCACGGCACCATTGCGCGGATCCATGCTCATGAAGCCACAGCGCAGGAAACGCTTATAATAGCGTATGGAGTCGAGAGGAGTCATAACGGTATCGATTTCGCCATGATAAGAGAACACCGACATCTCAGTACGCGTATTGAAGGAACGTTCTATATCCTCCTTGGAAGCGCCATTTGACTTCAAGACGCGGTAACGCTCGCTCTGACGAACGGAACGCATGAGGATGTTCTTGACCTGATCTTTCGACAGCTTGCTGGTATAGGGTGCATTCGGTTTGCGCTTGTTTTCGTTGTCGAAAGCCGGCTGCAAGTATTTGGCCACATGTTCGTAGATAGCCTCCTCAGCATACTTCTGCATACGCGAATCGATAGTGGTATAAACCTTCAGGCCGTCGGTATAGACGTTATAGTTGTCGCCATTCTTCTTGCGGTTCTTATTGCACCAGCCGTAGAGGGGATCGGTCTCCCAGTTAATGGAATCCTGATAGTACTTGCCCTGGTTCCACGAAGCGTACTCAGAACGGTCTGGCCTGTTAGCCATCATGTAGCGGCGCAGGTAGTCGCGGAAGTAAGTGGCGATACCATCCTTGTGGTCTGCCACGTGGAACTTCAGATTAACCGGTTCAGCACAATAGCGTTCGCACTCTTCCTGAGAAATGTAGTTGGCCTTGGCCATCTGGCGCAACACGACATTGCGGCGCTCCATGGCCCGCTCCGGATGGCGTTTGGGATTATAGAAAGAAGGATTCTTGCAAAGTCCGATGAGCATGGCCGACTCTGTCACGGTGAGGTCCTTAGGGTCCTTGCTGAAATAGGTGTTCGAGGCGGTCTTGATGCCCACGGCGTTATGCAGGAAGTCGAAGTAGTTGAGATACATGGTGATGATCTCGTCCTTGGTATAGTTACGTTCGAGTTTGACGGCAATGACCCACTCTATAGGTTTCTGTAACAGTCGCTCCATGACGCTATGAGCCGTGGCAGAATAGAGTTGCTTGGCCAGCTGCTGTGTAATGGTGGAGCCGCCACCAGCACTCTTTTGTCGCATGAGTCCGCGTTTGACGACGGCTCGTCCCAAGGCATAGAAGTCAATGCCGGAGTGGTCGTAGAAGCGCACGTCCTCGGTAGCCACGAGAGCCTGAATGAGTGACGGCGAGAGCTGGGTATAGTCAACCAGCACGCGGTTCTCGCGGTTATAGTTCCAGGTGCCCATGACCTTTCCGTCGGCTGAATAGACCTGAGTGGCAAAACGGTTGATGGGGTTCTGCAGGTCTTCAATAGGTGGCATGTAGCCTATCCAACCATTGAAAATGGCCACAAAAGCCAAAATGACCATGAGCATGCTGCCCAGTAGGAGTGTCCATAGTGAACGTATAAAGAATTTTCTCATGCCTCTCTTAAGTATATATAATATAATGTATAGGTTTACGGGTGCAAAAGTAATGTTTTTTCCGCATATATCAAAAAAAGTTTCCATTTTTTCGGCTCAGGGGTTGTCTATCTCGGAAAATATATGTAACTTCGCGGCAAAAACCAAACAACACGATGGAGAAACATAATTTTGTAACAATAGCCGACCTCACTCGCGAGAAGATACTCTACATGATTGAGATGGCGGAACAATTCGAACAGCACCCCAACCGCGAGCTGCTGAAGGGAAAGGTGGTAGCCACCTTGTTTTTTGAACCCTCTACGCGTACCCGTCTGTCGTTTGAGACAGCAGCCAACCGTTTAGGTGCCCGCGTCATAGGCTTTGCCGACCCCAAGATAACGAGCGGCACGAAGGGTGAGACACTGAAGGACACTATTCTGATGGTTTCTAACTACGCAGACGTCATCGTGATGCGCCACTTCATAGAAGGGGCCGCCCAATATGCTTCAGAAGTAGCCCCCATACCCATTGTCAATGCTGGCGACGGGGCTCACCAGCACCCTTCACAGTGCATGCTCGACTTATACTCCATCTACAAGACTCAGGGTACGCTGGAGAACTTGAACATCTACATGGTGGGCGACTTGAAGTACGGGCGTACCGTCCACTCGCTGCTCATGGCCATGAGACACTTCAACCCCACGTTCCATTTCGTTTCACCCAAGGAGCTACAGATGCCAAAGGAGTACAAACTCTATTGCGATGAGCACGGCATCAAGTATCAGGAGCACACTGCATTCAACGAGAAAATCATTGCCGATGCCGACATTCTGTACATGACACGAGTACAAAAGGAACGCTTCTCAGACCTGATGGAGTATGAACGCGTAAAAAACGTCTATGTGCTGACCAACGACATGCTACGTTCAGCCAAGCCAAACATGAAGATTCTGCACCCGCTGCCACGCGTGAACGAGATAGCCTACGAGGTTGACGACAACCCACACGCCTACTATATTCAACAGGCCGGCAACGGACTCTTTGCCCGTGAAGCCATCTTCTGCGACGTACTGGGCATTACGCTCGACCAGGTTAAGAACGACAAAACCATTATTTGATTTACGATTTACAGATTAACGATATACGCTTAAAGCCTACAATATGAACAAGAAAGAACGTCTGGTTGCCGCCATTGAGCACGGCACCGTAATAGACCACATACCAGCCAGCAAGACATATCAGGTTGCCAGTCTGCTCGGTCTTTTCGACATCACCACACCCGTCACCATCGGCATCAACTACCCCTCGCAGAAGGTAGGGAACAAGGGCATCATCAAGGTGTCAGACAAATTCTTTACTGACGATGAGATTTCACGTCTTTCGGTAGTTGCACCGAACGTTATTCTGAACATCATCCGCGACTACGAGGTAGTGGAGAAGAAGACCGTGGAAACACCCAGTGAAATACACGGCATCGTGAAGTGTAACAACCCAAAATGTATCACCAACAACGAGCCCATGGCCACTTGGTTCCACGTAAGTGACGGCATGCTAACCTGCCACTACTGCGAGAAGGAGCAGGACATCAACCGCGTGGAACTGGTGTAAACGCACTCCGCTCTCCTACCTACTTTTCCTTTCCGAAGAGGTCGCCCTTGGCTTCCTGCATTTCGTCTTCGTCGAACCAGCGTGCCAGTTTCTCCTTGGCACTGTTCTGTATGTCAGGATCAACGTTAGCCCATACACGTTGTAACACGAAGAGCAGCACAGCCAGGTCGTCCGACAAGCCGACTATGGGGTACGCATCGGGCAGCACGTCAAGTGGACTGATCATGTAGCCCAGCGCACCAATGATGAGCGCCTTGTCGCGCTTGCTGACGTTCGGACTCTGCAACGTATAATATAAGATAAGTGCTACATAGACAAACTTGGCACCTGCACGTTTGGCCACGCGAGCCACTTTGTCCATAAATTCATTTGCCGAGAAGTAATTGGCATGAGTCATGAAATCGGGAAGTTCCATATATACTACATTTATTCGTTCTACTTATATATCATTTTCATCTCACTTATTTTAGTCTGACCACCCTTATGCCGGTCACCTGACTGCGGTTCTGCATGTAGATGCGGAAGAGCTGCGGGTCTTCCTCCACCTTCTTGTGCACTGACGATGCGTTGAGCAGGTGCAGTCCGTCGGGTTTCCATACGGCAAAGCCCAAATGAGCAATGTCGAGTCCTGGCTTCGACGAGGTGATGGCAATGACGTCGCCGTCTTTCACAGTCTGACGCATGAGCTTGGTATTAAGTTTCTTAAGTTGCTTCATGGGTATGTATCTGAAGGTCTTACCCGTCAGTTGCTGTTCCTGTTCAAGTATGACAGAAAGAAACTCCGGATGCTCCTTCAGCGCCTTGTAAGCCTGGGGGTGTTCCGTCATGTAGCTGACGCGAACGTTCTGTACAGCAGTGAAGGGCGGGTTGGGACTTTGCAACTCCTCAACCACACCTCGACCGGTGTTCTGTATAATCCAGTCACTGAAGTAGTGTATGCGACTGGGATACCGGTTGACCACTCCCCCACGGTATCTCGTCGAACGAATGGTGCTGACGAAGTCTTCAAACGACGTCTTGCCCTGACGCGCACAGAGGGTCAAGGCCAGCACCATCTCCACATAGGTGGTGCAGTCCAGCTCTCGCGTATTAATAACGAGCTGTTCCTCGTCGTTGACCTCCAGCGTATGTGCCACGTATGGCAGTCCTATAAACTGGCGTGCAAAGTAGAGCGTACTGGTCTGCTTCTCCTGTTTTGCCTGACGAAGCATGCGACAAATGGTGAGGCTGTCTTCACGCGTGTAAGTCACTTGTGAGAGGGCGGCCGTGGCCCACCCTAACACCATCATAAAAACAAGTATCAATCTTCTGTTCATAACTATCAAAAAAATAACTCGAAGTCCGTAAGGGAAACTTACGGACGCTGTTTCTTATATTTAGAGCGCAGGCCGAAGTTGTAGCCCACGTAGATATTCAGACTGCCGAATGCATTATGTGCCGAAAAGCGCGACTTGCGGTAGGTATAGCCATGAACCACCAGTCCTGCCCCGGCATAAAACCGCGTATTGTTATAGACCAGGGCAAAACGTCCTATGCCGTCAAAGTTGAAGTTGTTGAAGCGGAAACCACGTTTCTGCTCAGCATCACCCACCGACCGTTTGTAGCCCAAGCCCAGCGCAGCACTGGCGCAGAACAGCCAGTTGCGGGCAAAAACCCAGTTGTAGGCGTAGCCACCCGTAGCGCTAATGTCATAGTAGCGCACAGAGTTGAACATCAGTCCGCTGTCGAGTGGTTCAGCCTTCGTTCCGCCGTACAGAGACATCAGGTTCTGCAGTTTCTGGTGGTCAAAGTCCAGACTGTTACGTATGTAACCTATACCAGCCATCCATGAGCCACACGAACGCTTCTGACGCCCGCTTTGAGCGAAGGCAGCCGGGTAGGAGAAACGCTGGTGATTGAAGATGTAGTAGATGTTAAAGCCCGTAATGCCGACACTCAGCCCGTCGAAGCTAAGGCCCTCCAAAGTTTCCGTCAGGCGACCTTCACGCAGCTTCACGTCGCGTATCTTGTAGTCATTGCCCGTCCGGCGGTAGAACAGGTCAACCCCTATCTGTGCTGAATAGATACTCAAGTCCCACTCCTGTTTCGAGGACTTTCCGGTACCCAGGTTCAGGTCGAAGGTATAGCCGGCAAACACCCATCGCCAACCAAAGTAGGGTCCTACCTTGGCCGTAACGGATGGAGCAAACGTCAGACTCTGTCCGTCGCTGCTCTTCAGCCTGTATATTTCGTACGTATGCGTCATCTGCACCATTGCCGAGAAGTTATAGTGTTCCGGTTCTACGTAGGCGGTATCCACCTTGCTGAACCCTCTGATGGTTCGTCGCAGCCAGCTGATCGAGTCACCCTCGGTTCCGGTCGTCACGGCCATAACCGCAGTCGTGAGGTTCAGTAGCAAGAGGATAACCGTCAGCCGCTTCATCGTCTCTCAGAACTTACCCAGAATACGATCCATGGCCCAGTTCACCGGCGTGGCCGACTGGCTGGTACAGTTGCACACAGCCAGCCCCTGCAGGTGCTCCACCACGTTCTTTATCAGCGGAAACTGCACGTAGGGCGGATTAGGGACCGTAAGTGTCTCCGTGCCCTGACTGGTATGAAGCACAATGGGTGAGAAGTTGAATACCGAGAAACACAGCAACCCCTTGTCGCCAGTTATCTCTATACGGTCCTCGCGGGCCGACTCGTGAGCCACGAAACACCAGGAGCCACTGCCGGGCAGTCCGTTCTCAAAACGGAAACAGGCCGACACCGTGTCCTCCACGTCATAGAGTCCCGCCCTGTTGTCGGTGAACCCACGGGCATCAATAATGACCCCGAACATCTGTTGCAGCAGGTCCAACTGGTGAGGTGCCATGTCGTAAAAATAGCCTCCGCCAGCTATGTCAGGCTGCACCCGCCAAGGCAGATTGTCGCGTTCGTAGTCCTGCGGTCGTGGGCAGTCGGCATAGCGCACCTGTACGTTGACCGGCTTGCCTATAGTTCCGCTTTTAACTATCTCCATAACTTTTTGGAAATAAGGAAGCTGTCGTCTGTAGTAAGCCACAAAACAGGGCACGCCTGTCTGTTCCGACACGCGATTCACGCGGGCACAGTCGTCGTAGCTTGCCGCCAAGGGCTTTTCCACATAGACTGGCTTGCCAGCCTTCATGGCCATGATGGCAAAGGTTGCATGGCTGGCCGGTGGCGTAGCAATGTAGATGGCGTTCACCTCCGAGTTGTCTATGAGCTGCTGCGCATCGGTATAGTACGTGCTAACGTGGTGCCGCTCAGCATAGCTACGTGCCCTGCTTTCGCTGCGACTCATCACAGCCTCGATACACGAGCCTTCCACCTCGTTGAAGGCCGGTCCACTCTTCCTTTCAGTCACGTCGCCGCAACCGATGAATCCCCATTTAATGAATTTCATGCGCTTCATTTTTGTTTTAACGGTGCAAAAATAAGAAAAAGAAAGCAGAATGCAAAACTTTTTCCTTGATTTCCTACAAAAAAGAAGGCTCCTGACTTCGTGAATGAGGCAGCCTATAGAGCACTTTTTCAAACCGCGATAAGCCCCAGCTTTCACGTTAACGCAAGGTACTGCGCATTCTGACATCAGAGAAACAACGGACGCACGAGGGCAAAGACATAGGAGAGCAGCAGCACGGCGAGGGGAACCAGGAGCGAGACTCGGTCGTAGCCCGTGGAGGTAACGGTGGGAACGGAATAGCTGCGGTTACCCACCCAGCGGCCGTTGGCGTAGCGGAACAAGGAATAGACGGTCAGGGCGGTCAGCGCGCCCCACAGCAGACCGACAAGGATGTCGCCAGGATAGTGAACGCCAAGGTAGAGCCGCGTCCAGCAGTTGACGAGACTGTAGCTGACGAGCCCCACCGTAAGCCACCGGCTCCTGACGAGCAGGCAGAAGAAGAGGGCTATGCTGAACGTATTGGAGGCATGGGCAGAGAAAAAGCCGTAGTTGCCGCCACGATAGTCATCCACAACATCGACCAGATGGCCAATCTCCGGGTCGTGGGTGGGGCGCCAGCGGGCTACAAGGGGCTTGACGATTTCGTCATCGATGGTGCCTGCCATGAGCACGCAGAGTGCGGCCGACAGGATGATGAGGAGCACGGTACGCCAGTTGATGTTATTGCGAATGACGATGAAGAGCAACGAGAGGTAGAGCGGAATCCACGTGAAGGCATTGGTCAGCGTGAGCACTACCTGGTCGAGGTAGGCCGAGTCGCTGCCGTTGAGCAGGAGCAGGAGCTGCTTGTCGAACTGGATGATTTCGGTCATTATTGTTTTATTTTCTAATTACCCATTACTAATTACTAAATGATTTCAATGGCCGAGGCGGCTATCCAGCCCTCTTTCCCGTCGGGCAGCCGCACCTCCTTCCAGCCGGCCATGGAGTCGTCGGTTATCTCTACCTTCGTGCCTTCGTGCAGCCGGAAGAGGTCGGTGCCGTTCTGCGCCGGAGTACTCTTGACGCTGGTCTCTGAAGCAATGACGATGGCACCTGTACGGTGGGTAAGGGTTTGCTTCTGCTGCCAGGCAAAGAGATTGAAGAGCAGGAAACACACCAACATGGCAAGGGCGCCAAAGAAGCCCAGCTTCTGGAGAGCTACACGCTGAGAGAACAAATAGACCAGGAACAGCGCGACCGCCAGGGCGAGCACGAGCAAAGCCGCCACTGCCCAGCCATCGACACTCATCATGCCAGCCAGCGAGCGATACCACGTCAGCAGGAAGAAGTCGGCACTGGGCGAAAGCTTGTCGGCCGTCTTCTGGCGGGCAAGCTGCAGGTTGTGGCGAATGTCGTCGTCGGCAGGTGCCAGCAGCAAGGCGCGTTCGTAGTTCAGAATGGCACGCGTATAGTTGTCGCTACGGTAGTAGGCATTGCCCAAGTTGTAGTAAAGTTCAGGGCTGTCACCCTGCTTGAGCAACGCCTCGTACTGACGAATGGCGTCCTGATAGTGCTGACGGACGTAGGCGCTATCGGCCTCGGCCTTGGTCTGGGCATTAGAAGACAATGGTGACAGCAGTGCTGCGAGGCCGACTATCAGCAAGAGCAGCACCGAGGCAGAGGGTGAGCTGCCCTTCTTATGATTTCCTTTCTTCATCGTATTCTCAATTTGGGTAATGGCCGTCACGGCGGCATTGTAGGTCTTGCTCATATTGCCCGCAGCATCACCTGGGGCGTAACGCTCAAACTCACACTCGTCGAGAGCACTAAGGAAGAGGCTGACCGTGGACTCAGGAACAGCACGTTCGGCAAGTCGCTGGCTGATGTTCTCGCGTGAAAGCTGCTCGACGGGAATGTTCAGCTTGTCGCCCACGTAACCCCACAGGGCGCGCAGCACTTCGTCGTAGAACGGGCCTGACTGTCGCTGCTTCATGAGCCGGTCGGCCAGTCGCAGGCGCTTGGTAGCCACCTTGCTGGCTTTGACGGCACGCTTCCCGGCGATGTTGGCATTGTCGATGGCACGCTGGCGGAAGACGACGAAGAGCGTAATGAACGTGATAAGCAACAGCACGAGAGCCACCCAGTAGCCAGTAGAGCCAAAGAAGAAGTCGCCCTGCCTGTGCTGGCTGGCATCGCCCGTCTTGATGTAGTGAATATCGCGGTTCAGCTGTTCTATGTCCTGCTGGTTGGAGTAGTCGGCCACACGGCCTGCCCCGCTGCCTTTGGCCACGTGGACCTGGAAGGGTTGGGTCTTTAGCGTGCGGTAGGCATTGTCGCGAGTGTCGTAATAGGTGAACTCTACGGGCGGTATGTCGTAAGTGCCCTGATGGCGCGGCACGGCGAGGAACTCCCACGTCATGCTGCCCTCAAGACCGTTGCTGGTCAGCTTGGTCTTGTCATTCTGCTTGGCATCATACTTGTCAAAGTCCTGCGGGAAACTGACTACAGGCTCCTTCAGCAGTTTCATGTTGCCCACACCGCTCACGGTAAAGCGTAGCGTAATGGGGTCGTTGGCCTTTACCTCGGTTTTGTCGAGCTCGGCCTTCACCGAGAACTGCCCCACTCCACCCGAGAAGCCGGCAGGACGCTCGGGCAGCGGCAATACCTCGACGGTAAGTCCAGGAGCCTTGATTTGCTTCTTCACTTCCACATAGCCGGAACCTCCGTTAAAGAAAGCCTCGAAGGGGTCTATGTCGCGGTTCTGCTGTACCACCATGCCCTCGAACATAATACTGGGTATTTCCAACTTACCCGTCATCTGGGGGAACATGACATACTGGCTCCAGGTGACGGTACGGTAAGGACGGCCGTTGACATTCTCGATGGTAAACTTCTTCTGCTGGGGAAGGGGTATCTCCTGCGTGTAAAAACTCTTCAGGTCGGGCATCTTGCCGTTGAGCGAGGTCAGATCGACCAGCGTATAAACCTTATAGGTCAGCAGTATGGGTTCCTGCTCGTGGACACGGCTCTTGTTGGCACTGACCTTAATGAAGAGGTCGCTACCCGAAATGGGAGTTCCGGCACTGCGTACGCCCTGAGGCTGAGGCTGGCGGCCACCTTGGGCGTGAGCCTGACCAGAGACCTGAATGCGCAAGGAGTTTGACGTAAGCTGACGCCCCCGGACCGTTACCCGTGCGGGGGGAATGGTAAACGTACCGTTGGCCGTAGCGCTGAGTATGTAGGTGTAGGTGACAGACGTGGAGCTGCTGGTATGGCCATTCACCATCTGGAAGCTGGACTGATGACTCGTGCTGGGCCCCATGAGCACCTCGAACTCACTGGGGATGCTGCCGGCCCGAAAGCCCTCTACGTCGTCCGTATCGACGGTGTAAGTCAACCGGAACTGCTCGCCCACAGCCACCTGCGACGGAGCCTTGGCGGAGAGGGTTTGCGCTACTACGCTAACGATGCTGAACAATAAACAATATACAATAAGCAATAAACGACTCATAATTCTCAAACCTCAATTCTCAAACCTCAATTCTCAAACCTCAAATCTCAAATCTACCAGTTCTTCTTCAGTCGCCGACGTCCTTGCTGGCGCTGTTGATCCTGCATGCGTTTTTGAGTCTGCCGTTCCTGCTGCAGCGCTGCATTGAGCAGTTGCTCGGCATTGTCCTTGCTCATTTGGGGTTTCTGCTCCTGTTGCTCCTCCTTCTTCTCTTCTTCCTTCTTCTGCTGCTGTTGCTGCTGCTGGTCTTGCTTCTTCTCCTCGTCATTCTTCTTGTCGTCGTTGCCTCCTCCACCGCCATTCTGGGGCTGGTTTTTCAGCTGTCGCTTGCAGAGCTCGAGGTTGTAGCGCGTCTGGTCGTCATGAGGATTCAGGCGCAGGGCTTCCTTATAGGCATTGATGGCATCCTGAAACATCTGGCGTGTCTGACAAATAACACCAATATTATGGTAGGCCAGCTGGCGACGCTGCGGATTCTTTTCGAGCTTAGCGGCCTTCTGGTATTCCACTACGGCAGCGGAGTCCTTCTTCTGAGCCAGCAGGGCATTGCCTAAATTGTAGGTAGCCTGCGGGTTCTGCTGGTTGACAGCTATTGCCTTGCGGTAAAGCACTTCTGCCTCGGCATACTCGCCGGTACGAAACAGCTTGTTACCCTGACGTATAAGCTGGCGGTCAGCCTGGGCAGAGGCTTCAGAGAGGTGTAAAGAGCAAGGGGCAAGGAGCAAAAAAAGCAGGCACGTAGCAACTCGTGAGCGCCGGAACAAGTGGACATTCTTCAGCAACGGGTTCTGGCGCTCCAGCACTACGACCTCGAGCACAAGCAGCAACAGGGCTACCAAGGCAAACCAGACGAAGTACTCATTGTAGCTGTTATACACCTCGGCCGTTATTTCCTTCTTGGAGAGTTTGTCCAACTCGCCGTCTAACTGTTCCTGGGCGGCATAACCGTTCTCAACGTGTATGTAGGCTCCACCACCGGCCTGGGCTATCTGCCGGCACATGTCTTCGTTAAGTGCAGACATGACGGTCTGTCCCGTCTCGTCAAACATGTACTTACCCGTCGTCGGGTCAGGGATAGGAGCTCCACCCGTAGAGCCTACACCAAGTACATAGACGCGCATGCCACGGTTCTTGGCGTCCTCCGCAGCCTCAACGGCTCCCCCCTCATGGTCTTCACCATCGGTAATAACGATGATAGCCTTGCCAACCTGTTCGTCCTGACTGAAGCTATGGCTGGCCATGTCGATGGCCTTGGCAACGTCGGTACCCTGTGTGGCAATCATTGAGGGGTCTATACTGCTCAGAAACATCTTGGCCGACACGTAATCGCTCGTCATGGGCAGCTGCACAAAGGCATCGCCTGCAAAGACAATGAGCCCTATCTTGTCGTTGGAGAACTTATCGACCAAGTTCTCTACCATCATCTTTGAGCGGTCCAACCTGCTGGGAGTAACATCCTGCGCACGCATAGAGTTGGAAATGTCCATACAGATGATTGTCTCTATGCCCTTGCGCTTCTCAGTCTTCGTACCAGAGCCCCAATGAGGGCGTGCAAAGGCAATGACAAGAAAGGTCAGCGCACCAAGCAGGAGACCGAACTTCGCCACAGGGCGCCAGCGCGACACGTCAGGCATGAGCTGACGCACCAGTTCGGGGTCGCCAAAAAGACGCAAACGGCGTTTCTGCCGCCAAAGCGTCAGCAGGTAAATGGCTATGAGCACAGGAATGAGCAGCAACAGCCACAGGTATGCGGGGTCTTCAAAATATTTGTTCATGACGGTATCCTCCTAAAAACGGTTATGCGGAGCAGCACTTCGAGCAGCAGCAGCAGGATGGCAGCCAAGGCGAAAGGCTGGTAGGCCTCGTAGCGCTTGCTAAACTGCTTGACGTTCAGCTTGGTCTTCTCCAACTGGTCTATCTCTTTGTATATCTGCTGTAGTTCGCGCGTGTTCGTGGCACGGAAAAACTTGCCGTCCGTAGCATTCGAGATGTCGCTGAGCGTCTTGGTGTCAATCTCTACTGGCAGGTTCACGTACTGCACGCTGTTACCCACGGGCATGGGGTAACGGGCCGTTCCGTTGGTGCCGGCTCCGATGGTATAGACCCTGATGCCCAGGCTTTTAGCTATCTCGGCTGCTGTCATAGGCGAAATGTCGCCCATGTTGTTCGAACCGTCAGTCAAAAGAATAACCACCTTGCTCTTGGCTTTTGAATCCTTCAGTCGGGCAACGGCGTTGGCCAGCCCCATACCGATGGCAGTACCGTCCTGAATGAGTCCTTTTGCGGCAATGTCAGCCTGCACGTTGTGCAACAGATTCAGTAGTGAAGCATGGTCGATGGTCATGGGACACTGGGTAAACGACTCTCCGGCAAAGATGCAGAGACCGATGTTGTCGTTAGGACGATCGGCTATAAACTCGGCGGCAACCTTCTTGGCTGCCTCTATACGGTTAGGACTCAGGTCTTCAGCCAACATCGACGTCGAAACGTCCATGGCCAACATAATGTCGATGCCTTCTACAGTCCGGTCTTTCCACGAGTTACTGGTCTGAGGACGTGCCAGCACAATGACGATGAGCACAAAGACAGCAATGCGCAACAGCAGTTGCAGAGGCATGAGGGCAACCTTCCAACTGCGTGGCGCATAGCGGTAGGCGTTCGTATCGCTCATCCGCATAGTAGGCTCGCTCTTTTTCCTAAACATCAGATACCATATTATATAAGGTATCAGGAGCAGGAGCAGAAAGAAAAATCCTTTATTTAAAAATTCCATATATTTCTTTGACCTAAGTTAGGGGGCTATTAGCTGCCACGTACCATAGACTACATAAGCCAGCAGGCATGCCGAAGCCACGGCAATGACGACGATGACGACCTTCAGCAGGCGGCGCGTCTTGACGGAGCGCTTGTCCTCCTCAGAGAGTTGCGGGCGCAGCACTTCCTCCGTAGGCAGGTTTTCAGCCTTGGTGCTATTGATAAATTCAACAGCATTCACCAGGTTCTGATCGTTCTCGTTGAGCATGGTAGAGTATTTAGCAAACTTCACCAGGTCGGCCGTCAGGAACAGCCCGCGCAGTTCGTCGAGCGCCTTCTGGTCACCCTGCTGCATGAGCCGGTCGATAATCTCTGCACTGGTCATCTCCATAGCCGAGAAGCCGTAACGCTCCTCTATATAGCGACGTAGTGTATCGGTCAGTTTTGTGTAGTACTCTTTCTGGTTCTCTGATGTAGGCATCTTCTCGGCCTTGATTTGTTCTATTTCCTTCATGGCCTTCTGGTGGGGCAACAACTTCTTTACCACTCGTACGTATGTAATGATGGGTTTGTTGTCGCGCAGCCGCAGGTAAAGGTAGTAACCTAAGGCCATTAGCACCAAGAGAAGGACGGAAAGCCAGAACAAGGGCGACCATTCACTCCACAAGAAGGGGTTGTCTTGTACATCTTTAGGACCATAGAACTTCTCGTAGTGCATGGTATCTACCTCGATACCAACAACTTTCAGCGCCAGGCTCGCGCTTTTTACCGTATCGCCATTTACCAGAACGGGGAAAGGAGGAAGGTAATAAAGGTTCTCGTCGAACGAGGTAACCGTCAGCACCTGAACATTGGCTTCGGGCTGCTGAGCCTCCAGAAACTCCACGCCGGGCACCAGCTGCTGCGTGCGCTCGTATCGTGGAAAATCTATCTTTGCACCCTCCGGAGCTGTAACCGTCAAGGTAACGTGAGCCTGTTCTCCCATCAGTATCTGGATGGAGTCTATACGTGCCTCAACTGATTGTGCCAAGAGCACCACAGTCTGAAACATCAGGCAGAATATGATTGATAATCGCTTCATCAGCTTCGCTGTTTAAAGAGCATGAGCAAAGCCTTGACGAAGTCATCGCTCGTTGCTATGCTTACATGATCTACATTACTCTTATTAAACGTTTCGGTCAGCTGTTGCTGACGCTTCATGAAGTACTGCGTGTGAGCCTGACGCAACCGGCGACTACTGGTATCTATATACTGCTCGTGGCCCGTTTCCGCATCTACTACACGCATCAAGCCCACATCAGGTAAAGTCTTGGCACGCTGGTCATACACCTGAATGGCCACCACGTCATGTTTGCGGTTGCAGATGGTCAGCGGCTGCAAAAAGTCCTGCTGGTCGTAGAAGTCGCTCAAGACAAAAGCTGTACAACGCCTCTTGGCAACACTCGTCATGAACTCCAAGGCACCTCGTACGTCGGTACGAAGGCTTTCGGGATGGAAGTCGAGCATTTCGCGTATGATGTAGAGTATGTGCTTACGACCTTTCTTTGGCGGAATATATTTTTCTATACGGTCAGAGAAAAACACCACCCCAATCTTGTCGTTGTTCTGAATGGCTGAGAAAGCCAGCGTTGCCGCAATCTCTGTCACCATGTCGCGCTTCATCTGACGTTGCGTTCCAAAGTCCAGACTGCCGCTGACGTCGATGAGCAACATGACGGTCAACTCGCGCTCCTCTTCAAACACCTTTACATAGGGGCGATGGAAGCGAGCCGTAACATTCCAGTCAATGTCGCGCACGTCGTCACCGAACTGATACTCTCGAACCTCTGAGAAGGCCATTCCCCTGCCCTTAAAAGCAGAATGGTACTGACCGGCAAAGATGTTCTGGCTCAGCCCGCGCGTCTTGATTTCTATCTTTCTGACTTTCTTAATTAACTCAGCTGTCTCCATCAAGGAACTTCTACTTTATTGATAATCTTCGAAACGATTTCCTCGCTGGTCACGTTGGAAGCCTCAGCCTCATAAGTCAAGCCTATGCGATGACGCAACACATCATGAGCAACGGCGCGTACATCCTCAGGCACCACGTAGCCACGACGCTTAATGAAAGCGTAAGCCCTGGCTGCCTTGGCCAGATTGATAGATGCACGCGGACTACCGCCGAAACTTATCATCTGCTTCATGTCTTTCAGACCATAGCGGTCAGGATAACGCGTTGCAAAGACGATGTCAGCTATATACTGCTCTATCTTTTCGTCTATATAGACCTCGCGCACCACGCTACGTGCACGCAGTATCTCGTCGGCGGTAGTTACGGGCGACACCGTGGGCAAAGCCCCCTGAATGTTCTCACGGATAATCTTCTTCTCCTCCTCCAACGTTGGATAGTCGATGACAACCTTCATCATAAAACGGTCAGTCTGGGCTTCTGGCAACGGGTAGGTTCCCTCCTGTTCAATGGGATTCTGCGTAGCCATGACAAGGAAGGGGCTGGGCAGTTCGAAGGTTTCGGAGCCTATTGTCACCTGCTTCTCCTGCATAGCCTCCAGCAAAGCACTCTGTACTTTAGCCGGGGCACGGTTTATCTCGTCTGCCAGTACAAAGTTAGCGAACACGGGACCCTTTTTTACCTGGAAACGCTCATCCTTCTGAGAATAAATCATCGTGCCAATAACGTCAGCCGGCAACAGGTCAGGCGTAAACTGTATGCGCGAGTATTTAGCGTCTATGAGTTGAGCCAGAGTCTTAATAGCTAATGTTTTAGCCAGTCCTGGCACACCTTCCAGAAGGATATGACCGTCGCTCAACAGCGAAATGAGCAATGTGTCAACCAAGTGTTTCTGTCCTACAATGACGCGGTCCATACCTGTCGTCAGATTTGTCACGAATGAGCTCTGCTGCTCTATTCGTATATTCAGTTCTCTAATGTCAATAGCTTCAGCCATATTACTTCTATATTTTATTTGATTTCAGAGTGCAAAAGTACGCAATTTGCCCGTTATACAAGCAAATTGCGTATGTAATAAATATTAAATCATCTAAAAGTCTTTAAAGCTTCTTCTTTTTCTTCTTCAATTCCAGCTTAGGAATTATAATGGTCTGACCAGCTTTCAATTCGTTATTTCTCTTGATGCCGTTATACACCTCGATATAGCATTCCATGCCAGCTCCTAACGTGCGTTTAGCTATCCGGGCTGTAGTCTCGCCAGGTTTTACCTTGACCGTAAAGTCGTCGCCTACGATGCGATAGGCACCGGTCTTTACCCGAACGTCCATCGCAGCATACTTATCCACTGCTTCCTGAGGCTGAACCGCAGGGCGTTCGGGCTCTACCACAGGGGCTGGAGCAGGTTTTGCGGGCACTGTTGGCTCGGCCGGTTTTGTTGATTCGGTCGGCTTGGCAGGCTCGACCAGTTTGGTGCTATCAATGATTTCAGCCTTCAGAATTGTATCTGGCACCGGTACTGTCTGAGGGTTAATGGGCTTAGCAACCTCTGGAAAAATAGCGACTTTTTGCCCATACCAATAACCAACTGCGGCTGATGCAGCCATTAGTAAAAGAACACCAAGAATGGCACCCATCCAACGGCCTAAATGCTTATCCTTGGGGTTATGGCCTTCAAAAGTTGTAGGATAATCGTCCTGTGCCTGCAAGGGGACGGATGCTGGTTCGGGGTCTGACTCTGATTCCGGCTCTGATTCCGGCTCTGATCCCAGTTCAGGTTCCGTTGCTGGTTCCTGCTCTGGTTCCGGTTCCGCTTCCGGTTCTGCTTCGGGTTCCGGTTCCGTTGCTGGTTCCGGCTCTGGTTCCGGTTCCGCTTCGGGTTCTGGCTCAGGCTCAGGTTCAGGTTCCGACTCAGGTTTTGGTTTTGGTTCAGGTTCTGGTTCCTGCGGGAAAACAGCAGGCCGCTCTGGCTCCGCTACGACAAGAGGGGCCGGATCTGGTTCCGGTACTATTTCCGGTTCTGACCCTGGTTCAGCAGGTCCAGCAGTCTTCATGTCCTCAAAATCAACTCCCTCATTAAGGATGACTGTCTCAAACTGTGAAAAGGGCTTGTTGACCAGTTCCTTCATCGTAGCATCGGGCATGAAGGTTATCTTGTCATGACCGGCAATGAGCACACGCGCACCAGTAGAGACACTAACACTTTCGCGGGCCTCCACCTCAATGATTTTAAATGTACCCAGACCACGCACCTTCACCTGCTGGTCGCTCTCCAGACCTTCACGTATAACGTTAAACATCGATGCAGCAAACTTCTCTGCCTCATGCTGTTCCAGCCCATTCTTCTCCATGAGGACACGTGCTATGTCCTGTATCGGCAACCTTCCCATTACTCCTGCCCTCCATTCTTTAGTTTGTCTTTCCACATGGCGTTAGGTCTGAAACTCAACACCAGCTTTGGTGGAACCAACATACGCAGGCCTGTTGAGGGGTTCACCATAATGCGCTCCATTTTTTTCTTTACTTCAAACACGCCGAAGTTCTGCACAAAAACGGCATTATCTTCCAAAAACGTGTCGCTCATTGCATTCACCAGGTTGTTCACCATACGTTGTGTGTCGCTGGTGCTATAACCTGTGCGGGCCGAAAGCTCGTTGATAAACTCCTTGTTATTCATAATATTTCTTAATATTGGGTTGTTCCAAATAAGTCGAAGGCCTCTGAGTCGGTCATCTTCACATTATAAAAACGACCGAGTTCCAAACATTCCTTAGCCGGTATCAGAACCTCTGGGTCCACCTCTGGCGAACAGAACTCCGTTCGTCCTACAAAGTAGTCTCCCTCTTGGCGATCAATGATGGTGCGCATAACGCTGCCAACCTTTGCCTCCTCCACTTCTGCCGATATACGCTGTTGCAGACGCATTAAACGGTCAAGGCGCTGCTGCTTTACCTCAGCAGGCACATCGTCGGTGTATAGGCGGGCTGACGGCGTGCCGTCCTCTTCGCTATAAGCAAAGGCTCCCATGCGCTCAAAACGAGCCCAGCGCACAAAGTCCATCAGCTCCTGAAAATCTTCGTCAGTTTCTCCCGGGAAACCCACCATTAGTGTTGTTCTCAAGCAGATACCAGGCACCTCACGCCTCAGCGTCTCTATGAGTTCGTAGGTTTCCTGTTTCGTTATGTTGCGCTGCATACGTTGTAACATGGAGTCACTAATGTGCTGCAACGCAATATCCAGATAACTACAAACATTTTTCCGTTCCCTCATTACACGAAGTAAGTCCATAGGAAAGTGGGTCGGATAAGCATAATGCAACCTTATCCACTCCACACCCTCTACGTCAGCCATGCGTTCCACCAGTTCGGCTATGTGTTGGTGACCATCCAAATCAATGCCATAATATGTTAACTCCTGGGCTATGACCTGAAACTCCTTGACACCCTGACCGACCAGCCAGCGCACCTCGCTGATGATTTCATCCATCGGCCGGCTCCTATGACGCCCAGTAATAAGAGGAATGGCACAATAAGCACAATGTCTGTCGCAGCCCTCGCTTATCTTCAGATAGGCGTAGTGAGCTGGGGTGGTCAGTTTGCGTTCTACTGCCTCATTTGTTACTTCAACGTCTTTAGTATCAATGGTATTAATAGCCTTTATCACACCTTCGTAGTCGAACTTTCCATACCAGCCATCAACCTCAGGTATCTCTGCCTCGAGGTCAGCCAGATAGCGCTCAGAGAGACAGCCCATGACGAAGACCTGCCGGACTCGGCCTTCTTCCTTGGCCTGACAGAACTCCAAAATAGTATTGATACTCTCTTCCTTGGCATCGGCTATGAAGCCACAGGTATTGATGACCACCACCTCTCCGCTTGGCTGTTCGCTATCGTGGGTACAATGGAAGCCACGTGCTTCGCACATGGCCATCAGACGCTCTGTATCTACAAGATTCTTCGAGCAGCCGAGCGTAATAAAGTCTATTGTTCCTCTCTTTTTCACTATTCACTATTCATTTTTAAACAGTGAGTCAACAAACTGCTTGCGGTCGAAGAGCTGAAGGTCTTCCATACCCTCGCCTAAGCCGATATACTTCACGGGAACTTTCAGTTGGTCTGAGATGCCAATGACTACGCCACCTTTTGCCGTACCATCGAGTTTTGTAATAGCCAGACTCGTTATCTGCGTCACGGCCGAGAACTGCTTGGCCTGTTCAAAAGCATTCTGGCCTGTCGAGCCGTCGAGTACCAACATCACCTCGTCTGGAGCCTCGGGTAGCACCTTCTTCATCACATCCTTTATCTTCTTCAGCTCATTCATCAGCCCCACCTTGTTGTGCAGACGGCCTGCCGTATCAATAAGCACGACGTCAGCACCGTTGGCTTTGGCACTTTGCAACGTGTCGAAGGCCACCGAAGCAGGATCGGAGCCCATTTGCTGCTTTACCACAGGCACGCCAACCCTGTCGCCCCAGATGCAGAGTTGTTCAACGGCTGCAGCACGGAACGTGTCGGCGGCACCCAGATAGACTTTCTTACCTGCATGTTTGAACTGCCAAGCTAACTTGCCTATGGTCGTCGTCTTGCCTACTCCATTCACGCCCACCACAAGGACTACGTAGGGCTTATGGTCGCTGGGTAAGTCCCAGTCACTGTTATCGTCAGTATTATTCTCGGCCAGCAAAGCTGCTATCTCCTCACGCAGTATGCGGTTTAGTTCGTTAGTACCCACATACTTGTCGCGAGCCACACGTTCCTCAATGCGACGTATAATTTTCAGCGTCGTATCTACGCCAACGTCACTCGTTATGAGCACCTCTTCCAGATCGTCGAGTACGTCATCATCGACCTTTGACTTTCCAGCTATGGCCCTGGTCAGTTTATTAAACACGCTGGTTTTCGTCTTCTCAAGACCCTTATCGAGCGTCTCTTTCTTGTTCTTATTGAAAAATCCAAATATTCCCATAACAATACGTATTATCGGTGCAAAGGTACAAATAAGTGAGCAAAATGCCAAATAAAATCATCCACTTTTCTTTCTCCCATCAGGAAACTGTCACTTTCTCGTTAGGAAACTGGCCTTTCCCCGTTATGTAGAAGGATGCTTCACTTAACAATAACAGGAAAACGAAAAAAGCCCTCCCACAAAAGAAACGGGAGGGCATTTTTATTTAGTGATAAATAATCTCTATTAGTTCTTGAAGAAGTCCTTTACGGCCTCGTTGGGAACCATCTGCTCGTCAAAGATGTAAGCACCCGTCTTGGGGCTCTTAACCATCTTTATAACCTTTGTGTAAGCGCGACCATCCTTTGAGCCTTCGTGGAGGGTAGCGACGGTTTTCTTTGCCATACTTCTACGTTAGTAATTATTTGATTTCCTTGTGAAGGGTCATCTTCTTCAGGATGGGATTATACTTCATGAGTTCCATTCTCTCCGGCGTGTTCTTACGATTCTTGGTCGTAATGTAACGGCTGGTGCCGGGCATGCCGGAGTTTTTATGCTCCGTGCACTCCAGAATGACTTGTACGCGGTTACCCTTTGCTTTCTTGCTTGCCATAGTCTGTTAATCTCCTATTACTTTAATATCCTTCCAGTCAACATACCCGTTGGCAACAGCCTGCTTCAGGGCAGCGTCAAGACCTACCTTATTAATCATACGCAGACCAGCGGCACTGATCTTCAACTGAATCCAGCAGTTCTCCTCTACATAGTAGAACTTCTT
>DGTH01000033.1:577-29236 GCA_002393705.1 Prevotella sp. UBA4341 | reverse complement strand
CTTGCTGAACAGGTTTACGTCAAAGACGCGCTTTGTGCGGTGCTTTGAGTGCGACACATTGTTACCACGCTGTGCCGTCTTTCCTGTGATTTGACAAATTTTCGACATTGCTATCTACTTTTTTCTTGATGCTTTTTACTAACTTATTCCAAACAGGGTGCAAAGGTAATAAATATTTTACGATTTGACGATTTACTATTTACAATTTCCGCCAATCTTAATATTTTTTAACTCTATCGTTCACCCTATAGCCTTTTTCACTCTGCCTGAACAGACTCTTTTTGCTTCAGGTAGTCCAAAAACATCTGCATGGCGAGGTTGGTGGCAATAGCAAGATTGATGTCACGGCCATGGTCTTCTTCCACCTTGCAAGTGACAACCTGTTCAGGACTGCCACATGCCAACCAGATGGTGCCTACGGGAATGTCCTTGGTGCCACCCGTTGGCCCGGCAATGCCTGTAGCAGCTACGGCATAGTTGGTATTCAAGGTCTTACATGCTCCCTTTACCAACTCAACAGCCACCTCTTCGCAGACTGCAGTTTTTTCTTCCAACAACTCCTGGCTAACACCAAGAAGATTCATTTTTACCTCATCTACGTAGCAGATAATGCCGCCTTTGAAATACTTGGAGGCGCCAGGCACAGACATCATGGCCTCAGCAATACGGCCTCCCGTGCAACTCTCTGCCGTAGAGACGGTTTCCTCACGTTCCCACAATAACTGACTAATGTCTCGACTAATTATTTTTCCTTCGAAATCCATCCGTTTTGTATTATTTGTTTTATTTAAAAGTGACTTTCGAAAAAGCAGGTGCATCGATGGAACAGAACTGGTGGTCCTTATACTTAAAATACCCCACAATGGCTATCATGGCTGCATTGTCTGTGGTGTAGCTGAACTTGGGTATGTAGATGGTCCAACCATAACGACGCGCATGGTCATTGAACGCATTACGCAGACCATTATTGGCACTCACACCGCCAGCTACTGCCACATGCTTGATACCCGTCTGTTTGACAGCCAATCGAAGTTTCTTCATCAGTATATCGACAATGGTCCACTCCAGCGAGGCAGCCAGGTCTTCCTTATGGTGTTCCACAAAGTCGGGGTCGTCTTTCACCCACTTCTGCATGGAGTAGAGGAACGACGTCTTCAGTCCGGAGAAGCTATAGTCGAGTCCCGGAATGTGTGGCTCCGAGAACTGATAAGCCTTGGGGTTGCCCTGACGTGCCAGTCGGTCAATGATAGGGCCACCTGGATATCCCAACCCCATGACCTTCGAACACTTGTCGATGGCTTCGCCTGCCGCATCGTCTATGGTCTGTCCGAGTACCTCCATGTCATTGTAAGCATTTACCTTGACAATCTGCGAGTTACCCCCCGAAACGAGTAAGCAGAGGAAGGGGAAGGGAGGAACTAGTGTAATGTCTGTGGTGGTCTTTATAAAATGTGCCATCACGTGGCCTTGCAAGTGATTCACGTCGATGAGCGGTATGCCCAACGAACGAGCAAAACCTTTGGCAAAGTTGACACCCACCAGAAGCGAGCCCATGAGCCCAGGTCCTCGGGTAAAGGCAACGGCCGAGAGCTGTTCTTTCGTAATGCCGGCACGTTTTATGGCTTCGCTGACTACGGGAACGACATTCTGCTGGTGCGCTCGGCTGGCCAACTCAGGCACCACGCCTCCATAAGCTTCGTGGACAGCCTGGGATGCTGTCACGTTTGACAGCAACTCACCATCTCTGAGCACAGCGGCAGACGTATCGTCGCACGATGACTCTATACCAAGGATATAAATAGGACTACTGGAACTCATTGGGCTAATAAGTTAGAATTTCTACACCATGCTCAGTCATCAGGAGTGTGTGTTCCCATTGAGCCGACGGCTGTTCGTCTTCCGAAATGACTTCCCAGCCAAAGGGGTCGTCAGCATCGATGAATACGCGCCATGTGCCCATGTTAATCATAGGCTCAATGGTAAACACCATGCCTGGCACGAGCAACATGCCGTCGCCTTTCTGAGCGAAGTGGGCAACATCCGGATCGGTATGGAACTGCAGTCCTACGCCATGGCCGCAAAGATCACGCACCACGCCGTAGTGATACTTGTTGGCATGCTTCTGAATGGCACGGCCTATCCCGTTCACGCCATGCCACGGTTTGGCGGCCTCCATGCCTATCTCCAGACACTCTTTAGTCACGCGTACCAGCTGTTCCTTCTCGGGCGTTGTCTTTCCACCCACGATGAACATACGCGATGCATCGCTGTAGTAGCCGTCAAGAATAGTAGTAAAATCGACGTTGATAATGTCACCCTCTTCAAGCACGTCTTCTTCTTTGGGGATACCGTGACATACCACTTCATTAATACTTGTGCAGACACTCTTGGGGAAAGGAGGGGTATTCTTGTCAGCCACATAGCCCAAACAGGCTGGTGTCGCATGATGGGCACGGCAATAAGCCATGCAGATATCGTCAATCTCCTGGGTATTCATGCCTGGACGAATTGCAGCCTGAACAGCATCAAGCACACCCGTATTCACAACACCCGATCGGCGTATGCCTTCTATCTGCTCGTCGTTCAATACGAGCTCGCGTGTAGGTACGTAGGCGCCTTTATTCTCCAGGTACATTATTTTCTTGTCAAAGTCGGTAGGTTGTACCCCCGGCTTGCAACGCCATCTTTTTTTCATTGTTTATCTGAAATTTGGGTGCAAAGGTACAAAATATTTACGATTTACTGATTTCCGGTTGACAATTTCTTTCTGCAATTACAAAAGATTGTTAAGTCGTTGGCGTAACTGTTCTGCTTCTGACTGTCGGATGCGTAAGCGTATCTGGCACGTATTATCAAAAGTTTGTGCTACAATGCGAGGCTGCATTTCCTTGACAATACGCATCACATCGTTCATCTGCGGGTAAGCAAACGAGTAGTCAACCTCCTCCTCCACCTGCCGTTTTTCCACCTTGGCGTGGGCTATGGCGTCGGCAGCCGCCTCACGGTAGGCCACAATGAGTCCACTGGTTCCCAGGTTCACACCCCCGTAGTAGCGCACCACGACGAGGAGTACGTCGGTCAGCTCGTTAGAGTTGATTTGTCCCAGTATGGGTTTCCCGGCTGTCGATGAAGGCTCGCCGTCGTCGTTAGCCCTGAAGTCTGACCTCGCCGCTCCCAACATGTATGCATAGCAGACGTGGCGTGCGTCATAGTACTTCTTACGGTACTCTGCCAAAAGCTGCTTCACCTCGTTGATAGTCTTAACGTGGTGAGCAAAGGCGAGGAACTTACTCCGTTTTTCGGTATAATATCCCTCGCCCGTTGCTGCTATGGTTTTGTACTCGTCAGACATTACTTCAGTTTGTGAATGACCAATCCAGATCGCAGTTTAGGCTCAAACCACGTAGCCTTAGGAGGCATAATCTTTCCAGAGTCGGCAATGTCCATAATCTGTTGCATGGTAACCGGATAGAGTGCCAAGGCAGCACGCATTTCTCCACTATCCACACGGCGTTTTAGCTCACGCAGTCCACGCAGGCCGCCCACGAAGTCAATGCGCTTCGACGAACGCAGGTCGCCTATGTTCAGAATCTCGTCGAGTATGAGTCTTGACGAGATATCGACGTCAAGCACGCCTATGGGGTCAGTATTGTCGTACGTTCCCTCCTTGGCCATGAGGCTATACCAGCGACCGTCAAGATAGAGCGAGAACTCGTGCAGCTGCTGTGGCTTATAGATGTCCACACCCTTGTCTGTCACAATGAAGTTAACCTGCAAGGCAGCAAGGAACTCCTCACCTGTGAGTCCGTTCAGGTCTTTCACCACGCGGTTGTAGTCCAGAATGGTAAGCTGACTTGCCTGGAAACAGACGGCCATGAAGTAGTTGTACTCCTCCGTACCCGTATGGTTAGGGTTCTGCTTCTGCTTTTCAGCTCCCACGAGTGCAGCGGCAGCAGAACGATGGTGACCGTCGGCTATATAGAACGCTGGCATGTTGGTAAACTCACGCGTCACGGTCGCCATGTCCTCATCGTTGTCAATTACCCAGAACTGGTGACGAAAGCCATCGATGGGGGCCACGAAGTCATACTCCGGTGCCGCCGTCTGTGCATAACGCATGATGAGTTCGTTGAGCACCTGGTTGTCGGGATAGGCAAAGAAGACAGGCTCCACATTGGCATCATTTACGCGAACATGCTTCATGCGGTCTTCCTCCTTGTCGCGACGCGTCAGCTCGTGCTTCTTAATCCGACCAGCCATGTAGTCGTCGGTATGTGCGCAGATGACGAGGCCGTACTGCGTCTTCTGGTTCATGGTCTGCGCATATATATAATAATGTTCGCGCGCGTCTTGTACCAGCCACCCCTTGTCCTGGAACTTCTGGAAGTTTTCGGCAGCTTTCTCATAGACGCGAGAGTCGTACTCCGACGTGCCCTCGGGGAAGTCAATCTCAGGCTTGATAATGTGGTACAGACTCTTCTCGTTTGTTCCAGCCTCCCGGCGTGCCTCTTCAGAGTCCAGCACGTCGTAAGGTCTGCTCTCTACCTGCTCCACCAGCTCACGTGGCGGGCGCAGTCCTTTAAATGGCTTTACCTTCATAGCTCTTTCTTTATTTTGTCAATCATTTCAGCGTATTCAGCGTCAGAAAGATACACCTTGCCTGGATTCATCTGGAAGGTGCCTCCGTAGTCAGGCCCATCGACATACTTCGGTGCCAGGTGGAAGTGCAGGTGCGAAAGCTTGTCGCTATAGGCGCCATAGTTGATTTTCTCCGGATTGAATGCTCGCTGCATGGCTCGCGTTACGCGTGCCACATCGGCCATAAAGAGGTTACGCTCTTCGTCTGAGAGCTCATTCAGGTCGTTGACGTGTCCGTTGTAGGCCACAAGACAACGTCCGCGATAGGTTTGTTCCTTAAAGAGGAACGCCCTCGACACCTGCAGAGTACAAATCTCTATCATCAGGTCGTGCAGCGTCTGGTTGTTGGTGCAGTAAAGGCACGTTTTGGGGTCACTTTGCATAGTTTTTAGGATGTATTTGTTTTTTGATTTTGCAAAAGTACGAAATAATTATGAATTATGAAAATATTTACTTACTTTTGCAACCAGAAAATAACTAAAGACACATCTTCAAGTATGAAACGACTACTTACTTTCTGTTTATCCTTGCCGCTCACGCTGCTGCTCAACGCGCAAAGTTTTGAAACCGCCACACAAGCCATCACCAACATGGGCGTTGGCTGGAACCTTGGCAACACGCTCGACGCCAACAGCAACAATGGAGCTCGTCAGGGACTTGAGTCTGAAATTTATTGGGGTCAACCCTACACCAAACCCGAGCTTATGCAGATGCTGAAGACAGCCGGTTTTGGAGCCATTCGCGTACCCGTAACATGGATGAACCACATGGACGCTAACGGCAAGGTAGATGCTGAGTGGATGGCTCGCGTCCACGAAGTGGTGGATTATGTGCTCGATGCCGGCATGTATTGTTTGCTCAACGTTCACCACGATACGGGCGACGGTTCTTTCCATTGGCTGCACGCCAGTAGCTCTACCTATAACTCTACAAAGGCGAAGTATGAATACCTCTGGCAGCAGATAGCCACCGAGTTCAAGGATTACGACCAACGTCTGCTCTTCGAGGCTTATAACGAGATGCTCGACAAGTACGACTCCTGGTGCTTCGCTACCTTTAACCGTCCAGGAGGCTACAACGCTACTGATGCTTCCGAAGCCTATGCCGCCATTAACAACTATGCCCAGAGTTTCGTGACAACCGTACGCAACACGGGCGGCAACAACGCCCATCGTAATCTCGTCGTCAACACCTATGCTGCAGCCAACGGCTATGGCAACTGGAACGCCCATCTGAATGAAGTCCTCACGAAGATGGCCATGCCCAACGACCCCGCCGGCGAAGGGCACATAGCCTTTCAGGTACACTTCTACCCCAACGTGAAAAACCTCAACAGCACCAAAATCGAGGTGGATGGCATGATAAGCCTTCTGAAGAACAGGCTCGCCAGTAAGGGAGGCCCCGTCATAGTGGGCGAATGGGGCACGGCTAACGACGGGGAGTCAGACTACATGGTACGTCGTCAGAACGTGCTTCAGTACGCTGAATATTTTGTAAAGAAAGCAAAAGAGAACGGCATTGCCACATTCCAATGGATGGGCATCAGCGACGGTGCAGACCGTGCGATACCCGTCTTCACGCAGCCCGACCTGGCCGAGGCTATTCTCAAGGCGTGGTATGGCGATAGTTTTCAACCCGTTTTGCCTACACGCGAAGATTTAGGCGAAACTATCTATGAGGTAACTTTTACGGGCCAATGGACTGAGGTCAACCTGGTTTCCGAAGCCCTCAACACATCATCCTTCAGCCGCGTGGAGTTGACGCTGGCAGAGGCTCCGGCACCGAATGCACTCCAATATAAGGTTTATAAGAGTCCCAGCGGAGACCTGGTACAAAAGGTCAGCTCTGCTTCCAGCTCATTAGTGTTAAACGCTGCCACCATGGGTTCTACCATCCAGCGTATCACCCTGCAGAACTGTCTGCCTTCAGCCAAGATTACCATTAAGGACATTCAGCTGGTCAAGTCTGACGGCACAAAGCTGAGAATGACCCCAACCAGTTTCTGGGGCTGCACAATTGCCGAGTCATTCGTCACAAGCATCCAACCTCCAACCCCTATTACCCATCGTCCGTCACCTGACAGCTATTACGACCTGCAGGGCCGTCGGGTCGCCAATCCCACCTGCGGCATTTACATCTGCAACGGAAAGAAAATCATAATCAGGTAAATAGAAAAGTGAAAAGTTGATAGTTGTTGACTTATCCCAACTATCAACTTTTCACTTTATATACTATAAACTCCTGACAGCTTACTTATTTACCTGGAACTTCGTGTCACCATCCTTGAAGAAGGCATTAATCTGACGTGCAGCAGCGATGCCGGCATTGATGTTGGCCTCGGCTGTCTGTGCACCCATCTTCTTCGGGGTCGAGAAATAGCGACCCTCCAGTTTCAGAAACTCGTCGTTCGTGTCGGGCATGATGTCGGTGACGTACTTCAGATCCTCACGCTCCTGCATCAGCTTCAGCAGCTCAGGTTCGTTGATGACCTCCTTGCGGGCCGTGTTCACCAACACGCCACCCTTCTTCAGCTTACCCACCAGGGCATAGCCTATGCTCTGCTTGGTCTCAGCCGTTGCGGGTATGTGCAGCGAAACTACGTCGCATGTCTCGAACAGCGCATCCTGGTTAGCCACAGCCGTCACGCCGGCCTTCTCTATCACCTCAGCAGGACAGTAGGCATCGTAGGCATACACCTCCATGCCGAAGCCCTTGGCTATGCGGGCCACGTTACGACCAACGTTGCCGAAGGCCAGAATGCCGAGCTTCTTGCCCAGGAGCTCGCTGCCGCTCTTGCCATTGTAGAAACCGCGTACGGCCATGACCAGCAGTCCGAAGACCAGCTCTGCCACGGCGTTGGCGTTCTGCCCCGGCGTGTTCTCGGCCACCACGTTGTGCTGCGTGGCAGCTGCCAGGTCAATGTTGTCGTAGCCGGCACCGGCACGTACCACAATCTTCAGCTGCTTGGCGGCGTCGAGTACTTCAGCATCCACCTTGTCCGAGCGGATAATCATGGCGTCAGCATCCTTCACAGCGTCCAGCAGCTGCTGCTTCTCGCTGTATTTCTCCAGCAGCGCCAGCTCGTGGCCGGCTGCCTCTACTTCCTTCCTTATGCCCTCTACAGCTGCTGCTGCAAACGGCTTCTCTGTTGCTACAAGAATCTTCATTTTATTTACGATTTACAAATTTTCGATTTTCGATTGATTAGTATGTAAATAATGATTTACGGATTTCCGATTAATCGTCAATCGAAAATCCGTAAATCGTAAATCATTTAGTGCTGTGCCTCAAACTCCTTCATGCAAGCTACCAGTGCCTCGCAGCCCTCAATGGTCTGTGCGTTGTAGCAGCTGGCGCGGAAACCGCCTACCGACCGGTGGCCCTTCACGCCAACCATGCCCTTCTGGGTAGCGAAGTCCAGGAATTCCTTCTCCAGTTCCTTGTACTCGTCGGCCATGACGAAGCAGATGTTCATCAGCGAGCGGTCTTCCTCCTTGGCAGTACCACGGAAGAGCTTGTTGCGGTCTATTTCGCCATACACAATCTCGGCACGCTGATGAGCCAGCTTGTCCATAGCCTTTACGCCACCTTTAGCCTTCAGCCAGCGCAGCGTCTCCAGTGCACTATATATAGGTACTACGGGCGGAGTATTGAACATGGAGCCCTTCTCCACATGCGTACGGTAGTCCAACATGGTGGGAATCTCTCGCGGAGCCTTGCCCAGCGCGTCATCCTTCACAATGACGATGGTCACACCGGCCATGGCCAGGTTCTTCTGCGCACCGGCATAGATGGCGTCATACTTCGCCACGTCGATGGGTCTTGAGAAGATGTCGCTCGACATGTCGGCTATCAGTCTTACCGGCACGTCCAGGTCCTTACGCATTTCTGTGCCATAGATGGTGTTGTTCGTTGTAATGTGCAGGTAGTCAGCGTCAGCAGGCACCGACCAGTCCTTCGGAATGAAGGTGTAATTGGCATCGGCCGAAGAAGCCACTTCCACCACTTCGCCAAAGAGTTTGGCTTCCTTCATGGCCTTCTTGGCCCATACGCCCGTGTTCAGATAGGCAGCTTTCTTAATCAGGAAATTGTAGGGAATCATGCAGAACTCCAGACTGGCTCCGCCACCAAGGAAGATGACCGAGTAGCCCTCGGGCACCTGAAGCAGTTCCTTGACCAGTGCCACGGCCTCATCGACCACGGGCTGGAAGTCCTTTGCACGGTGGCTGATCTCCATCAGGGAGAGACCCGAGCCATTGAAGTCTAAACACTGTTGTGCGGTCTTCTCGATGACTTCCCGTGGAAGCATCGACGGACCTGCGTTAAAGTTGTACTTCTTCATTTCTTTCTTTGTTTTATTATGATGTTTAACCTTATGTTTCGTAAAAGCGCTGCGAAGTTACACTTTTTATTTCTTATGACCAAACTTTTGAGCAATTATTCACTGTTATGCCCCAAAAACCTGTCACATTGTCAACTCCGCTTTGCAGTTTACAGGTTCTTCTGTGTGTGCGTTCCGCTTATTTTGTTACGCGCTCCAGCCAGCTTACCATTGCCCACATCACGCCCATCGAAATCACACAGACTACCAGGAAGACAGCCCAGCACTCCCAGATGGGCCACTTGTTATACATCAGCGGACCTATCCACAGCAGGCCGTTGCCCACGGCCGTTGCCCCGAGCCACAAGCCCTGACAGAGTCCCTGCAGGTTCTTCGGTGCCACTTTCGAAACGAACGACAGCCCCAGTGGCGATATGAACAGCTCGGCCACGGTCATAAAGAAGTAATAGACAATGAGCACCCAAGCTCCCGACTTCATGCCGGCGGCCACGTTGGTGTCCAGTGCGGTAAACTCCTCGGCCGAGGGGTAGCCCTGCATGTAGCAGAACACGGTCATGAAGAGGTAGGCAATGCCTGCTATGCCCATGCCGTAGGCTATCTTCATCGGCGTAGAAATCTCCTTGCCCATTCGGGTCAGCGTGCTGAATATCCACATGATGACGGGCGTCAGTACAATGACGAAGAAGGGGTTGACGGCCTGCCATATCTCTGGCGGGAAGATGGACGTGTTGACGTAGTCGCGTGCAAAGAGTGACATCGACGTGCCGTTCTGGTGGAACGACCACCAGAAGAAGACGGCTATGCCCAGCACTGCAAACAGGGCATACATGCGCTGTTTGATTTCCGTAGCCATGGCCTTCTTCTCCTCTTCGGTGTAGTTCTCCGACACTACGGCCTCCTTCTTGCCCGGCGTGGGGAATATCTTACGCGAGAAGAAGAAGATAAACAGCGAAATGAGCATGGCCACCACCGAGGCAATGAACGAGAAGTGTATGCCCGTATTGAAGATGTCCAGATACTGCGAGCAGAAAGCCCCGAGGTCGGCCGTCTGACCGCCCACCTTGCCTATCAGCTCGTTCAGGTTCTGCAGCGCGTCGGCCTGCATGGCACTCCCCTCGTTGATGTACTTATGACACAAGGCCGGCAGCGATGCGTTATAGTCCAGTCCGTTGGTCTTCAGCCACCAGGAGCGCAGCAGCGGCGCCACGAAGGGAGCTATCAGGCCGCCCACATTAATGAAGACGTAGAAAATCTGGAAGCCCGAGTCACGCCGGCTTTTCGCCAAGCGCAGCGCCTCGTCGCCCTTCTTGGCAGCCTCTGCCTCGAGGTTGTCGTACATCTGTCCCACAATGGCCTGCAGGTTCCCCTTAAAGAGTCCGTTGCCGAAGGCTATCAGGAAAAGCGCCAGGCACGTCAGGGGCAGCAGCCAGCCAATGTTGCCTGCCGTGGCCAGCACCGGCACCGAGAGAATGACGTAGCCCGATGCCATGATGACGAGTCCCGTCATGATGGTGCCCTTGTAGTTCTGCGTGCGGTCGGCTATGATGCCTCCCACGAGGCTTAACACGTAGATGCCTGCATAGAAGCAGGAGTAGATGATACCACTCGTCTCGTCCGAGAGACCGAACTTCGAACAGAGGAAGAGCACCAGCACGGCGTTCATGATGTAGTAGCCGAAGCGCTCTCCCATGTTGCTGAGGGCTGCCAGCAGCAGTCCTTTAGGATGGTTTTTAAACATGACTTTGTTTTCTTTTTTTATTGTTATATGTTTTCGTTCACTTCACCTTCTCGTTCTTGGTCTTCGCTATGTCGAAGAGCCAGCTGGCCTTCACCATGATGTTGGCGTAGTTCGAGCGTGCAAAGTAGTCACGCTTCGTGTTGCCGTATATGTTGCCCAGACCGAAGTAGTAGCGCCCCTCCAGGAGGAAGTGGCCCAGCTTGGGGTGCGAGTACTCCAGGCCTATGCCGCCGGCTATGCCATAGTCGAACTTGTTTTCCACGGGCATCGTCTCCTGCTCTATGACCACCGACGAGCGCATGCCGATGTTCCGCTTGGAGAGCTCGTAGTTCGCCTCCGTCTTCTCGTTCAGGTAGAAGCCCACCTGCGGGCCTATCTGGAAGAAGAACTGCATTCCCTTGCGTTCGCGGCCCCAGCCCAGCCGGGCCAGCAGCGGCACCTGCACGTAGCCTATGCGCCGCTCGTACTCCTCGGCCTCGTTCGTCACCGTGTTGATGACGGGTTCGTCCGTCAGCGTCAGTATCTTCTGCTTCCAGCCTATCTTCACGTAGTTCACCTCGCCCACGATGGCACACACGCTGCTGAAGTACTTTTCCGTGGTATATCTCAGGGTCAGTCCCACCATGGGACTGCCCATCCAGCCCTGCTGCACGTCGGGCTTGAAGTTTATCTGGCTCATCACGTATCCGCCACTCACGCCCACTGCAAACTCGTCTCTGTGCTGCCCTATCTGCGCCTGTAGGCCCAAGGGCAGTGAGAGCAGCATCAGCAGGAGGCAGTAGGTGCGAGGTGCAAGGTGTAAAGACATATGTTTCATCTTCAAAACTTTATGGTCTCTATGCGCTTCTCCGGCGTGTAGTGAATAAACATCAGGTTCTTATTCTCCAAACCGCCCTGTCCCGACCGCTCAAACTGCAGCGGCGTCTGTACGGCCGGGTACCCCACCATGCCGCTGGCTCCCGTAAAGTGCTTGCCGTACATGTGCAGCCCTTTAATAAAGAAGTACGCGTGGTCAAAGCCCGTCAGCGCAAATCGCGGCAGCGAGTTCATCATGTCTGCATGAAAGTTCCAGCGGTACTTCTGCTCCAGCCGCTTTGTGCGGGCCGACTGCGCATCGTAGTAGAAGGCCGCCGGTATGTGTACGTCCAGCTTGTAGAAGTTCTCTATGTTGCGTTGCGTGTAGAGCATCCAGTCCGTATATCCGAAGAGCGTCACCTCCAGCTCGGGGTGGTCGGTCAGCAGCGCCGAGAGTCTGGAGAGTCCCTTTCTCAGCTCCTTCGAGTGCTCTGAGTTCAGCACCACCACGTTGCGCTGCGCCATGCTGAAGTTCTGCACGAAGCGCTGGTCGTTCACCGTCAGCGATGTCAGCCCGTATTCCACGGCCTCCTCCTCCAGTTTCTTTCTCAGTGCCGTCGTGAAGGGGCCCTTCGTGCTCGTCGAGTCCTGACAGTCTATGATGACCGGGTGGCAGCCCCTGAAGTGCTGCACGAAGCGCTCCACCGTCGATTGGTTGAAGTCTTGCGGAGCCTGATACACCTGAAACAGCTGTCTGTTCTCCTTCAGCTGCGGTGCGTCAATGGAGAAGGGTATGAGCACCTTCACGTCGTTCTCCTTCGCCCACTGGCTCAGCTGCGGCATCATCTTCGAGTACAGCGGCCCTATCACCAGGTCCAGCTGCGCCGCCTCGTCGGTCAGGAACCTGGCTATGTCCGTGTCCTCGGCCACGTTCCATGCGTACATGTCCACCGATATGCCGTTCTGCTTCAGGCTGTCGCAGGCCATGAGCACGCCCCGGTAGTACTCCGTCATGCGGCGCCCGTCGCCGTTCTGCTTGTGCAGGGGCAGCATGACACCCACCCTCACCTCGCGGTTCCTCACGTCGGTCTTTTCCCGCTTCCGAGGCTGGGGCGACGGGGGCGCCACCGTGGCCGTGTCCGTCGCCGGGTTGGTCTTCGGCTGCGGGTACGGTATGCAGACAAACGTTCCCTTCTTCAGCACGTAGTCCGGAGCCGCCATCTCGGGGTTCGCCCTCACCAGCTCCTCCACGGTCAGTCCGTAGTCGCGGGCTATGCTGTATATCGTCTCCTTGCGCTTCACCTTGTGCATGTCGCGCCAAGGGTTCAGCTGCGCCGCCACGTCGCTCGTCCACGCCATGAAGGCCACCGTTGCCAGCAGGTATTTTAGTGCTCTCTTCATCCTCTTTTTTGCTGTATTTCGATTATTTGCCTGCAAAATTACAAAAAAACTTTTAACTTTCAACCCTCAACTCTAAACTTTTTATTACCTTTGCCGCATAATTCATTATATTATGGTACTAAGACAACTCTTTTTCACGGCAATCCTGGCTCTTTGCCCCCTGCTGGCCTTCGCCCAGAGCGACGACGGCGACGACACCACCGACCCCTCCTCTGGCGACGGCGACGACTCCAAGGCCAAGAGCTACATCAAGATTCCCAACGGCTTCTCGCCCAACGGCGACGACATCAACGACGTCTTGCGCGTCACCTCCTCACAGGGCATCACCGAGTTCCGCGCCATCATCTTCAACCGCTGGGGCCACAAGGTCTATGAGTGGGACACCCTCGACGGCGGCTGGGACGGCAACATAGGCGGCCGGCCCGCCAAGCAGGGCACCTACTTCGTGCTCATCAAGGCCAAGGGCAGCGACGGCGAGACGCACACCATCCGGCGCGACGTTAATCTTTTAAGAGGCAAACCCAACGACGATGGAAGCAGCACAACCGAGCAGTAAGCCCCACACCGCCGCCGCCGACCTCGTCGTGCTCGGCGCACGCGTCCATAACCTCAAGAACATCGACGTCTCTATTCCCCGCCAGTCGCTCACCGTCATTACCGGACTCAGCGGCTCCGGCAAGTCGTCGCTGGCCTTCGACACCATCTTCGCCGAAGGACAGCGCCGCTACATCGAGACCTTCTCAGCCTACGCCCGCAACTTTCTCGGAGGCCTCGAGCGTCCTGACGTTGACCAGATTACCGGGCTCTCGCCCGTCATCTCCATCGAGCAGAAGACGACCAACCGCAACCCCCGCTCCACCGTAGGCACCACCACCGAGATCTACGACTTCCTGCGCCTGCTCTACGCCCGCGCCGGCCGTGCCTACAGCTACGTGACCGGCGAGCCCATGGTCAAATATACCGAGGAGCGCGTCGTCGAGATGATTCTCAGCGACTACCGGGGCCGCCGGTTCCTCCTGCTGGCCCCCGTCGTGCGCAGCCGCAAGGGCCACTACCGCGAACTCTTCGAGAGCCTTCGCCATAAGGGTTACCTCCACGCGCGCATCGACGGTGAGCTGCGCGAAATCGTGCCTGACCTCAAGGTCGATCGCTACAAGAACCACAACATCGAGGTCGTCATCGACCGTCTCTCCCTGCCCGAGGAGCCCCTCACCGAGGCCAGCGACCGCCTCAAGAAGTCGGTCCACACGGCCATGAAGGAGGGCGACGGCCTCATCCTCATCATGGACCATGCCACCAGCGAGTGCAAGTTCTTCTCGCGCCGCCTCATGTGCCCCACCTCCGGCATTTCCTATAACGACCCCGCACCCAACCTCTTCTCCTTCAACTCGCCCCAGGGGGCCTGCCCCCGCTGCAAGGGCCTCGGCGTGGTCAGCGAGATAGACCTCGCCAAGGTCATACCCAACCGCTCGCTCTCCATCCACGACGGGGCCATCGTACCCCTCGGCAAGTATCGCTCGCAGATGATTTTCTGGCACATTGACGCCATTCTGCACCGTTACGACTGCACGCTCAAGACGCCCGTCGCTGAACTCTCCGAGGAGTGTCTGGGAGAGATTCTCTATGGCTCGCTGCAGAACGTGCGCATCGACAAGGAGCTTGTCCATACCTCTTCCGACTACTTCGTCTCCTTCGACGGCGTCGTCAAGTACCTGCGCTCCGTCGTCGAGAACGACGACTCCAGCGCCTCCCAAAAGTGGGCCGACCAGTTCCTGGCCGACTGCACCTGTCCCGAGTGTCACGGCCAGCGCCTCAACCGCGAAGCCCTCTCCTACCGCTTCGCCGACAAGAACATTGCCCAGCTCGCCGGCATGGACCTCTCCGAGCTCCGCCTCTGGCTCGACGGTGTCACCGCCGGCCCCGCCCCCCTGCTCAGCAGCCAGCAGCTGCAGATTTCTGCCGAAATCCTCAAGGAGATACGCACCCGGCTCGACTTCCTCCTGCAGGTCGGACTCGACTACCTCTCGCTCTCCCGCCCCACGGCCAGCCTCTCCGGCGGCGAGAGCCAGCGCATTCGTCTGGCCACCCAGATAGGCTCCCAGCTCGTCAACGTGCTCTACATTCTCGACGAGCCCTCCATCGGCCTGCACCAGCGCGACAACGAACGCCTCATCCGCTCACTCAAGGCCCTGCGCGACATCGGCAATACGGTCATCGTGGTCGAGCACGACCGCGACATGATGCTCGCCGCCGACTACGTCATCGACATCGGCCCCCGTGCCGGTCGCCGTGGCGGCGAAGTCGTTTTCCAGGGCACCCCCGCCCAGCTCCTCCAGGCCGACACGCTCACCGCCCGCTACCTGCGCCGCGAGAAGGGGTGCGAGGAGACGAGGTGCGAGGTGCGAGGTGCGGGGTGCGAGGAGACGAAGTGCGAGGTGCGAGGTGCGAGGTGCGAGAAATCTCAAACCCTCACCCTCCAGGGCTGCACCGGCAACAACCTGCGCTCCGTCAATGTCGAGTTTCCGCTCGGCCGGCTCATCGTCGTCACCGGCGTCAGCGGCTCCGGCAAGAGTACCCTCATCAACGAGACCCTCTACCCCATCCTGGCCCGCCACTTCTATCGCGCCCTCAAGCAGCCCCTGCCCTACGAACGCATAGAGGGACTCGAGCTGCTCGACAAGGTCATCAACGTCGATCAGAGCCCCATTGGCCGCACGCCGCGCTCCAACCCCGCCACCTTCACCGGCGTCTTCAGCGACATTCGCAACCTCTTCGTCCACCTGCCCGAAGCCCAGATTCGCGGCTACAAGCCCGGCCGCTTCTCCTTCAACGTCAAGGGAGGCCGCTGCGAGGCCTGCTCGGGCAATGGGTATAAGACCATCGAGATGAACTTCCTGCCCAACGTCCTCGTGCCCTGCGAGGAGTGCCACGGCCGCCGCTACAACCGCGAGACCCTCGAGGTGCGCTACAAGGGCAAGAGCATTGCCGACGTCCTCGACATGACCATCAACCAGGCCGTGGAGTTCTTCGCCGCCGTGCCCGACATACTGCGTCGCATCAAGACTCTGCAGGACGTGGGCCTCGGCTACATCAAGCTCGGGCAGCCCTCCACCACCCTCTCCGGCGGTGAGAGCCAGCGCGTCAAGCTCGCCGCCGAACTCTCCAAGAAGGACACCGGCCGCACCCTCTACATCCTCGACGAGCCCACCACCGGCCTGCACTTCGAGGACATCCGCATCCTCATGTCCGTCCTGCGCCGCCTCGTTGACCGTGGCAACACCGTCATCGTCATCGAGCACAACCTCGACGTCATTGCCCAGGCCGACCACATCATCGACATGGGCCCCGAAGGCGGACGCCGGGGCGGTCAGGTTCTTACCACCGGCTCGCCCCTTGAGGTAGCCCGCAGCCCCCTGGGCTTCACGCCCCGCTTCCTCAAGGAGGAGCTCATCAGCATGGGCCGGCTCATGCCCGACGACGGTGAAGAGCCCTAAGCCCATCCTCGCCCCCCTGCTGCTACCCACCGTCTCTTTGGCCCTGGGCATTACAGGAGGCAGGGAGCCGGAAGGCCTCCCTCCCCTCCTTGTGGGCGGCTTGTTATTAGCTTTTCTGCTTCTGGCTTTTTTCCTTTCCCGCTGGCACAAGCTCCAGTCGCTGCTCCTCTGCCTCTGCTGCACCATGCTGGGCTACCTGCTCTCAGCCCACTACAAGATGCAGCTCCACGCCGACTGGCCCCCGCAGCGGGGCTACTGGCACGTCGTCGTCTCCTCCAACCCCTCACCCCGTGGAAAAACCGTCAGCATGGACGCCCTCCTCAGCCGGACGGGCAGGAAAATTCAGTTACGACTGATGAACGACGAGCGTAGCTGTCAGCTCGCCCCAGGCGACTGTCTGGAGATATGCTCCACCGTCAAGCCTCTCTCAGTTCACGGCAGCTATCGTACCTACCTGGAGTGCCAAGGCTACGCGGGCGAGGCGTTCGTCTGGTACGACGACTGGCAGCACGCCTCGTTCGAGGCCGGCGGCATCAGCCTGACTGACCGGGTGCGCATCTTCTTTCTCCAGCAGCGGGGCCGCCTGCTCAGGCTGGTCAGGGCGCGTGTCGGCGAAGACGAGGCCTACTCCCTCCTGGCCGCCATGGCCTTAGGCGACAAGCAGGCCGTCAGCCGCGAGCAGAAGGAGCAGTTCTCCACGGCGGGCACCTCTCACTTGTTAGCCCTCAGCGGCCTGCACCTCGGCATCATCTACATGCTGCTGGCCCGCCTCCTCCCGCGCCGGCGCTTGAAGGGCCTCAGCCAGCTACTCCTGCTGGCCGCCGTCTGGGCCTTCGTCCTGCTGGCGGGCATGCCGCTCAGCGTAGTCCGCTCGGCCACCATGATCAGCCTCTACGCCCTCGCCCTCCTGCTGAACCGGGGCCGGGCCCCCCTCAACACCCTCGTGCTCACGGCCGGTCTCATGCTGCTTGCCCGTCCCTACTCGCTCTTCGACGTGGGCTTCCAGCTGTCCTTCTCCTCGGTGGCAGCCATTCTGCTGTTTGTCCCCCTGTTTCCTCAGTCTGTTCCCCGCCTGCCCCACTCCTCCTTCCTCGTCACCATGACCACGGTCAGCATAGCAGCCCAAATAGGCACCGCCCCCCTGGTGGCCTACCATTTCGGCCGCTTCAGCCCCTGGTTCCTGTTGGCCAACTACGTCAGCATCCCCCTGGCCATGCTCATCCTTTACACCATGTTCTTCAGCCTGCTCTGCTGCTGGTGGCCGCAGGCCCTGAGCCTGCTCATCAGCGTTCCGGCCACGCTGGCCTCCTGGCTCAGCGCGTGGACTCGCTGGGTGGCGGCGCTGCCCTCGGCCAGCATCGGCGGTCTGAAGCCCACCGTCCTGCACGTCCTGCTGCTTTACCTTATTATTCTTTCCTCGTGGGCTATCCTCCGCTATTTTGCCATTCATCGGGTCGCCAAATAGATCTGCAGGCGAGTGAAGTCTAACGAGTCAGGTCTGACCGGACTCGATAAACCCAACCCGAGTGTCATCACGAAAAATCCCAATAAAACATAAAAGGGGGCACAAAGTGGCAGGGGTGTGGAAAAGATGTTGTAACTTTGCGCACGATTGGAACAAGGATATGAATAAAACCATCATCATACTCACCGGCCTGCTGTGGGCAACGGCAGCAAACGGGCAGACGGACACAATAGTCCGCGAGGACTCGCTGGGCGAAGTGACCGTCACGTCGCACTCTGCACAAAAACGCATCAGCGAGGTGCAGATAGGCGCTGAGCAGGTGGATGTGGCCACGCTGGCCAAGGTGCCGGCCATGTTCGGCGAAAAGGACATCATCAGGAGTCTGCAGCTGCTGCCCGGCGTGAAGAGCGACGGCGACGGGAGCAGCGGATACCAGGTGCGCGGTGGCACGGCGGCTCAGAACCTGATGCTGCTGGACGGCGCCACGGTGTATAACGCGGGCCACTTGATGGGGCTCTTCTCCACCTTCAACGACGACGCGCTGGCGGGAGCAACGCTCTACAAGGGCCTCGTACCGGCTCAGCTGGGCGGCGGCTCGTCGTCGGTGTTCGACGCAACGACGCGCCCGGGCGACCTGCAGCACTACCACTGCGGCGCCACCATAGGCCTGCTGTCGGCAAAGGTGACGGCCGAAGGCCCCATCAAGCGCGACAAGTCGTCGTTCCTCTTTGCCGGACGACGCTCGTACCTGGACCTCTTTCTGAAGGCGACGAAGAAATACCGCAATAACACGCTGAACTTCTACGACGTGAACCTGCGACTGAACTTCAAGCTGTCGGAGCGCGACCGCCTGACGGTGGCACTCTTCCGGGGGCACGACAACATGGGGCTGGACGGCCTGATGGACATGGACTGGGGCAACACCACGGCGACGGTCAACTGGCTGCACACCTTCAGTGCGGCTCACTATGCGAACACGCAGCTCATATACAGCGACTTTGCCGACGACATAGGCGTAGATATGCTCAGCTTCAACTACAGGCTGAAGGGATACATACGCCACGCCACGCTACGCCACCGTCAGCTGCTGACGCTGGGCCGCCACCAGCTGAACATGGGACTGGAGACGACCTACCTGCAGCTGCAGTCGGCCGAGTGGGACATCATTCTGCTGCACCAGCGCGAGAAGCGCAACGCCTGGACCTCGGCACTGTGGGTAGGCGACGAGTGGGCCGTAACGCGGGGCATGACTCTCTCGGCAGGGCTTCGACTGCACCACTTCTCGGTGCTGGGGGGTGCGCCCTACTACAGCATAGACCGGGAGGGCAACATAACCGCCACCACGCACCCAGCGGGCGGCACCGTAGTGAAGACTTACGTGGAGCTGGAGCCGCGCATCAGCACGAAATGGAGCATCGACGAGAGAAACAGCCTGCGCATAGGCTACAGCCGAACGTCGCAGGACGTGCACGCCGTCAGTGCGGGGGCCATGTCAATGCCCTTCGACCGTTACACCATGACCAGCAACATCGTGGCGCCGGAGCGGGCCGACCAGGTGGCCATAGGGTGGACGGGCATTACGCGCGACGGCGGCTACGACTTCACGGCAGAGGCGTACTACAAGCACATCAGCAACGTCTATGACTACCGCGACGGGAAGTCGCCCTTCTCGGAAATAGAGATGGAGCGACTGCTGCTGGGCGGCAAGGGACGGGCCTACGGACTGGAAATCTGCGCCCGCAAGAACACGGGACGGTTGACGGGCTGGCTGGCTTACACGCTGTCGTGGTCGGAGAACAAGATTGAGGGCATTAACCGGGGGCAGTGGTACACCGCCGCCAACGACCGCCGCCACGACCTGGCACTGGTGGGCATCTACCAGCTGACAGGGGCATGGGAGCTGTCGGCCGTATGGCGCTACAACACGGGACAGGCGCTGACGGCTCCCAGTGCGAAATATGAGGTGGACGGCACCACCTACTACTTTTATGCCGAGCGCAACGGATACCGCGCGCCGGCTTACCACCGGCTGGACATCAGCGCCACCCACACCAAGAAGCTGCGCCGGATGACCCGCATTTGGTCGGTTGGACTCTACAATGCCTACTGCCACTATAACCCCTACGTGATACGCTTCGAGAATGACGACGAGAAGCCAACGGGCACCAAGGCCGTGCAGACGTCGCTCTTCGGCATCGTGCCCTCGGTAGCGCTGACCCTGAAATTCTGATTTATGCACATGAGAAAGATACTTTATACCATAATAGGTTTGGCGACGATGACCGCCTGCGAGAAGGAGATAAGCTTCGACTACGACGAGGTGGAACCGCTGGTGATGATAGAAGGCCGGGTGACCAACGAGGGCACGGAGGTGCTCATCAGCAGGACGCGCTCCGTCTATGACCCGGTGAAGCCGAAGGGACTGCGGGGGGCCGAGGTCGTGGTGAGCACCGACGCTGAGCAAGAGCGACTGACCTACGACGAGGCCACGGGCTACTACCGCTCGCCGTTGAAGGGAAGGCCGGGCACTACGTACCGGCTGACGGTGGAGCTGGAGGGACGCCACTATGAGGCCACCTCACTGATGTACCCGCCGGCACCGCTGACGGGGGCAGAGTTTCTCTGGCAGTCCATCAACCAGGAGCGTATGCTGGCCTACGAACTGTGGGCTAAAGACCCGCAGCCCGACTCGCGCAACTACTACTGGTACCGGGTGGACCGAACGTTTCATCATCCGCACTTTGCCAATAAGACGACCCACGACGCCTACCGCTGGAACGTGTTCGACGACCGTGGCTGTCCGCCGGGCCTTGTCATGCGCGACGTGTTGTGCATGAGCGAACGCACTGCCGAGGACGACGAGAAGGAGGACTGGGACGACATTCTCTATGAGGGCGACACCGTCACCTTGAGGCTCATGGTCATAGACCGGGCCACCTACGACTACCTGCACTCGCTGAGAACGGGGCAGCGAAACGGCGCCAACCCCGCAGGCAACATCAGGGGCGACGGCTGCCTGGGCTACTTCACGGCGGCCAGCGTCACCCATGCCGACACGCTCGTCTTCAGGTACGACGCGATACGCTCATCGAGGTAAGCTACATAAGCTACAGCAAACATGTAAAGGCCCGCCCCAGGGAAATGCCGGGGCGGGCCTTTAGCTATGAAAAAACAGATGTAAGGTTTATCGGATGACGACCTTGCGCGACGTGCCGTCGCTCATGCGGACAACGTTCAGGCCCGGCTGCGGAGCACTGAGCTGGCGGCCGTCGATGGTGTAGTACTCGGCGGGAACGGCCTGCTCGTCACGGACAAGGCTGATGCCGGTAGCAGCCGTTTCGACAGCCACACGTTCACAGTTGTTGACCGTCATATTATATATATCACCAGGATGTGGGGCGACGAAAGCCGTGATACTCAGGTTCTCCACAACGTATGAGTCGGGAATGGTATAAGAGGCGGTGAAGCTGAAATTGTCGCCACTCCACGAAATATCATCGCCATTCGGACTGGTAAGCACAGCACGCAGCGTGTTGTTATGCTCGAAATCGTTTTGCCAGGAGCCACTGCTGTACTGACGTCCGGTAAGTCCCTCTTCTGTGATGTAAATGTTCATGCCGCAGTCACTGAGAAGCTGTGCAGCCTGCTCCACACCTGTACCGTTGACGGTTATGTTGAGAACACGGCTGTCAACATCAAATTCCTGGGCAATGTCAAGTGTGACAAAGGAAGGATTGTTGGCAGAAGCTGCATCGATAAAACCACGCAGGTAGGGTACCACCTGGTTCAGATAGGAAGCGTTGTAGCCAAGGCCGTAAGCCAACGTAGCATCACCATCAGCCAGTTCGCTTATGAAGGAACGATTAAAGGCCGCCGAGGGGAAAGAACCAGAATTGAGGTTTGAAATGATCTGGTTGCAAGCAGCGAAATAGTACGGGTCTGTCTGAGAAGACTGATTGCCATGGACGGCGACCCAGGCAATGTCGTCATAGTCGGTCTCCATCTTACGGAGCACGTTGTAACCCAGGTAACAGTAGGTGCAGGTCCATGAAGTGATATGCTCGATGAGTTGTTTCTGACGGGCGACGGACTCAACATAGACCTTGAAGGCGGCTGTTTTTTCATTACCCACGATTTCGCCGGTAGGCGTAGCGCCGTCAACACCGGTAACCTTAACCTGGAACGTGTGCGAGCCTACCGTAATGTCGGAAGGCAGAGCAAACGAAGAAGTCAGGGTTTTCTTTCCGGTAGATGCCAATGTCGTGGGGATGGTTGTACTGGTCAGGGGGCTTCCGTCAAGCTGTATATCCACATCGACAGAGGACACCGTGTTGCTGCCCATATTGGTAACGTCCATAGCCCAAGTGACTTCCTCGTCTTTTGCGAAGAAATTCTTTTGCGGACCGAAGGAACCAATGATCAGCTTCTGGCCGGGAAGCTCGCCTTCTACAATCCATTGCACGGAAAGTGTGCCTGTACCTATTTGATACCATCCTAAGCCGCTGCCGCCCTGCGTGGCAGGAATGTTGCCGTACCAAAGAATGACGTTGCTCTTCTCCTGATTGCTTAGAATGGACATGCTGTAGCAATCGTCTGTCATATAGCCGGGGTAATTCGGGTCAGGAGTATTGTTCTGCATATAGATGTAGCCCGTAATAAATTCGGTGTCGTCGGAGGGAATCTCAAATTGTTCGCTTTCTTCGAACATGACAGTATTCCACCCCTGACTGCCTTTGCCGATGGTCTTGACGAGCTTGTCGTCGATACTCGAAGTAGAGGAGGTGGCGACGAATACGCCGAAGTCGGTAACGTCGGCACACAGTGCGACACGCATACCTACCACCTTGAATCCGACGTAGGACCCGTAAACATCACTTCCGAAAATAGTGGCTGTCCTGCTAATACCAGCATATGCCATGCCTGAGCCATACTCGGCAATCTCGTCGGACGTATAGAGTCCGCAATAATACTGGTTGGCTTCCAGAGCCTTTGAAGGTGCTTTATTGACGGCACCATTGGCCTTGGCTGAAACCCGCGACGACTTGATAGCTCCCGCTGCATCAGACCAAGGCTTTACCAATGACTGGGCGCTGACACCCAGTGTAAGCAGACATGCTGCTGCTAAAAGTAAAACTTTCTTCATGATTACTGAATCTTTGTTTAGTATGAATATGATTAACGAACAAAAGTCTTAACGACGCGGCCGTCACTGTAACGGACAATATTCAGGCCTCGCTGAGGAGCTGACAGCTCACGGCCGTCAACACCATAACGGGCAACGACAATAGCCGTCCCGTCGGCATCGGCAATACAGATGGACGTAGGGTCAGCATAAAGATACTCTACGGTAACCTTCGGCCCCATTGCCAACGATTCAAACTGAGGCGGGAAACCAGACAACTGCTTCATCAACTCTATCTGATAGGTTACCGTGGCCTTGCCATACGTCTGGGGAATCCACTCCGTCTGGAGGTCGCGCTGCTCACCGGCACTCATCAAGTCGGAGCCTGTCTCAAAGTTTACCGTTGCTGACTTAGCTATACAAGCAATAGGAAAGCATATCTGGAACATACCACTCTCCAACGTCTTCACGTCAACATGGATTCTTACGCCTATGGCTTCTGTGGATATGTTCTTGACGTACAGACCGGAATGAACAACCATATCGCCAAAGTCGTCTTCTACTGCTGAATTAGCAATAATGGTGGAACCATCTGCAAACTGATTACCGTTCTTGTCAACAAAGACAATGGTATTCAGGTCCTGGGCATTGATGTTAGTCATCAATAAAAGGGAGAAAAGAATCAAGTAAAGTTTCTTCATACGCTTATCATGTTTATTATTGTTTTAACTTGGTTTTGGCTACCTGCTTGACACCGCTGTCGTCATAGACGAAGGCAACGACCGAGAGGTTGTCGGCGTTATAGTCGAAGGAGGGCGTGAAGGGTTCGGCTGAGAGCGTGGCCGTCTCGCCCTCGCGGACGCTGAGCTCCTGGCCCCACGTGCCGTTGAGGGCTTCGCGGAAGACGTGCTGATGCAGGTAGTCATCCTGACGCGTGCCGTCGGGCATGAGCTGGAAGGCGGTGACGCCATCCTCGATGAGCCAGAGCTGTAGGTGGCCCGAGGTGGAGCCGTCGGTGCCTATGACCGTGGCGCTGACGGTGTAGCGGCCTGCGTCCTCAGCGACGCTGAGGGTGATGCTGACGGGAGCCGGCCGCTGGAGCTCGTCGTGCACATGGGCACCCCACGACGTGAAGTCGGAGACACCCGTGCGGTCAACCATGCCAACGGGCTGGTACTCCAGGTGCCAGTGGTTATAGTACAGGTCGCCCACGTCGGTCTTCAGGCCCACGAAGCGATCGTTGGTCTTGAAGCCGAGGGGCCCGGAGTGGATAGCTACGGCAATGACGGCGTCGGCGCCGTACTGCTCCTGCAGGCGGTGAATCTCCTGCGAGGCATTGGGGCAGTTGACGCAGCGCTGACCGGTGAAGTCCTCTATGAGCACGCTGCGGCTGACCTGTGCGGGTTTGACGTAGATGAGCCGTTCGTCGTCGCTGATGTTGCTGCAGGAGGCCATGAGCCAACACCCGACACCCAACATCCAACACCTAACACCCAACCCCCAACACCTAACATCCAACCCCCAACACCTGAGGAGGGAAAAATATACTGATTGTTTCATAAGCTTCAGAAGTTATAATTATAGGACAACGTAAAACCCCTGTACGACGGAATGTAGCGACAGACACCGCCCGAGCAGTTGAAGCCCTCGCTGGTGCGGCCGTATCCGGCCATGATGTTGTGGGCTCCGGTGGTGAAGGTGAGCTGTGCCATGTAGTAGTGCAGGTGGTTGCCCACGTTGTACTCGTCGCTCAGGGTAATCATCCAGTGGGGCACGAGCGAGAGCTCCAGCAGGCCAAAGGCCCAGTCGCCATCCGGGCCGTCGCTGAACATGTACTGTGCCTCGCCGCGCAGCGTCACCTTGGGCGAGAACTGGTACTTGGCGTCGGCCACGAGGATGTTGTTGTGCATCATGTCGCCATGGCCCTCAATGACGAGGGCGTTATAACGCTGGTTCATATACATGAGCTGTAGGCGGAAGGCCTTGCTGAAGCGGCGCGAAAGCTGCAGGTTCAGGTCCTGATAGTTGATATGGTCGCCCCAGCCGAAGAAGGAGGTGGTGTAGCCGTCGGTTCCGGCCAGCAGGGTGGTTCCCGTCAGGGTGTTGAGTATCTGGCCGCCCTGGAAGTCGCGCTTGATGCCCCGCACGTAGCTGTAGTTCAGCTTGACATTCATGCCGTAGCGTCCGCCCAGCGCGGTGTTGCGCTTGAAGTTGTAGCCCACCTCTGCCTGATAGGCCCACTCGCCGTCGGCCAGCTGCGTGGCGTAGGGGTACAGGGCTGCCAGGTCGTAAGTATGCTCAGTGGTAAAGGCCGGCAGGTGGTTGATGTAAGAGGACGTGCCGATGGCCTTGGCCGTCTGGGTGGTACTCTTGAACGACATGTTCTCGCTGCGCTTGGCCTGCAGAAGAATGCTGAGTCCCTTCTTGGAATAAGAGCCCGAAATCATGGCTGCCGAACCCCGGCGGAAGATGTAGCCGTTGGCAAAGGAGGGGTCGGCCGTCTTCTGGGCGTACTCGGCCAGCACGCTCCAGGGACCCTTGTTGAAACTGAGGCGTACGTCCCAGGCATTAACGAACTTGGGGAAGTTAACCTTGTGGGTGGCATCGGCAAAGACCTCCTCGTCGGACTGCTCGTAGCGGTTGACCCACGAGGCGCCCAAGGTAAGGTGGGTGTCGCTCTTCTTCAGAGAGGGAATCCACTCGCCAAAGTCGGCCTCTACGTCGGCACCGCTGACGAGGGCCTTGTTCCACTTCCAGTAGCGGCGCTGCTTGCCCGAGAGGGCCTTGATGGTCAGTCCGTCGGTGGGCTTCAGCACGAGCTTGGCACCGAGCAGAGAGTTATCGACACCGATGGAGCGTTCCTCGTAGCTACGCAGCACGAAGCCTGAACCGAACTGCTCGTAGAACGTACCGAGCGTCAACTCTGCACGTTCCAACTTTCCCTTCACGTAAAAGTGAGGCACGCCCCACCCCTTGAAGTCGCTCTCGAAACCGGGCAGCGGGTGCTCCAGGTACTCCAGACGGGCACCGGCATCGACATACTTGCTGCCCAGATGGAGGTCAACGTAGGTATTGGTCTGGAAGTCTTCCTCCTTCACAGCGCCGATGGCGTCGTCGGTCTGAGGTATCAGCATGTCGGTCTGTATGCTTCCCGACAGCGTCACCTGAGCCTGGGCCGTGAAAGGGATAAGCGCCAACACACAACACCCAACACCCAGCACCCAACACCTAACACCCAACACCCAACACCTAACACCCAGCACCCAACACCTAACACCCAACACCCAACACCTAACACCCTTATTACAAATACGCATGGCCATTTACTTCAAGAGTTCACGTACTTTCTCTATAAGCTCTGTCTCGGCACCGTCGGTGTAGCCATAGTGGCGATAGACAATGTTACCCTTGCCGTCGCAAATGATGACGAAGGGAATCATCTGCGCACCCAGAACCTGGCGGAAGTCGCTGTTGGGGTCAAGCAACACGTCGTACTCCCAGGCATGGTTGTCAACCAGGGGCTTTACCTTATTTATGTTCTGCGCCTGGTCGATGGACACGGCAAATATCTTCACACCCGTCTCGGCTTGCCAGTCGGCATAAACCTCGCTGATGGCGTCAAGCTCGCGGTTGCAGGGCTTGCACCAGGTAGCAAAGAAATCGATGATAAACGGCTTGCCCCCATTGTTGAGCGTGTCGGTACGGACAGTGCCCCCATCAATGGTCTTCAGGGTAACGGCTGGCAACTGGGCTGCAGCAGGCAGCAGGCCGAGGGTAAGAACTAAAAACAATAAAAAAAGTAACTTCTTTCTCATATTCTTCTCTATATGTTTAGTTTTATTCTTGCAAAGGTAAAGACTATTTGCGAAACGGCCAAAGAAATAGCCCGAAAATTCGCCAGCCACAGGCCGGAAGAAAAAAAAACGAAAAAAAACAAGGAAAAAGTTTGGCGGTTACAAAAAAACTACGTACCTTTGCACCCGCTTACAAGAAATGAGGCTCCCTAGCTCAACTGAATAGAGCATCTGACTACGGATCAGAAGGTTGTGGGTTTGAATCCCGCGGGAGTCACAAAATGAGAGAGATACAACGCAAGTTTATCTCTCTCTTTTTTTTGCCCAATGGTGAACCTCGTGGCACGTAAGCCATAATCCGGCACTGAGAGAAGTGGCACTTCTCTCTGAGAGAAACGGCACTTCTCTCTGGGAGAAACGGCACTTCTCTCTGGGAGAAACGGCACTTCTCTCTGGGAGAAACGGCACTTCTCTCCGAGAGAAACGGCACTTCGTTTATCAGCATTTGAAATGCCGATGTTGCCGACAGGTGCATTTGCAATGCACCCCTCGTTTCTATCAAGTAGATTCGTGCCTATACGATGATGCGCGTCTTGTGATAGTTCTCACGGAACTCCGTGGGGCTGCAACCCTTCTTCTTCTTGAAGATACGGTTGAAGTTGGAAAGGTTGTTGAAACCGCAAGAGAAGCAAATCTCACTGATGCTCTTGGCCGTATCGACCAACTGGCGACTGGCGTAGCCCAGACGCTGGTCGATGATGTACTCGGAGAGGTTCCTGCTGGTATGCAACTTGAAGAAACGACTAAAGGCCGAAGGACTCATGCCTGCTATGCTGGCCAGTTCGGGCAGGCGCAGGTCGTCCTGATAATGGGTGGAGATGTAGTTCTTCACCTTCAGCACGCGGCGGGAGTCGCTCTCTACATCGACCTTGGCGTAGCTGCTGGTGGCCAGCGTGTGGGCACCATCTTGACGGGAGAGCTCGTAAAGGATGCTCATAAACTGCTGAACGGCATAGAACCCGTCCTTTACCTCGCTCAAGCTGATAAGCAGCGGATAGACGTGCATGATGGCCGAAAGGGGGAAAGCCAGGCCCTTGCGTGCCTCCTGAAGCATGGTACGAATGCTGCGGAAGGGGTTTTTGCCCATAATGCCGTCATCACTGATGTCGAAGTCAAACTGGATGGTGATTTCGTGTACGTTGGCTGAGTGGCACTCGTGCTGTTCCCAGACATGCTCCAGGTCGGGCGAGGTAATGAGCACGAGGTCGTAGTCGGCAATGACCTCAGAAGAGTCGCCCACAATGCGGCGCACGCCTGAGGCATGCTCGACAAAGTTCAATTCATAGACGTCGTGGTTATGTATGGGGTAGTCGAATTCCTTTTTATGACGGTCGGCTATGTAGAGGACGTCGCGTCCGCCAAGGGGGGATATTTCGTGAATAATCTCCATAGCAAGGCTTCAGATCTTCAGTTCCTTCATAATTTCGCTCATCTTCTGCAGCGTAGAGATGCGCGTAGGCACAAGCGGCAGGCGGAGCACATTCTCTATGAAACCCATTTCGTGCAGCATGGCCTTCACGCCGGCCGGGTTGCCGTCGATGAAGAGCAGCGAGAAAAGGTCGGTAAAGCGGTGGTGAATCTTGCGGGCTGCCTCGTACTCACCACGGAACTGCAGGCGAATCATCTTAGAGAACTCCTTGGGCAGGGCATTGCCGATGACGCTGATGACACCGACGGCTCCGCAACTGACCATGGGGAACGTCAGCGAGTCGTCGCCACTGATGACGTCGAAGTCGTGAGGCTTGTTCTTGATGATTTCATCGACCTGCTCGAGATTGCCGGAAGCTTCCTTGATGGCCACGATGTTCTG
>DGTH01000033.1:0-528 GCA_002393705.1 Prevotella sp. UBA4341 | reverse complement strand
TGGCCACGATGTTCTGGCAGTCGCGGGCCAGTCGAACGGTGGTCTCTGCCTTCATGTTGACACCCGTACGGCCTGGAACATTGTATAAGACGACAGGAAGTTTCGTGGCACTGGCTATGGCACGGAAGTGCTGATAGAGTCCCTCTTGCGAGGGCTTGTTGTAATAGGGGCAGACGCTTAGCACGCCGTCAATGCCCCGGAAGTCGCCCGTCTGCAGTTCCGTGGTGACGGCTGCCGTGTTATAGCCTCCGCAACCCATGAGGATAGGCACCCTACCCTGTACCAGATCGACCACCGTATCCTTGATGCGCTGCTTCTCGTCAGGCGTCAGTGTAGGCGTCTCGCCCGTGGTGGCCAGTATGCAAAAGAAGTCGGCTCCGTTGTCTAACTGATAGTTGACCAGACGGACGAGGGCAGGGTAATCTACCTGTCCGTCTTGTGTGAAGGGCGTAATGAGCGCTATGCCAAGGCCCTTGAAGATGTTATGTACCATAAAAAATTATTCTGACTTAAACAAATCCTTGATGC
>DGTH01000179.1:26965-27316 GCA_002393705.1 Prevotella sp. UBA4341 | reverse complement strand
ACTTCAAGACCACCGGCACGAAGGATGGTCTGACGGCTACACAGATGGACATCAAGTGCGACGGCTTGAGCTTCGAGATTCTGGAGAAGGCGCTCATGCAGGCAAAGGCAGGCCGTGAGCACATCCTGAAGTGCCTCACCGACACCATCAGCGAGCCGCGTGCCGAGCTGAAGCCTCAGGTTCCGCGCATCGAGCAGATTGAAATTCCCAAGGAGTTCATTGGCGCCGTCATAGGCCCGGGCGGAAAAATCATCCAGCAGATGCAGGAGGATACCGGTGCCACCATCACCATCGACGAGATTGACGGCGTAGGCAAGGTGCAGGTAAGCGGCCCCAACAAGGAGAGCATCG
>DGTH01000179.1:15584-26766 GCA_002393705.1 Prevotella sp. UBA4341 | reverse complement strand
TCTCAGAGATTGACTGGAAGCGCCTGGAGACCGTCGAGGAAGCCGGCATCAAGGAGGGTGACCACATACAGGTGAAACTCTTGGAGATTGACCCCAAGACGGGCAAGTACAAACTGTCGCACCGCGTGCTCATTGAGAAGCCCGAGGGCTACCAGGAGCGTCCCGCCCGCCGCGAGCGTGGTGAGCGTCGCCCCCGCCCTGAGCGTGGTGAGCGTCGTCCCCGCCCTGAGCGTGGCGAGCGCCACGACCACCAGCAGGTCAATGCCAACGACGAATATCACGAGCCCAGCAAGGAGCCGAAGGACTTTACCGACACGCTCGACAAGCTGGATTTCTAAGAATCATTCAGTAATGATATTAGGAGAAGCACTTATACCCTCGTCAAAAAGGAGTGTAAGTGCTTCTTATGCCAAAAGATAAAACAGTTTTGTATCATCATATTATGAACGAAAAGCCCATCAAGATTCTCAGTGTTGACGACGAGCTGGACCTCGAAATGCTGTTGACACAATACTTCAGAAGACAAATCAGAAAGGGTGTCTATGAGTTTATCTTTGCCCACAACGGACTTGAAGCACTGGCCATGCTGCTGAAGCACCCCGACACGAGCATCATCCTGTCGGACATCAACATGCCCGAAATGGACGGTCTGACGCTGCTCACCAAGATTAACGAGATGCGCAACCCCGCACTGAAGTGCATCATGGTGTCGGCTTATGGCGACATGGGCAACATACGCCAAGCCATGAACAACGGAGCCTTCGATTTTGCCACCAAGCCCATTGACCTGGACGACCTGAGCCTCACCATCGAGAAGGCCGTAGAGCAGATTAACTACATACGCCAGTCGCAGCAGGAACACCACCAGCTGGAGACGCTGAAGAACGACTTGGCCGTTGCACGCGAGATACAGCAAGCCATTCTGCCCCGCATCTTCCCGCCATTCCCCGAGAAGGAAGCTCAGATAGACATTGCCGCCTCCATGCTGCCCGCCAAGGACGTAGGGGGCGACTTCTATGACTTCTTCTCCATCGACGACGACCACATTGGCTTCGTCATTGCCGACGTGAGCGGCAAGGGCATCCCCGCTGCCATCTTCATGGCCGTCAGCCGCACACTGCTCAGAGCCACGGGCATCAGGGGCGACCGTCCAGGAGCCTGCCTGAACTACGTCAACCAGCTGCTCTGCGAGGAGTCCATCGACAGCATGTTCGTCACCGTGTTCTACGGCATCTATGAGTTCTCCACCGGAGACATTACCTATTGCAACGCCGGCCACAACCTGCCCTACGTCGTCAAGAAAAACGGCAAGGCAGAAGTCGTAAAGACCGTCACCAACCTCATGGTGGGTGCCATGGACGACGTGGAGTTTGTTGAAGGAAAGTTCCACCTGGAGCAGGGCGAGACGCTCGTACTCTACACCGACGGCGTCACCGAAGCCTTCACGGCCGACAACAAAGCCTACGGGGAAGAGCGGCTGGAGCAGCTGCTGCCTACTTTGTACGGTCAGAGCAGCCGCCAGATTATTGACCGCGTGCTGGAGGATGTCAGCGCCTTCGTCAACGAAGCACCGCAAAGCGACGACATCACCATGCTTACCCTAACCAGAAAGTCGTAACCACCCCAACCAAGAATAAACATTTTTAGAGGCCATGAAGCGTCAGTACATCGTAGGCATTGCTGCTACACTGGTTCTGATAGGAGTGATAGCAGGCGTAGGCGCACTCTACCTGAAAGAGCGCCGCCAGACGACACAACTGGAAGCCCAGCTGCGCGAGCTCAGCGAGAAAGAGAAGCGCCTGACCATCGAGCGCAGCGTAAGTGCCCAGATGGAGGAGATTGCCTACGAGCAGAAAGCCATGAGCGACGAGCAGCGCGAGACGGCCAACGAGCAGGCGCGCATAGCCAACGAAATGAAGATGCAGTCTGACCTGGAACGTCAGCATGCCCTCATCGCTCAGGCGCAGGCTCAGACGTCTGCCCACGAAGCCCTGGAGGCCTCACGGCGTGCAGAACGCCAGCAGGAACTGGCCGAACAACAGCGCGAGCAGGCAGAGCTGGCACGCCGAAAGACCGACACGCTCAACTACCAGACCCTGGCGCGCTCGTTAGGGTCGCTCTCTACAACCCAATGGAACCTGGGTAACCACGAGCTCTCCACCCTGCTGGCTTACGCCTCCTACAACTTTGCACGCCGATACCATGCCGACTTGTACCAGCCCGCCATCTACGAGGCACTGATGCAGGCCAGCAACAGCAGCCGCCGGTGGCCCGTCGGCGTGGGAGCCATAGCCAAGATTATACAACGCACCAGCGACTCCAACTGCTTCGTCACCATCAGTACTTACGGCGAGGTCATGCAGCACGAGCTGGCCGGTGCAAACCTGCAGACACAGGTCATCTTCAAGGACAAGCGTTACGACTTCCGCGACTTCGTGGAAGACAGCAACGGCTCGCTCTTCGTGGTCAGCCGTACCGGCCAGTTGCTCCACATCAGCAACACGTCCGTCGCCACCTATCAAGTACCCGAAGCCTCTCATCCCTACCGCATCTACAAGCTGGACGACAACAGGCTGCTCGTCGTGGCAGAACGCTCGCTCCACGTGTTCAACAAGCAGAGCAAGAAGTTCGAGGCTCCCATCGCCCTGCCTTTCCGCTCTTATGCCGTGGGGCAGAACCAGCAGGAGTTCATCATCTTTGGCAAAGGCCGGGACATTGTAAAGATACAGAAGCACGACCTGAAACTGAAAACGGGAAAACTGCCCTTCGAAGGGCAGGTCTTCTCCTACGCCTACTCACCCAAGACCGGAGCCGAAACCTACGGCATGGTCAGTGGGGCCATCTACTACGTTGACCGGCAGGGCCAACAGCGACGCCTGCTTGACCACCGCTCAAGGGTGTCGAGCGTAAGTTTCTACGGCGCGCGCCTCTTCTCTGCCAGCTTCGACGGGACGGTCAACCTCTGGGACTTCAGCTTGGCAAAAGTTGACCCCATCCGCCTGCTGACCACCAACAGCTGGACAGTAAGCTTCGTGCTCAACAGGGAAACTCAATGCATGTGGACAGGCGACCAAAACGGCAACCTTACGCGTACATTACTTGATGTGCAGCAGATGGGAAGCCAGATTAAGCAGCAGCTGAAGCGTAACCTGTCGCGCGAGGAGTGGAGCCAGTACGTAGGCGAGAACATTCCATACGAAACGTTTAAATAAAAACATATAACGCCCATAGTCATGAAGAGAACAACCGCCCTCATCTGCCTCCTGCTGGCCACCCTCGTAGCTGTGGCTCAGGGTGTGCCCCTCATGCACAATTACACGGGTCGTGACTATGGCGCCCACAACCGTAACTTCGCCGTGGTTTGTGGCGATGCCGGCGTCGTCTATGTGGCCAACTTCGAAGGACTGCTCTATTACGACAAGTCGCGCTGGCAAACCATTCACACACAGGGCATTCACCGCCTAACAGCACTCTATCGGGACAAGAAAGGCCGAATATGGGTGGGTGGCTACAACTATATAGGTTTCATCGCCTACGACGCGCAAGGCCGACTGACGCTGAAAAGCGTGACGGCCGACGGCAGCGTGCCCTTCCGGGGTCAGGTTGACGTCATTTGGGAAGACAGCGACGGCTTTGTCTGCTTCCAGATTTCCGACCACAGCGTCTTCTGCGTCCAACATGACAAGCTGGTCCCCGTGGGAGCACTGACTCCGGAGGTTCAGACGATGCCTGGCACGGCGGAGTATGAAGTCAACCAAGTACTCACCCTTGCCGACGGCTTGCAGGCAGTAGCAACGATGGGGCAGGGCGTACTCGTCTTCAATGCTCAGGGAGAACTGCTTCACCACATTACCGAGGAGTACGGGTTGTGTAATAATAACGTGAACCACATTGCCTACGACGGCCACGGACACCTCTGGGGAGCCACCGACAACGGCGTCTTCTGCATCTCGCTGCCCTCCATCTACTCCAGCTTTTCAGCCAACGAGGGGCTGAGGGGCGAGGTGCTCGACATAGAGACCCTCAATGGTCAACTCTACGTCGGCACGCTGAACGGTCTCTTCTACTGCACGGGCAGCACTTTCCAACCCGTTGCCGCCATCAAGCATGCATGCTGGCAGCTCTGCCCGGATGGAGGCACCCTGCTGGCCGCTACTACAGGCGGCATTTACCGCATCACGGACGACGGTCAGGCCCGTCAGCTCACTACGGCCAGCAGCACCGCCGTACTGCCTGCTCACGACGGGTTCTACAGCGGAGAACTTGACGGTCTGTTCCTCTACAAGGGAACCTTCCGCTCGGAGGTTTCCGATGCAGAGAAAGTGACCATGCTCCATAAGGATGACGACGGAAACATCTGGGCACAGAACCTCTACGGCCACATCTGGCTGCAGACAGCCGGCTCACAGCAGTTCAGCCAATTACAGATAGACGGTCAAAAGGACGAAGTCAATACGTTGGTGTTCGGCCGGCGGGACATCTGGTGTGTCAACATCAACGGCGTGTGGCGATGGAACGGAAAAAAGATGGTGGCGGCTGACAGTAAGACCCGCCAACTGTTGGCTTACCCCTCCATTTCCTATACCGACTACGACGGTAACATCTGGCTAACCGATGCCGAGGGCCACAACCTGCACGTCATCAAGAACAACCAGTTGCGCGCCAAGTATGAGAAGTTCATACTGCCCCTGAAGGACTACGTCGTACGAGCCATTGACCGCAAGAAGTCGCACCTCTGGGTAGGCGGCAACTTCGGACTCATAGGCCTGCGCGACAAGCAGAGTGACCCAGTACTCACCACCAAGCCGCAACTGCTCTTGCGCAGTGTCATCATGCATGGCGACAGCATCGTCTGGGGAGGCTTCGGCAAGCAGCCAGAGCAACTGCCTACACTCGAGAGCAACGACGTTCAGATATACTACTCGCTCGACTACGGACTGCAGCTGGGTTCCACGCTCTACCGCTACCGCCTGAACGGCGGCGACTGGACAGTATGGTCGAACAGAACCTTCACCCACTTCATGAACATGGCTGCCGGAAGCTACACCATGGAAATTCAGGGGCGCGACCCCATGGGGCGCCTCTCAAACACGGTAACGCTGCAGTTCGACATCCGCGTACCGCTGCTGCTGCGATGGTACATGTTCCTGCTCTACTTCCTGCTGGCAGGCCTCATCATCTACCTGCTGGTAAGGTGGCGCATACACTTGCTCGAACAAGACAAGAAGAAGCTGGAGAGCATCGTACGTGAACGGACAGCCGAGGTTGCCCACCAGAAGGACGAACTGATGCGCCAGGAGAAAATGGCCACCGTGGGTAAGCTGACACAAGGCCTCATTGACCGCATCCTGAACCCCATGAACTACATCAGCAACTTCTCGAAACTCTCCTCTGGACTCATCAAGGACGTCAGGGCCAACATTGAGGACGAACAGCAACACATGGACCCCGAAAACTACGAGGACACCATGGACGTGCTCGACATGCTGAGCCAGAACCTGAGCAAGGTGGAACAGCACGGACTCAGCACTACGCGCACCCTGAAGGCCATGGAGGAAATGCTCAAAGACCGTTCGGGAGGCCTCGTCATCATGGACCTTATCTACATGCTACGAGACGACATAAAGATGCTGCACCAGTACTACCAAACGGAAATAACTGAGCACCACATCAACATTGTCTTCGACTGCCAGCTGGAGTGCCTCGAAATCAACGGCAACGGCGAGCAACTCAGCAAGACCATCATGAACCTGCTGGGCAACGCTGTCTATGCCGTCGCCAAGAAGCATACCCGCATCGGCCAAGACTATCAGCCCGAAGTGCGCCTTTCCGTATCAGTGCCCGCCAGCGGCAAGTCTGTCACCATCACCGTCCACGACAACGGCATCGGCATCGAGCAAACCATCGTCAACAAGATTTTCGACCCCTTCTTTACCACCAAGACCACCAGCGAAGCCTCCGGCATCGGGCTCTACCTGAGCCACGAAATCGTGCAGAACCACGGTGGAACCATTACGGTTACCTCAGAGAAGGGACACCATACCGACTTTGTCATCACCTTACCTTTACCTCAACCTCAAAAATAGATACGCTATGGAAGAAACTAATAATCAGAACATCGAGGCCCTGCACGCCCGTATCAAGCAGCAGGAGAAGCTTGCACAGTTAGGACTGCTCAGCGCCGGCATTGCCCACGAGATTCAGAACCCACTGAACTTCGTCATCAACTTCAGCAAGATGTCGGAGAAACTGCTCAGCGACCTGGAGGACATCGTGGCCGACAACCAGGACAAGCTCTCGGCCGACGACCACGAGGAGCTGGCCGACATCATGACCGACCTGAAGGAGAACATGCAGCGGATAGCAGAACATGGCGAACGGGCCATCGACATCGTACGCGGCATACTGCTCATTTCGCGCGGAAAGGACGGTGAACGCCTGCCTACCGACATGAAGCGCCTCGTCCACGAGTACGTCTGGCTGGCCTTCCACGCCATGCGTGCCAACCATAAGGACTTCAACGTCGCCATACGCGAATCGTACCAAGAGAACCTCAAGCCCGTCATGGTCATACCTCAGGACATCAGCCGCGCCGTGCTCAACACCATGAACAACGCCTGCTATGCCGTCTGGCACAAGGCGCAGAGCACTACCGACTTCGAGGCCGTTATCAACATCAGCATCACGAGTACCGAACAAGAGCTTACCATCAGTTTCCAAGACAACGGCGAGGGCATGAACAATGAGGTAAAAGAGCGACTGTTCGAAAACTTCTTTACCACCAAGCCAGTAGGTCAGGGTACTGGTTTAGGCATGGGCATTACACGCGACATCATAGAAAACCGCCATGGTGGCCACATCAGCTTCGAGTCTCACGAGGGCGAGGGTACCACCATCACGTTCACAATACCCATCGGCAAATGAAACAACTACTTCCACTCCTGCTGACCATCGTCACACTGCTGTTCCTGCCTTCGGCAACAGCCAGCGCCCAAATCAACGACGAGCTGCGCCACATCTACTCGCAGGCAGAGAACGATATTGCCATAGGCCGGCTGGAGGAGGCCCGCCAGGCATTGCTCGACCATCTTAACGACTTCCATGGCGATCTGCTGCAGGGAGTTTATCGCATGCTCGTCTTTTGCGCACTTGGGCTCGACGAAGATGAAGAAGCCGAGAAATACGTCAACCGACTGCTTAATGAAAACCCCTACTACTCCACTACGGCGTCCGACCCGCAGCGCTTCATCGACATGATTAACCGCAACAAGAGCGGACGCTATGCCACCATCACCACGGCATCCAGCCAGGCAGAGAACCTCAACGAGTCGCCTGTTCCCGTAACGCTCATTACCGAGGACATGATTCGCATCAGCGGGGCGCGCAACCTGAAAGAAGTATTGTTGGCTTACGTGCCAGGCATGACCAGCGTGGACTGTAACAACGACATCAACATCGCCATGCGCGGCATTTACAGCGAGGGCCAGGAGAAGATGCTCCTGCTGCTCAACGGTCACCGACTGAACAGCTACGCCACCAATGTCGCCGCCCCTGACTTCAGCATCTCGCTTGAGAAGATTAAGCAGATAGAGGTGCTGCGCGGTCCGGCCTCGTCACTCTACGGCGGCGTGGCCCTCACGGCCGTCATCAACATCATTACCAAGCAGGGCATTGATGTTGACGGCGTCAAGATGCGTGCCTCCGCAGGCAACTACGGCCAGCTGCGGGGCGACCTGCTCTTCGGCAAGCGCTTCTTCGACCTCGACATCGTGGTGTGGGGAAGCCTCTATCGCGCCAAGGGCCAAGCCTACAACGTACCACTCAATGAGACAGGACTCAAGAAAAGCAGCGGCGATGTCTGGATAGGACGCATTGGCAGCAAGCCGTCCTACGACCTCGGCATTACCCTCAACTGGCGGGGGCTTTACTTCCTTTACAACACTCACTTCTCACAGGTACACTCGCCTTACACGTCCTCTCACACCTTCTCGCCCTACGATGCCGACCGCTACATCAGCTTTCGGGGACTTTCGCCCAGCTTCGCCACCCAGAACCACCATACGGAACTTTCCTACCACCTCAACCTGCCGGTCAACACGCTGAACGGAAAACAGTCACAGCTGAACCTCAGCGCCACCATCAACTACGACCTGAGCGACATGACCCACTATCAAGTCGTCACCGACTCGGCGGTGCTGAACCTTGGAACCATCATGGGACTCCCCCTTTCCTTCAACGATATCCTGTCCGGCCAGACAGGCGTCTTCCGTTACCAGGACGGGCAGGAAAACAGCCTCGGCCTGCAGGTAAAGGGCGACTACAACTATCTTGACAACGATGTGCACAAAGGCCATCTGGGCTTCGGTGCCAACATCAGCCGCTTCAAGCTGGAGGACTCACGTTACGCCGTGGGCATCAACTACAAAGTCCCCGCCATCGAATATACCTCGTTCTATTTATGGGCACAGGAAATGGGGTTGGGGCACCTCTATGACCTCAATGACGTGGCGAAAGGACATGAGACCAATGCCGATGCCTACGTCCAGATAAAACACCGCTGGGGAAACTTTATCTTCAACGGAGGCTTGCGCTACGACTACCGCAAACGTTTCGACGATGACGAGATGAACGAGCTGTCGCCCCGTCTGGCCCTCATCTACGTACAACCCAAATGGCACATTACGTTTAGCTACTCCAAGTCGTTTGTCGATGCACCTTACTTCTACCGCAAGACCAACCTCCTGCTCTTCGAGATGTCTGTGCTTGAGAGTATCGCTGCCGCCGAGGCCGACCATACCGTCATACCACCAGAATACACCCTGCTGGAGCCCGAGCGCTTGTTCTCTTGGCAGCTGAATGTCGGCACCACCGGACTTCTGCCGGGCCTCGATGCTGAGATTAACACTTTCTATAGTCGCGCCGACAAACTCATCTATCCGCAGCGCCTGCTCCACGACAACCTGGGCGAGGGTCGCAGCTGGGGTATAGAGCTGATGGCGTCCTACCACCGAGGTCCCTTCGATGCATACCTCGCAACCACATGGCAGAAAGTGTTTGAAGCTGAGTACTTTGGCTATTCCGTCGAGAAGATTCCCGGCATACCTTCGTTCAACGCCAACGCTGTGCTGGCATGGCGACTTTTCAAAGACCTGCGGCTGCATACCCACTTGGATTTTGCAGGCAAGTTCGACAGCTACATGGTTGACCCTCTTTCCAGTCAATACAACATCATTAGCTTTCCTTCGCGCTTTCTGGTCGATGTGGGAGCCGAGTACCAGCTGGGCAAGTTCGAACTCTCCTTCAACGTCCATAACCTGCTGAACCACCACTACAAACAGTCAGGTCTTGGTTCTGGTCCCATTCAGCAGCAGGGCCTTTGGTTCATGGGGGGCATTGGCTACAAGTTCTGAACTTCAGCTGTGGGTATAGCCCAAGGTCAGGAAACTGAAGCGCAAGTGGTGCTCCTTGGGGTGCATGGCTTGCGCACAAGCTATGAGCGTAGCGCCCGTAGTGGTCACGTCATCGACCAGCAGCAGGTGCTTGCCGTCCAGTTCGGGCGGCACGTCGGCACGAAACTGCTTCTCCACGTTCTTCAGGCGTTCCCAACGATCCAGGTGGGTTTGACTCTCCCTGAAGTGGAGTCGCTCCACGAGGTGCTCCGCTATGCTGATGCCCGTCTCGCGGCTGATTCCTTGGGCAATGAGCAGGCTCTGGTTGTAGCCGCGCTGCCGCTGTCGCTCAGGGGTCAGCGGCACGGGCACTATGAGGTCTATGCCGTCAAAGAATCCGCTCTCCTTCATCTCGCTGCTCATCACGCGGCCAAACGTATAGCCGATGTCGGGTTGGCTGTGGTACTTCAGTTCATAGACTATCTGGCTGGTGCGGGTGCCCGGGGCGTAGAAGAACCAAGCCGTGGCACGCTCCACGGGTACGAGCCCCCAGAACAGCTGGGCCATGGGGTTGTCTTCCGGACAAAGGTGATACTCCGTACGAGGCAGTTCTGCGAGACACGCTTTGCAGACGTGCCACTCATCGACGTCTAACCTTTCCTCGCACATCACGCAGCGTCGCGGAAAGAAGAGGTCGCACACTTCACTCCATATCTTCGTCAACATCGAGACACTGGCTGATTAGGTCGTAGGTAAAACCTCGCCCGAGGGCAAAGCGCAACAGCTTCTGGTTGAGTTCGTAGTCAGACGCGGCTTTCGTGCTCTTGCGCTTCTGGCGCAGCAGGGGGCGCAGCACGCTGAGGTACTCCTCGTCGCTGACTTCGCTGAGCACCTGCTGCCTGATGTCCTCGCTGATGTGTTTCTGGAAGAGTCCCTGCTCCACTTTGCGGCGTCCCCAGTGGTTGTAGCGTATCTTGTCGGTGACGAAAGCCCTTGCGTAGCGTTCGTCATCGACGTAGCGCCCCTCTACGAGGCGCTGCATGACGCGCGCCTGAGCCTCATCGTCAAGGCCCCAGCGGCGCATCTTCTCCAGCATTTCCCACTGGCAGTGCTCACCCCTGGCACAAAGGGCCGAGAGCTGCAGCAGGGCTTCTTTCTTTGTTACTTCTTTCATTCTTCGTTCACCTTTTTATTATGTCATCGCTAAATAATAACTTGGTACGAATCGAGGTGCGAGGTGCGAGGTTCGAGGTACGAAGTCGCCGTCAGGTAACGGTCACGACCGAATTCGTCACGGTGCAGGCAGACATCCTTGAGGCCGATGTCCTCCATGAGCCGACAAGTCTCAAGGCCCAGCCGTTCGTTTAGCTCCATAGCCAAGAGGCCGCCCCGCTTCAGCGCTCCCAGGGCATAACGCCCAATGCAGCGGTAAAAGACGAGCGCGTCATCGTCGGGTACGAAGAGTGCCTCGTGGGGCTCATGGTCGAGCACGTTAGGCAGCATGGTGGCCCGCTCGCTCAGACAGACGTAGGGCGGATTGCTCACTATGACGTCCCACGCTTCGCGGTCTGTAGGCGGCTGTAGCGCGTCCTGCTGCACGAAGTTCACTTCTGCCCCCAGGCGCTCAGCGTTCTGGCGGGCTATGCGCAGGGCTTTGGTTGAGAGGTCCCATGCCGTGACCTTGGCTCCCGACAGCTGCAAGGCCAGCGTACAGGCTATGCAGCCGCTGCCTGTCCCAATGTCGAGGATGGCGGTTGGGTGATGGGTGGTGGGTGGTGGGTGATGGGTGGTGG
>DGTH01000179.1:0-15528 GCA_002393705.1 Prevotella sp. UBA4341 | reverse complement strand
GATGGGTGATGGGTGGTGGGTGATGTATCGGCAGAGCCACTCCGTCTCGGGTCTGGGAATGAGTACGCCAGGAGCTACCTGAAAGCTGTAGCCGCAGAAGCGGGCCACACCCAGAACGTACTGCACCGGCTCTCCCCGCTCTAATCGAGCCACGAGAGGTTCCAGCTCGCTGAGTGCCACCTCTGCATCGCGCCCCATCAGCAAGTCGCTGAGCGTCAATCCGAATCGTTCCTCATAGACCATGCGGGCAATGGCCTTCGCTTCACCGTCGCCGTAGAGGGGCACCAGCCGGTGCCAGAAGTCCTGATATGTCATCGTCGTCTTGCTCGTCATACGTTTACGCCCGGAAATAAAAAACTATTGCATTATGCATTATAGGTTACTCATTTACTGGCTATCATCATGCTGCTGGTGTTCGGCTTCGGGGCCTCTATCTTCAGGCCTGCCACGTGCAGCAGCACCTCCATGCCGTCAATGCCGTAGGGCAGGTGGCAGTAGGTGCTTTCGGGCACGTAGAGGCGCCCCCCCTCGCGCAACTTGCCGAGAAAGACAAATATCTGCTGCAGCAGGCTCTCAACGTCGAGAAAAGACTCCTCGCGGCTGAGGTCCAGCAGGCCCAGCTCGTAGCTGTCGTAAGCTGACGAGAGCTGATGCCCATCGACGACGGTGGCTCCGTCCTGCTGCTCGCCGCTGTCGCTGAACACGAGCGTGCTGCCCTCGGCGCCCATCTGGTTGAGCTGCTCCGCCAGGGGCTGACGGGCCACGACGTGGCCGTCAGCGGCCTTCAGCTCGTTGAAGAGCAGCTGCGGATAGTCCATCTCCAAGCGGTGCAGGAAGTGGCAGTCGTCCACCACCTGCTGTTCGTCATCGCTAATCAGGTAGATGATGCCGCCCGAGGAATCCAGGTCGTGAGTGTGCTGAATGAAGGGATCGCCGGCCACCCGGTGTAACCTTGCGCTGTGGAAACTCTTAAGCCTGCTGGCTATCTGAAGCACGGGGGCCGACTGCAGGTTGACGTCGTCGGCAATGATCAGACTCTTTATCATGGCCTTGCGCAGGGGACGGTAGGGCTTCTGCGCCTCCTGCTCAAACTTCTTGGGGTTGAGGTAGGCATCTAAGTGCACGTCGGTCTCGTGGTGGCCGAATATCTTCTCAATATAGTAGCGCGACATGCTGGCTCCCATGGGGCGACAGTTCACCTCGATAAGCACCGGTCCGTGCTCATCGACAATGTACTCACCGTGGACGGCCCCCCACTCTATGCCGATGGCGTCAAGCACCTTGTAGGCGTAGTTGATGAGGCGCGAGTGGCCTATGTCGAGACGGCTGATGCTCTCCGTGCTCTCGTACAGGTTAGTACCGTTCATCGGTATCTTGTTATACTGCCATAGGGAGACCAGCCGGTGACGCCCGCCACAGGACACGGTGTTGACAATAAACTCCCTGCCCGTGATGCGCTCCTGAATGAGCACGTCGCTCACGTGCTCATCACTCTCGGCAAGATCCAGCAGACGGCCCGCAGCCTGCAAGGTCTCGTCGAGCCCCTCGCAGAAGAAGACGCTCTGCGTGCCGGACCCCCGCGAAGGCTTCACAACGACCTGCGCAGTGCCCAGCTCGTCGTAGAGTTGACGGGCATCGGCCACGCTGCCGACCACGCGCCCACGGATGTGACGCAGGCCGGCATCGGCAAGTGCCTGGTGCATGGCGCTCTTCTTCGTCATCTTGTCTATGTTCTCCCAGCGGTTGCCACGCAGTCCTAAGTCGTGCGACAAGCGTGTAGCCAACTCCACACCAAAATCGCTGCCGGCAATGACCAGCAGCGGGTCGTAACGGCGCACCTGCTCAAGCACCTCTTCGTAGTTGGGGTTCTCGCCTATGACAGGAACGTCCTTCGGCATGCGGGCAAGAAAGAGCTCATCGTCCTGACGGAAGGCCTCACGCTCCTCCTCCGTACCCGGGGGTATCGCAAGCAGAGCCACAGGCTTATAGCCACGCACCAGCACGTCGTCTATCAGGTTGAAGCCCGTAGAGAAAGGCTCCACAACAACTATATTTCTTTTCTCCATCATCGTTACATGTATTTGGTATGGTGCAAAGGTAGCGTAATTCTCTGAGTCCACGAAAAAACTAAACGTTTTTTTCGTTTTCAATAAAAATGTTGTATCGTTGACTCCGTCGAATGTACTTTCTCTCGGAAATGAAAAGAAAAGTCAGGCTTTTCTTTTGCATTTCTCTCGTTTATTCGTACCTTTGTCGGAAAAACAGAAAGAAGCTATGCTGGTTAAAACATATTGCGCAGCCGTCAACGGGTTGGAGGTTACAACAGTTACAGTCGAGATAAGCATGTCGCGCGGAGTACAGTTTCACCTGACGGGACTGGCCGATACAGCCGTCAGGGAAAGCTACGACCGCATAAAAGCCGCCCTCATCAACAACGGCCTGAAAATGCCCATGATGGACATTACGGCCAACCTGTCGCCCGCCGACATCAAGAAAGAAGGCTCTGGCTACGACCTGCCGCTGGCCATCGGAATTCTGGCCGCTAACGACAAGGTGGCGGCTGAGCGACTGGACAAATTCATGCTCGTAGGCGAACTGGGACTCGACGGACGTCTCATGCCCATACGCGGTGCACTGCCCGTGGCCATCCGCGCCCGCAAGGAGAAGTTTACCGGACTCATCGTGCCCAAGCAGAACATCCGCGAAGCCGCCGTGGTCAACAACCTCGACGTCTATGGCATGGAGGACCTCATGGAGGTCATCAACTTCTTCAACGGCCACTCCGCCCTGGAACCGACACACATTGACACCCGCAAGGAGTTTTACGAACAGCAGAATCACTTTGAGCTCGACTTCAGTGACGTGCGCGGCCAGGAGAGCGTCAAGCGAGCCTTAGAGGTGGCAGCGGCCGGTGGCCATAACCTCATCATGATAGGCCCTCCAGGCTCCGGAAAGTCCATGCTGGCCAAGCGTCTGCCCAGCATACTGCCCCCGCTGTCACTGGCCGAAAGTCTGGAAACCACACAAATACACTCTATTGCCGGCAAGCTGGACCGCAACACCAGCCTTATCAGCCAGCGCCCCTTCCGTGCTCCCCACCACACCATTTCGCAAGTCGCACTGGTTGGCGGAGGCCAAAACCCGCAACCCGGTGAAATCAGCCTGGCCCATAACGGCGTGCTCTTTCTTGACGAAATGCCAGAACTCTCGCGCTCCGTGCTCGAAGTACTGCGCCAGCCCTTAGAAGACCGGAAAATAACCATTAGCCGTGCCAAGTACAACGTGGAGTATCCCTGCTCGTTCATGCTCATAGCCTCGATGAACCCCTGTCCCTGCGGCTACTATGGCGACCCCACTCACAGCTGCGCCTGCACGCCGGGACAGATTCAGCGCTACATGAACAAAATCTCGGGTCCGCTACTCGACCGCATCGACATCCACTGCGAGATTCAGGCTGTGCCCTTCGCCCAGCTCTCGCAGATGAAGCCCGGCGAGCCGTCGGCCGTCATCCGCGAGCGAGTCATCAAGGCTCGCAACATCCAGACCGAACGTTTTAGCTCCCTTCCCTTAGGGAAGGGCGGGGGGATGGGCCGAATCCACTGCAACGCTATGATGACCGAGCGCATGCTCCACCAGTTCGCCGAGCCCGACGCCGCCTCACTCGACATGCTTCGCATGGCCATGGAGCGCCTGAAGCTCTCTGCCCGTGCCTACAGCCGCATCCTCAAGGTGGCCCGCACCATTGCCGACCTCGCCGGCTCAGAAAAAGTCCAATCCATGCACATCGCCGAAGCCATCGGGTATCGTAACCTCGACCGCGGTGACTGGGCAGAGAGAGGACTTTGATTTTCGATGCTAATATATAATAAGGTATGGACGAGCAACAGAACATCATCATCTATCGTACGGCGGATGGTGTCGTCCGGCTTGATGTTCGGTTGGAAGATAAAACGGTATGGCTGACTATAGACCAAATGGCAGAGCTGTAGGCAAGTCACACTCTACCATTAATGAGCATATTCTTCATATATACGAGGAAGGAAATTAGAAGGAATGACGTGAAGATAGCCAAGAACTGTCTTTCGGCTGATGAGTTGAAGAAATCATCCTGATGAAGAGCACTCAAAGTCCCAGTCGTCTATTTTGAAGTAGAGGTCCTGCTCGGTGGGATCGAAGTCCTCCCAATAGTAGAAGAAGTCTTGCGCCTGGGGAGGCAATTCTCCCTGCCCCTCGCGGAAGAGGCGCTGCGTGGCCTGCTCCTGCATGGCCTCCCTACGCATGGTCAGGAAATAGTCGCGCCAATAGTCCGAATCAACGTCAAACTTCTCGTATCTGAAGGATTCGTACCACCCGTCGCCAGCCCAGTATTCCCAGCAGTTGCGTCCCTGCGGGTTATTGAAGCCGTAGCGACGGTCAATGTCATCGATACGCCGGCCCAGCAGTTCACACCATCCATTGGAGATAACATCCTGCAGACAGACATAATCGGGGTTGAACCACACGCCCAGCCAGTCTGTATAGTCCTTGTCGTGTATCTGTTCAATGCCGAAAGCCCACAGATGTTTAGCCCACTGGGGATGGCCGGCCTCCGCGCAAAGGTCACCCAAGGTCATGGCTTTGCAGGCTTTACGCCCGCAGGTGGAGGCACACCTGATGGGGTGTATCTCGCGGTTCACTACGCACGCAACAGGTCTGGTTGCATATACTGCACACCACGAACGGGTGAACAGCTGCACACCCGCTCATGAAAGAATCTTTTTCTCATTCTCTTTTTTGTAAGTAAAACGTAACTGAAAAGCAACATGTCGGCACTTTTCTGAAGTCAAGACGGCACTTTTCTGACAGGAAGGTGCCGACTTGACGGTACAAACTGCAATAACCGTCGTTATTGCCTGCTGAAAGGGAACTTGAACGTTCTCTGCAAAGGTACGAAATTTTTCTTGGTTTTGCAAGAGAAACGGCCCAAAAAAGTGACAACGGAAGTGTTAAACTTTCGTCAGGCGCTGAAGCCTATCTGACGGCGGGGTTTCAGTTCGATGGTGCGGGGGTTGAACTTCTCGAAGGCCTTTCGGATGTCAGCGACCTCTATGGTCTGGTAGAGTGCGGCCGTAACAGGTCCTTCGTGAGCCGTCACACGGTCGGCCAGCGCGGGAATGATGCCGTTGCTGATGTACTGCTCCACCCAGCGTGCATTACCGAAGTTACGCGTGCGCTGCTGCAGGGTCAGCTCAATGGTGGAGAGCAGTTCCTTGGCAGCCTCATCGGTGAGCACGTAGTCCTCGCGTTTCAGCAGGCGGCAGGCAATGTCCATGAGCTGCAGAGCGTCATAGTCCTGAAAGCGGAACTTGTAAGGAAAGCGCCCCATGAGCCCGGGATTGGTCTGGAGCATGCCGTCCATTTCCTTCTCGTACCCTGCCAGAATGATGAGCATGTCCGGGTCGGGCTGTGTCAGCACGGTGAGCAGCGAGTCGATGACCCGTCCTCCGAAGTCCTTGCGGTCATTGGCTCCGTCGTAGAGCGTATAGGCCTCGTCAATGAAAAGCACGTTACCGCGAGCCTCTTCGAGCACGGCCTTCATGTTCTCCTCGGTCTCACCGATGTAACGCCCCACGAGGCGCGTGCGGTCAACGGCGACGACATCGCCTTTGGAAAGCAGTCCGAGCGAGTGATATACCTTGCCCAACTGCCGCGCTACGGTCGTCTTGCCCGTTCCGGGATTGCCGGTGAATATGGCATGGAAGACGTTTTTGCCTCGTGTCTTCAGGCCTAAGCGTTTCCGTTCGATGCTGAAGCGGGTCTGGTTGGCCACGGTGATGATGCTCTGCTTGACGTCGTCAAGTCCCACCATAGCGTTCAGCTCACGTATGCTCTCCTCGAAGTCGGTCTGTCCCTCGGTCAGGCGGCCAAGGTTCAGGTCCCCGGGCTCCAGCGTGTCAACCTGGAAACTGGCAAGGTTGTTGATAGTACGCTGAATAAAGCGAGGACAGACGTCTTCTGCCACGAAGCGCCGCACGTCAGCCAGCGTCCAGCCGGAGAGCCGGCCCAGCCCGTGGGCTTTCAGCACGGCCAGTGCCAGGCGGTGGGAGGCTATTGAAGACAGCTCAAGCCCCGCCTCAATGACTGCGCCGTTGAAGGCCTGCACCATTTCGAAGGCGGTGTAAGGCTGTTGCTCTAAGCGGTTTTCGCGCGGGAAGAAGTCGTTCAGCGAGGGGAACACCTCCAGCACGTTGTCCACTTCCTGTTTCAGTCCGCACAGCCAGAGGCAGCTGCGCTTGTCCTGTCGCACTTTCTCGACGATGCGCCTGACGATGACCTTGCCGCCCGTAGAGAGCAGCGAGCCGACGTTGGTCAGGCAGTACGCGGCATAGTCAGGCTGGTCCAGTCGTTCATTCAGAGACTCGTAGGGGTTGCCGCGGGTGACATCATAGAGTGTCTGGCAGTCCAGGCAGACGAGCATCTCGCCCCGCCCCACCGTCTTGTGGAAGAGCTGCAGGGTTTTGTCGTCCAGGTCCCTGTTGACCGTGCTGATGAGGTAGTTCCTGTTCTCCTTGACGGGTGGACGGGAAAGTCCCTCCCGATAGATGTTGAAGAGGTCTATCTGCGCATTCTCCATCGCCTTGCGCCGCAGCATGGCCGTTCCTGGCTGGCTCGCCATCAGGGTCCAGCCGCCGTGCTTACCCTCCAGACTGCAGGTTACGATGTCTGCCAGTCCTAACGGCTCTTCTTCTTTCATGGCCGAGAGCCTGAAGTGTCCGCGCTTGGTGAGGGTCAGCGGAACCTGCAGCAGCACGTCGTTCATCCAGCGAAGATACAGGGTGTATTTGCCGGGTAGCCAGACACGACACGACTGCATGGCATACACGAGTGTGGGCCACTCGAAGTCCGACTGCGCAGCGTCCAAGCTGCTGCACATAGGGAAGAAGTCGTCAGCGTAGATGTTGCATTGACACTCGCTGAAATCTTCTGCATCGAAGGGAGCGTTTTTCATGATGATGGTGACGGTAACGCCACCAATAGTGTAATGAGACTTGTGTTCTGATGCTAATGAAACTTCTATCTTATCGATATTGTACATAAAAAAGTTGGAAGTAAAGTAATAAAAACATCTGAAAACGATTGCTCAGTAAAGAGCGCAAGAGTCATTAGGGCCAAGCCGTAAGGCCCGCCCTTGGTATCATAGAAATTCAAAAAGGTGTAGAATCTCTATCACATAGTTGCACGTAATTGTATCAAAATGTCAAAGAACGCCCTTCAGAGTAGTCAACGCTAACGCTCATGTCAACGTCAACAGCTAACAGCCATCAGCTAACCGCCAATAGCTCATTGACTAAATTTCTGTTGGTTTCTTTTTTCATTACGTTTATTTAAATGTGATAGGTTTATTCTCCATTTTGGGGCTGCAAAAGTATAAAAATAATGGTTACGTTGTTCTTTTGAGTATATGATTTAACATTTATTTAACAGTTAAGTCCCTCATTATACCTGCTTTCACGACCCTTGACATGTCGTCAAAAGTACTTTCGTTCGACAATGCAAAATCAAAAAACTTCGTGTTTTGTTTTGCATTGTTCTCACTTATTCGTACCTCTGACCTTCGTCGAAGGTACTTTCGTTCGACAATGAAAACAAAAACTTCGTGTTTTGTTTTGCATTGTTCTCACTTATTCGTACCTTTGCAGGCAAAGAAAGGAACAACCATACAGCAACGCCTGATGAAAAAACTGCGCAACACATTAGAAACATTGGCGGCCATCGTGGTAGCATTTGCCGTGGCCGACATTGGGGGCGCGGCCTATTTGCTGGGCTATTCGCTGAATCCTGACCCCGAAAGGACGGACACGGCACAACACCTGAGGCAACTGTACGACCTCTACCCCGAGGCGAAGGAATGGATGGACAGCCTGCAACGCGTTGGGGCGCTGCGCGACACGTTTGTGACGGCGACCAACGGTGAGCAACAGCATGCCTACTACATCAGCAACTGCAGCCAGCGCACAGCGGTGGTGCTGCACGGATGGCGCGACAATGCCCTGAAGTTCCTTTATCTGGCACGGCTCTATGACCGCCTTCTGGGCTACAACGTGGTCATGCCCGAACTGCACGCCCACGGGCTGAGTAACGGCGAGACCATACAGATGGGGTGGCTGGACCGCAAGGACGTAAGGCGCTGGATGGAGCTGTTCAGGACTGACACCATGGTGGTGCACGGCGTGTCGATGGGTGCCGCTACGGCCATGATGCTGTCTGGCGACGAGCCGCCTGCGGGCATCAGCGACTTGCGCATAGTGGAGGACTGCGGCTACACCAGCGTAGATGACGAGTTCAGGGGCGAGCTGCACAACCAGTTCGGACTGCCGCCCTTTCCGCTGCTGCCCACGGCGAGCCTGCTCTGCCGGCTACTGAACGGATGGGACTTCGAGGAGGCATCGGCACTACGGCAGGTTGAGAAGTCGCAACTGCCCATGCTGTTCATTCATGGAGACAGCGACACCTTCGTTCCCACGGAGATGGTCTATAGGCTCTACGACGCCAAGCCCGGAAAGAAAGAGCTGTGGGTGACCCGGGGCAGCGGGCACGCCCAGTCGTACATGGACCACAGAGAAGAGTACGTAAGGCACGTGGCTGACTTCCTGAACCGCAGCTTCCAATAACGAAACAATCATTATTATTCACCAAACATAATAAACTACTAAAATGAAGTATCTACTCAAATCAATGTTTACAACAAGGAAAATGATGGGGGCCCTGCTACTGCTGACGGGAGCCCTGTCGGCAACGGCCAACGACATTCACGTGGCCACGACCGGAAGCGATGACAACGCAGGAACTGAGTCGGCACCGCTGCTGACCATCCATAAGGCAATGGAAATGGTGCAGCCCGGCGACCGCGTGCTGGTGCACGAGGGAACCTACTACATCACGGAGCGCATCAAGATACCGGCGCTCAGCACCACGCCCGACATGCGCTGCGAGCTACGCGCATGGCCCGAGGACGCCGTGGGCAAGGTCGTCATTGACGGCAGCCGCATGCAGCCCGCCACGGAGAACGACTTCAAGATGGCGCGCTGCATCTACGTAAACCACGAGGCCAACTACTGGACCTTCTACGGACTGACGCTGCAGTACGCCAAGGACAACGGCATGAAGATGGAGGGGTCGTACAACACGGTGGAGCGCTGCACCTTCCGCTACAACAACGACACGGGGCTGCAAATCGGCATGTTCAAGGACTTCTCGATAGAGGAGACCAAGTCGTTCCCCATCAGCGGAAAGCCGATGTTCAACCCCAACTTCAGCTACTGCCGGTACAACAAGGTCATCAACTGCGACTCTTACGAGAATGCTGACCTGAAGTCGTTCAGCGGCTCTGACGACGGCGGCGATGCCGACGGCTTTGCCGTCAAGCTGTTCCCCGGACCTGGAACCGAGTTCCACGGGTGCCGCGCCTGGAACAACTCCGACGACAACTGGGACCTCTACATGACCTACCACCCCGTGGTCATTGACCACTGCTGGGCCTGGCATGCCGGCTACTACACGCAGAACGGCAGCGTCAAGGAGGGAAAGAACGGTAACGGCTTCAAACTGGGCGGCGGCGGTTCGGCCGGCGGCGCTAACTTCGACCACTCTGTGGGTGCCCATGTGGTCACTAACTGTGTGGCCTTCGAGAACCTGCATAAGGGTTTTGACCAAAACAATGCCTACGAGGGCATGTACATCTTCAACTGCGTGGCCTGGGGCAACGAGTTTAACTACCGCTTCCCCACTGAGTTCAAGTTCGGAACGATGGACATTCACAACTGTATCGGTTGGGGCGCCACAGCCACGAAGAGCGGCCACAAAGTGGGCAACCACGAGTTCCTGTCGCCCGACAAGGACGGCTACCAGGACCCCACGGCCGGTACTACCTACAACTCCTGGACGACCATTGACGGCTGCAGCCCCATCAAGGAGAGCTACAAGCCTGACGGCGGCGACTATACACCCGCCACACAAGACCACAGCGGGGAGTTCCTGTCACTGAGCGTTGCCGACTTCATGGCTGAACGTGAAGCTGACGGCTCACTGCCCGAAAACAACTTCGCACGCCTGAAGCCGAACAGCATATTCAAGGACATGGGAATGCCCGTCGTGGGATTCACGCCAGAGCGCAAGATGACCGAAAGCCAGTGTCTTTCGTATATTGAGGGCCTCAACGAGTACATAACGGCCGACGACATCTACATACCCTACAACGACGAAGCGCCCGACTTTGGTGCCTACGAGCTGGACGGCGTGCCGGCCGACATCACCGTGCCCGAGAAGGCCACCATCGCTTGCACAACGGCTAACTCGATGCAGGAGGTGACCACCGGACAGCCCATTGAGGACATAGTCTATGAACTGGGCGGCGCCGCCACGGGAGCCACGGTGACGGGACTGGCCGAGGGACTAAGCTACGAGCTGAGCGGAATGACGCTCACCATCAGCGGCACACCCGTGGAGAGCTGCACCTACACCGTCACCGTGACGGGCGGACTGCGCGACGTGGTGACGACGGGCAAGATAACCTGCGTCGATCCCTACCGCGTGCTGACGGGCGACTGGTACCACTTCCAGGACGCGTGGGACGCAATGCCCAGCGACCTCGAGGGCGTCATAGAGCTCATTGCCGGCGGCAGCAACACCACCTCCTTTGACCCCGAGAAGACGGAGTCGGACGGCTCGGTGCCCGCAGGCTGTACGAAGGGTGGCATAGACATGGGCAAGAACAACGGCGGCATACGCTGGACGCTCAGCCATGGCGTGCTGCAGCTGAAGGTGAACCTGCACTTCACGGGCGACCGCACCTACAAGATCAACTGGGCCAACGACGACGGAACGACGGGCAGCTTCACCACCCAGAAGATGAAGAAGCAGACACTGACGGCGTGGGACCTCATAGCCCAGGCCGGACTCTCGGAGACTCAGGGCAAGAAAATTCGCCAGATAGAGCTGCTCAACACGTCGTCGAGCGGCGGAGCGCGCGTCTATGACATGTACGTCCGCGTGCCTGACGCATCGGCAACAGCCATCGCCCCCCAACACCCAACACCTAACACCCATCACCCAACACCTAACACCCGCAAATACATGCAGGACGGACAGCTCGTCATTGAGCACAACGGGCTACGCTACGACGCGGTGGGACGACGGCTGAACAGATAAAGGTTTGAGATTTGAGGTTTGAGGTCAAATCTCAATCCTCAAATCTCAAAGGTCTAAGGCCAAAGGTCGATGCACAATTAAATCGAAAATCAGTAAATCGTAAATCTCTAAGGTCTATATGAAGAAGGAACTCTCGGCACTCATCGTACTGACCGCACTGACAGCCTGCGGCGGACGCCCATCACCCAACAGCCAACACCCAACACCCAACACCCAACACCCAACAGCCCCCAGCATGGAGGAGCTGATGCTGCCCGACACGAGCTACGCCTCGGTAGAGGAAGTGAAGTACGTCGTGGAGCACGAGGACTCGCTGCCCCACCCGCTCAAGGACTTCGACGACCGCTACCGGCAAGCCGAAGGACGCGTCATGGCCTTCCGGGCAAACCTCCTGCGCAACGCCGACTTTGGCGGCACCGTCAAGGGCACGCCTCGGGAAATCAAGATAGCCTGGGAGTTTACGACTGACTACGACCAGACGAAGACGCGCTTCGGCGTGTGGGGCGGCGGCTCGGGCTGGACGGGGCAGCCGCTCTACGTGCGCTGGACCGAGGAGGAGATGGACGCCTTCCGCAAGCAGTCGCCCGCACTGACCAAGGACTTCGGCCAGGAGGAAATCATCGTGGGCTCGCTCTGCGGAAAGGGCTACTTCCTGAACTACCAGACGGGCAAGCCCTCACGCCGACCGCTCGACTTAGGCAACGTGGTGAAGGGCACCCCCTCGCTGGACCCTGAGCTGAAGAACCTCTACGTAGGCCAGGGCGTGCCCCGACGGGAGGGACCCTTCGGCTGTCAGGTGTTCGACCTCTTGAAGCACGAGCGCACCTTCTTCTTCGGCCCCGACCGTCAGGCCTGGCGCGGCTGGAACGCCTTCGACTCGTCGCCCATCGTGGCCGGCGGCTTCCTGTTCTGGCCGGGCGAGAATGGCAGCCTCTATAAATACGAGCGGCAGCAGGGCAGGCTCAGGCGCGTCAGCGTCATGCGCTACCGCGTGCGCGGTGCAGCACCGGGCATTGAGTCGAGCCTCTGCGTCTATAGGAACTACGGTTTCTTCTCTGACAACCACGGCAACGTGATGGCCGTCAACCTGAACACCATGCGCCCCGTGTGGTACTACTACAACCACGACGACTCCGACGGTACCATGGTGTGCCGCGAAGAAGAGGGCACGCCTTATCTATATACGGCGTGCGAGGTAGATAAGCAGGGAACGAAAGGCATGAGCCACTTTGTGAAGCTGAACGCGCTGACGGGCCAGCGGGTGTGGGAGCGGCAGATAGCCTGCCAACGCCTCAACCTGCCCGGCAAGACGCTCGACGGCGGCATGTACGCCAGTCCGCTCGTGGGCATGGGCGACTGTGCCGACATGCTGTTTGCACAAGTGTGCCGCAACGGAGCCTCGAAGGCCGTAGGCGAACTGACGGCACTGAGCACCCGCGACGGCAGCATACTCTACACCGTGCCCTACGGTGTCTTTGCCTGGTCGTCGCCCGTGCCTTTCCTCAACGAGAGGAACGAGCTCTTCGTGCTGGCCGGCGACGCCTCGGGCACGCTCCGCCTCATACGTGGCAAGACGGGCGAGGTGGTCTGCAAACTCGCCGTAGGCGCCAACTTCGAGTCGTCGCCGGTCGTCGTCGGCAACACCGCAGTAGTAGGCTGCCGAGGCCGGTCAATCTATAAGTTCTTGATAGAATAGGGCTTATGGGGCCTATAGGGCTTATAGGGCCTATAAGCCCTATTACCCCTACTGCGCCTTCTTCAGATACTCCTCCCAGTTCACCTCGTCAATGTAGGGCTGCAGGTGCTGGGCCCATATCTCGTAGCCCGGGCGCGAGAGGTGAAGCCCATCGACGCTCAGGTAGCGAATGAGCACGTTCTTCGCCTTGCCGCCGCCACGGGCCGTCAGGTAGGGGAAGATGTTGATAAACTGTATGCCCTGCTCCTCGCAGTACTGACGCAGCAGGTCGTTGGTCACGGGTATGTCGTCGGTACGTCCCACCAGGTTCTTCCAGCGTCCGAAGCCCTCGTTGATGGGCAGCAGACTCTGCACGTAGAGCACGGTTTCAGGAGCTCCGGAACGAATGGAGTCGATGACGCCCTTCACTTTATAAAACACCTGCTCGGCCGTCAGGTGGTGGCTCATGTCGTTCGTGCCGCACATCAGGAAAATGGCCTTGGGCTTGTAGGGCAGAATCTGTACCAGCCTGCTGGTAATGCCAAGTGCATCGTCGCCCGAAATGCCGCGATTCACCACGTTGGGCGAACGCAGCAGCGTTTTCCAGTCGCCAAAGTTGATGGCGTTTTCCGTCAGGCTGTTGCCCAACATGACTATCTTCGTCGAGTCTATGTCGTCAAGGCGCTCAAACAGTTCAACACGTTCGTTATAATGTTGGGTCGAACGATAGGTGACACGCTGCGCCGTTGCGTTAGTAACACCTAACACCCAACACCCAACACCTAACATCCAACACCCAACACCTAACACCCAACACCTAACACCTAACACCCAACACCTAACACCCAAAAGCCTAAAATTCTTCTTCATTGCTTCTTATAATGCTTTTCTATATAGCGATGAACCCAATCTACGAAGGGCTGGGTCTTACGCTTGTTATACCTGATGCCTCCCGCCCAGATGCGGCAGGCCTTGTCTATATCGTTCTCAGGACAATACTTCGACATGATGAGCTTGAACATCTCCTTCGACTTCTCGATGCTGAAGCGGTCGTCCAGACTGAAGCGCTCCGTGCTGCCACGCTGTTTCAGTATGTCGTTACACTCTTTCACCAGGACGGGCGCTATCTGCAAGGCTCCCACGTAGATACCGCACACGGCACGGGCGTTGCCCTTGCTCTCGTGCATGATGATGGCCTCCATGACGGGTTCCCAGTCGAACTCCCCGACGGCCGTAGTGTCTCGCTGCTGGGCCAGCACGGGCAGTGCGGCCAGGAGGGCGATGACGGATAATAGGATTTGTCTAATCATAGGCTTGATGTATTTTTAGTTAAAACTGGAAATAGATAAACGGCTGTATGGTACTGCTCTTGGTCTGAATGACAAGATAGATGACCACCACCAGAGCCAGGCACTCCAGCACGATGCCGCCTCGCTCAAGGAGGGCAATGGGGCGCTCCTTCCACTGTCGCGGAACGAAGTGAATGGCATAACCAATAAGGATGAGGGCCATAACGTAGCTGTAGCCGCTGACGACGCCCGGCAGCAGCTCCCAGTGCATGTTGAAGAGCATCTGCTCGATCATGAGCAGGCTCTTGTCGAACGACACGTTACGGAAAAAGATAAACGTGAAGCAGACGAAGTGGAACGTCAGCACGACGGCCAGCACGCGCTTCAGTCCGTGCGAGACGTAGTGCTTGTCGTGGTGCAGCACCTCGCTGCGCAGGAACTTATGGCAGGCCAGGGCCAGACCGTGCATGCCGCCCCACGCCACGAAGTTCAGATTGGCGCCGTGCCACAGTCCGCCAATGAGCATGGTGACGAAGAGGTTGATGTACGTGCGCAGCTTCCCCTTGCGGTTGCCACCCATGGAAATGTAGATGTAGTCGCGTATCCAGGTAGAGAACGACATGTGCCAGCGGTGCCAGAACTCGGAGACGCTGGCACTGACGTAGGGTGTGTTGAAGTTTTGCGGGAAGGTGAAGCCCAGCAGCAGTGCTATGCCTATGGCCATGTCGCTATAGCCGCTGAAGTCGCAGTATATCTGCAGCGTGTAGCCGTAAATGCCCAACAGGTTCTCCACGCCCGAATAGAGGCCAGGGTCCTCAAACACCCGGTCAACGAAGTTCAGACTGATGTAGTCGCTGATGACGCACTTCTTGACCAGACCCACGCTGATAAACCATACGCCACGGGCCATCATCTGGCTCGTCACCTGGGGCACACGGCGTATCTGGGGCAGGAAGTCGCGCGCCCTGACAATGGGGCCCGCCACTAACTGCGGAAAGAACGACACGTAGAAAGCATAGTCGAGCAGCGAGCCCACGGGCTTCAGCTGACCACGGTAAATGTCGATAGTGTAGCTCAGGCTCTGGAACGTAAAGAAGCTGATGCCCACGGGCAGGAAGATGTCAAACGGCTGGAAGTTACTGCCTATGCAGTCGGCTATCATTTGCCCGAAGAAGTTGGTATATTTGAAGTAGCCCAACAGGCCGAGGTCTATCAGCAGGCTGAGCACCAGCAGGAACACCTCCCACCTCGTACCTCGCACCTTGCTCTCCGTACCTCGCACCTCGCACCTCGCACCTCGTACCTCGCTCTCCGTACCTCGCACCTCGCACCTCGCACCTCGCACCTCGTCACTCCTCTCTCCTCTCTCCTCTCTCC
>DGTH01000026.1 GCA_002393705.1 Prevotella sp. UBA4341 | reverse complement strand
ACAAGGCGGGTGCCGAAGCCTTTATTGAGAAGGGCAAGACCGAAGTGATAGACTACACGGACAGGGGGCTCGTCATGCCCGGCTGCGGCAACGGCCACGCCCACTACACGCTGGGCTACGCCATCCAGACGGTGGGGACCATCGTTGGCTATGATGACAGTCCTGAAAAGTTCCTCAAGGAGATAGTGCCTGCTGCCGTCAAGAAAGCTAGGGACACTGGGGCAAAGGCCATTTTTGGTCAGGGCTGGAACCTGATGACCTTCCAGAACAAGATGCCCACCCGCCAGCAGCTGGACGCCATCTGTAGCGACATTCCCATCTACATTGCCGACGAGGAAGGCCACAAGGGCCTGGCCAACAGCCTGATGCTGGTCAAGGCCGGCATCATGAAGGAGGACGGCACGCTGCTCAAGAAGGAGATACGCGGTGGCGAGATAGGTTTAGCGGCCGACGGCACGCCCAGTGGCTTCCTCTCGGAACAGGCCGGCACCTACACCCGCTCCTTCCTGGACAACGAAAGCCTCTTCTCCATCGACATAGCCAAGACCACCATGGAGAGTGTACAGAAGCATCTGCTCTCCGAGGGCTACACGATGTATCTTGACGGCTACTCCACCTACTTCTTCAACGAAAACATCTACAAGGCCGCCCAGCAGATAGACCAGGCCGGCGGCCTGCACATTGTGCTGGGTCTTACCACCGAGCTGGACAGCTGGATGGACACGGACAAGGTGCTTGCCAGGGCCGCAGAGGCCAAGAAGTATGCCACTGAGCGCGTGAAGCCCAACTGGCTCAAAATCTTTATAGACGGCACGGTAGAGCCCGGCACGGGCTTTGTGGAGCCGCTCTATCCTGACGGCCACCAGGGAATCGTGCTGTGGTCCGAAGAGGAACTGGCCGACATTACCCGCAAAGCCAACGAGAAGGGCGTGACCGTTCACGCCCACGTCATGGGCAACAAGGGTGTCAACCGCATAGTCAGCGCCTACGTCAAGGGCGGAAAGGACGAAATGCGCAATACGCTGGTACACGTTCACCAGGTCATGCCCCAAGACTTCCAGCGCATGGCCGACCACAACATCTACGTCACCGAAGGCATGCTGTGGCACCACTTCTCCAACGACAAGCAGGAGCTGCTGAAGGCCGGCTACGTACCCGTAGGCATGGAGGACAAGAGCTACCCCATGAAGTCGTACTTCGACCACGGCATCAACATGTCTTCTCACTCCGACTTCCCCGCACTGAGCGGCAGTCCTGACGACCCGTTCGGCATTATGGAGATAGCAGTCACGGGTGTCTATCACCCCGAGCAGGCCAAGCCCTGGTGGCCCGAAGAGCTGCTCACCCGCGAGCAGGCCCTCGCGGCCCTGACCATCAACGTGGCCCGCCAGATGTTCCTGGAGAACGAGCGCGGCAGCGTGAAGAAGGGCAAGTATGCCGACTTCCTGCTCCTGACGAAGGACGTGCTGACCTGTCCTGCTTCAGAGATTCACGAGGCCAAGCCCGCCGCCACCTACTTCGAGGGCAAGAAGGTGTTTGGGGAGTGAAGAATTTATGCTCATCTTCGAGATACGAGGTACGAGGTGCGAGGTGCTCATCTTCGAGATACGAGGTACGAGGTGCGAGGTGCGAGAAATGCTACGTGGCAGAGATGGGCGTGCAAAGTATTCTCGTACCTCGTACCTCGCACCTCGTACCTCGAAAAAACCTCGTACCTCGATTCGTACCAAGTTATATTTTAACGATTACTAAATCGAAAATAAGAAAATCGAAAATTAAACAAGATGATGAAGAAAATGTTATCGCTCATCACCATGATGAGCATCGTGATTGGAATGGGGCTGCTTGCCAGCTGTAAGGGCAATGACAGTGCCGACCTCGTGGTCTATGGCAAAATATACACCGCCGAGGATAACCAGATTGTGGAAGCCTTCGCCGTGAAGGACGGCAAGTACGTCTATGTGGGCGACAAGGCGGGTGCCGAAGCCTTTATAGAGGAGGGCAAGACCGAAGTGATAGACTACACGGACAAGGGACTCGTCATGCCCGGCTGCGGCAACGCCCATGCCCACTATGTGCTGGGCTACGCCATCGCGTCGGTGGGTACGGTGATGAGCCGCGACACTGACGTGGACAAGTTCCTTAAGGAGATAGTGCCCGCCGCCGTCAAGAAAGCCAAGGACAATGGAGCCAACGTCATCTTCGGCAGCGGATGGGAGATGATGAAGTTTCCCAAAGACCTGTGCTATCGAAAACTGCTGGACGAAGTATGCAGTGACATACCCATCTACTTTGCCGACGAAGAGGGCCACAAGGGGCTGGCCAACACCCTCCTGCTGAAGAAGGCAGGCCTCATCAACGAAGACGGCACGGCCGGGAGGACCGAAGTGCGCGGAGGCGAGATTGTGCTGGACAAGGACGGCGTGCCCACCGGCTACGTCAAGGAGCAGGCAGGCACCTACGTGCGCTCATTCCTGGACAACGAGTACCTCTTCTCGGTCGATGTGGCCAAGGCCTGCATGGCCGGCATGCAGGAGCAGATGCTCTCCGAGGGCTACACGATGTACCAGGACGGCTACTCCTCCTACTTCTTCAACGACAACTTATACAAGGCTGCCCAGCAGATGGACCAGGCCGGCGACATGCACTTCGTACTGGGCACCGCATGGGAGCTGGACAGCTGGATGGATGTAGAGGAAACGCTCGAGAAGGCTGCTGCCACCAAGAAGTACGAGTCGGCCCACATACGCACCAACTGGCTCAAGATGTTCATGGACGGTACGGTGGAGAGCGGCACAGGATTCATAGACCCGCTCTACACCGACGGCCATCAGGGCATTCCCAACTGGTCGGAGGAGGAACTGACCGACATTACACGCAAGGCCAACGAGAAAGGCATCACCATGCACGTACACGTCATGGGCAACAAGGGCGTGGAGCGCATCGTCAATGCATACGTCAACGGCGGCAAGAAGGAACTGCGCAACACGCTGGTACACGTCTATAGCGTCAACACACCCGACTACCAGCGCATGGCCGACAACAACATCTACGTCACATCGGGCATGCTGTGGCATCACTGCGACACGGAGCTGCAGGCAGAGCTGCTACGCATTCTGCCCGACAGCCTGAACGTACATGGCTACCCCATGAAGTCGTTCTTCGACCATGGCGTCAACTTCTCCTCGCACTCTGACTTCCCAGCCCTGTGCGGCGCGCCCGATGACCCCTTCGGCATCATGGAGATAGTTGTTACAGGCGTTTATCAACCCGAGCAGGCTAAGCCCTGGTGGACGGAAGAGCTGCTCACCCGCGAGCAGGCTCTCACGGCCCTGACCATCAACGTGGCCCGACAGATGTTCCTGGAGAACGAGCGCGGCAGCGTGAAGGAGGGCAAGTATGCCGACTTCCTGCTCCTGACGAAGGACGTGCTGACCTGTCCCGTGACGGAGATTCACGAGGCCAAGCCCGCCGCCACCTACTTCGAGGGCAAGAAGGTGTTTGGGGAGTAAATCAAGTTGGAATTTGGAATTTGGAGTTACGAGGTGTGTTTGATTACTTCGTAACTCCAAATTCCAAATTCAAAATTTGCTTATATTGAAAAAAACGCTTACCTTTGCAAGCGTTATTAATAATACGTACTAACATGATAAACCTAAAACAGACACTGGCACTCCTGTTTGTGCTTACCGTCGCGCAGGGCCTAAGGGCCCAAAGCCAGCGCGAAGTCATCCGACTGGACGAAGGCTGGGCTTTTGCCTTTGGCCACGCTGCCGACCCCCAAAAGGACTTCGGCTGCGGAACTGAGTACTTTAACTACCTGACGAAGGCCAACTCCATACACAACGAGGGGCCCTACAGCATGAAGTTTGACGCCACGGGATGGCAGACCGTACGCGTGCCCCACGACTGGGTG
>DGTH01000070.1:9597-10819 GCA_002393705.1 Prevotella sp. UBA4341 | reverse complement strand
CTCTGGGACGACGTGGGGGGCAACCTCTTTACCAGCATACGAGCCGGAAACAAGCGCTTCTCCTTCAGACTCTCGCCCCTGCTGAACCCGCAGTACCTCAGCTACAGCCGCCGACTGGGCATTTCGTACAAAATCAAGCTGCGTGCACGCTATAACTTCTCGCCCCACCGCTACCTGACCTCAGAGCCACAGGTGGGCTACAACTTCAAGTTCCGCGAGCTCTACTACACCCTACCCCTGCGCATGACCTACAACCCCAAGCGTCAGGGCTATGCGGAAATCATCTACGGCAACGGAAACCGCATCACCAACTACAGCGTGCTGGAGACACTGAAGAAGAACAGCCAGGACACCACCTACAACAACGACGACCTGGACAACTTTACCGACCGCCGCATTGAACTGAAGAACAACATCGAGGTCTTCGACTGGCTCACCGTGACCACCTCCCTGTCCTACCACCTGCGCAAGGCCCAGAACGCAGAGCGCATGCAGTCGCTCAACCTGCCCACGAAGTACCGCAGCTTCTCGCCCATTCTGACGCTGCTCATTACCCCCTGGGGCCAGGGCGGTCCGCTCTTCATGCTGGACTGGGAACGCGGCATGAAGGGGGTACTGCACTCAGACATCAAGTACGAGCGGTGGGAGGTTGATGCCGTCTGGAAGATGTACCTGCAGCGTCTCAGCATGCTGAACCTGCGGGTGGGCGGTGGCTTCTATACCGACAAGAGCACCAACTACTTCGTTGACTTTGCCAACTTCCACGACAACAACGTGCCCGGAGGCTGGGACGACGACTGGACGGGCCAGTTCCAGCTTCTGGACAGCCGGTGGTATAACGCCTCGCGCTACTATGCCCGAGCCCACGTGTCGTACGAGTCGCCCTTCCTCCTGGCCACATGGTTGCCGCTTGTGGGAAAGTATATTGAGACGGAGCGCCTCTACGCCAGCGCCCTGCTCATTGACCACACGCGGCCTTACTACGAGCTGGGCTACGGACTGACCAACCGCTACTTCTCGGCGGGTGTCTTTGCCAGCTTCCTCAACGCCAGTTTCCAGGAACTCGGCGTCAAGATAACCTTCGAACTCTTCCGCAAATGGTAACTACTAACTACCCCCTGACCGTCTATAAGGCAAGCGCCGGAAGCGGCAAGACCTTCACCCTTGCCTCCGAGTACATACGCCTGCTCGTTGAGAACCCCCAGCAGTACCGCAACATTCT
>DGTH01000070.1:0-9534 GCA_002393705.1 Prevotella sp. UBA4341 | reverse complement strand
GCCGTCACCTTCACCAACAAGGCGACGGAGGAAATGAAGATGCGCATCGTCAGCCAGACCTACGGCATCTGGAAACAGCTGCCCGACAGCCAGGGCTACACGGACTACGTCTGCCAGGCCACGGGCATGAGCCCGCAGCTGGTCAGCACCCGTGCCGGCATAGCCCTGCACAACCTGCTGCACCACTACAACTACTTCCGCGTATCAACCATCGACACGTTCTTCCAGAGCGTACTGCGCAACCTGGCACGCGAACTGGACCTGACAGCCAACCTGCGCATAGAGCTGAACGACACACAGATAGAGGAGCAGGCCGTCGATGGGCTCATTCAGGACCTTCAAACCACCGACCTCGTGCTTCAATGGATTCTGCGCTACATCATGGACAACATTGACGACGACCGCTCGTGGAACGTCATCGGCAGCATCAAGCACTTCGGGGCCACCATCTTCAAGGACTACTATAAGGAGCACAGCCGAGAGCTCAAAGAGAAGATGGAGGAAAAGGACTTCTTCGAACACTACACCCAGCAGCTCTCAGAACAGAGACAGCAGGCCCTGGAGCGCATGCGCGAGATTGGCTTCAGTTTCTTCGCCACGCTGGAGAGTGAAGACCTGACCCCGGCCGACCTGAAGAACGGAGGAACCATAGCCTCCTTCTTCCAGAAACTGCAAGAGGGAGAGTTCGACGAGAAAGCCGTCAACAAGACCGTCCAGAGCTGTAGCGAGGATGCACTCAAGTGGTGTCGAAAGGGCGACGAAGCCCGCCTGCGCCCCATCGTCGAGGCCAGCCTGATGCCTATATTGACCTATGCCCTCCAGGAGCGCCAGCGCGAGTGGTTCCGCTACCAGTCGGCCTCGCTTACCCTTCGCCACCTCAGCCAGCTGCGGCTTCTCGGTGCGATAGAGCAGAAGGTGCGCCAGCTGAACAGGGAGGCCAACCGCTTCCTCTTGAGCGATACGGGCCATCTGCTGCACGAACTCATAGCGGGCAGCGACTCGCCCTTCATCTTTGAGAAGATAGGTGCTCAGATAGAGCACATCATGATAGACGAGTTTCAGGACACCAGCACCCTTCAGTGGCAGAACTTCAAGGTGCTGCTGGAGGAGTGCATGAGCCACGCCGGTAGCCAGAACCTCATAGTGGGCGACGTCAAGCAGAGCATCTACCGCTGGCGTTCGGGCGACTGGAGGCTGCTGAACAACATTGCCGACCACTTCACTGAGGCTCAGCGGCGACTCCTCATCAAGCCGCTCTCCAAGAACTACCGCTCTGACCGCAACATCATTCGCTTCAACAACGCCTTCTTCCAGAAAGCAGCCCTACTGGAGTACCAGCTGACGGCCGAAAAGACAGGAGAGCAGATGGCCCGACAACTCAGCAGGGCCTACGACGACGTCAGCCAGGACATACCCGAAGAACGGCCTCAGGCGGGCTACGTCAGCATCGCGCTCTTCCCTTCAGCCGACTACAAGGAAAGCGTGCTACAGGAGACCGGCCGCATCGTGGCAGAACTCATCGGCCAGCAGGCCGAACAGCGCCATATAGCCATACTCATTCGCAGCAAGGACGTCATACCCGATCTGACAGCCTACTTCGCCGCCAACATGCCCGAGGTGAACATCGTCTCCGACGAAGCCTTCAGGCTCGACGCCTCCATTGCCGTCAACATGCTCATCGACGCCCTGCAACTGCTCATTCACCCCGACGACGTACTGACCTTGGGCAAACTGGCCAAGCAGTATCAGCGCCACATCGTGGGCCGCACTGACGGCGACGCCAGCCTGCTGCGCACGGACATCAGCCTCTCCGACTACCTGCCGGAAGCCTTCTTCAGCCAAGCGCCCCAGCTGCTCAGCACCCCCCTCTACGACCTCGTGCAGCAGCTCTACAGGCTGTTCGGCCTCACCCGTCTCACTGATGAGAATGCCTACGTCTATGCCTTCTTCGACCACCTGAACAACTACATCAGCGACAACCCCGCCGACATTGACTCGCTGCTCACTTTCTGGAAGGAGTCGCTCTGCCAGAAAACCATTCAGGCCGACGAGTTGGACGGCATCCGCCTGCTCACCATCCACAAGAGCAAGGGGCTGGAGTTCAAGCACGTCATTCTGCCCTTCTGCGACTGGAAGACAGAGCGCACCCAGAACAACATCATCTGGTGTCAGGCCGCCCACGAACCTTACAACCAGCTGCCCCTCGTGCCCGTTGACTACAGTGGAAAAATGGCTGGCAGCACCTTCGAGTCGGCCTATCAAGAGGAGTACCTGCAAAACCGGGTCGATAACCTGAACCTGCTCTACGTTGCCTTCACTCGAGCCCGAAGCAGCCTCTATGTCGTAGGACGGCGCGGGCTCTCCACCAGCCGCTCGAAACTCATTGAGGACGTGCTGCCCACCCTCAGGGAGCAACTCCCAGAAGCCACTCTCGAAGGTCTTGACGACAAGAAGGCCCCCCTCGTCTTCCACTTCGGCCAGCCAGCGTCAGTGCTCAGTGGTCTGCCCGCTGAGAAGACCACCGCCAACGTCTTCCTACAGCCCCCCACCCCCTGCGAAGTGAACATTGAGACCTATGCCCCCAAGACCAGCTTCCGCCAGAGCAACAAGAGCCGAGACTTCCTGGAGGGCAACCAGGAGCCAACCGACCAGCAGGCCAACTACATCAAGGCTGGCAGCGTGCTGCACAACGTCTTTGCCAACATACGAACCACAGCCGACATCACTGCAGCACTGCGACAGCTGCAGATGGACGGCATACTCTACGACGCCCACCTGACGCCGGAGCGACTCTCCGACATGCTGCGCCAGCGACTCTCTGACCCCCGCGTGGCCGACTGGTTCTCAGGCCGCTGGCAGCTATTCAACGAGTGCGCCATCCTCGCCTTTGACAATGGGCAGGTAGTGGAGCGCCGACCAGACCGCGTCATGACCGACGGCCACGAACTGAAGGTCGTTGACTTTAAGTTCGGGCGCCCCAAGCCCGAGTACCACGACCAGGTTCGCCAGTACATGAGCCTGCTGCAAGACATGGGCTACAGCCACGTCAGCGGCTTCCTGTGGTACGTTTATAGCAACAAGATAGAAGAAGTAAGCTTATGAAGTCCTTTTTAGAACATGTAGCACAACACGTGCTCCAGCAGTATGGCAGCGACCTCTCCTCGATAGCCGTAGTATTCCCCAACAAGCGGGCGTCGCTCTTCTTCAACGAGCACTTAGTCCGGCTGGCCGGTCGCCCCATCTGGAGTCCAGCCTACACCACCATCAGCGAGCTCTTCCGCCAACATTCCAGCCTGCAAGTGGCCGACCCCATCAAGCTCATCTGCGACCTACACCGCTGCTTCGTCAGCGTAACAGGCATCAGCGAGACGCTCGACCACTTTTACGGCTGGGGACAGCTGCTGCTCAGCGACTTTGACGACATAGACAAGAACATGGCCGATGCCGACAAGGTGTTTGCCAACCTGCGCGACCTGCACGAGCTGGACGACATTTCCTACCTCACCACCGAGCAGAAGGAAATCATACGCAAGTTCTTCGGCAACTTCTCAGAGACGCAGAACTCCGAGCTCAAGCAGCGTTTCCTCAGCCTATGGAGCCACTTCAGCGACATTTACCACCAGTTCAACGACTGCCTCAGCCAGCAGGGACTGGCCTACGAGGGGGCGCTCTACCGCAGCGTTGCCACCACGCCCGACCTCACCTTCAGCCACCGGCAGTACCTCTTCGTGGGCTTCAACCTCGTGCAGCAGGTGGAGCAGCTGCTCTTCAGCCGGTTGCAGCAGCAGGGCAAGGCGCGCTTCTACTGGGACTTTGACCGCTACTACCTGTCCGACAACGAGGCGGGCTACTTCGTTTCGCGCTATCTTGACAAGTTTCCCAACGAGCTCAACTCGCGCAACGACGACATCTACAACAACTTCCGCAAGCCGAAGGACATCACCTTCGTAGCCGCCACCACCGAGAACATACAGGCTCACTTCATGGCCCAATGGCTGCAGCAGCAGGGGCGCATAGAGGCCGGCAAGCGTACGGCCGTGGTACTCTGCGACGAAAGCTTGCTGCCCATGGTCGTTCACTGCATTCCCGACAGCGTCAGCCATGCCAATATCACCACGGGCTATCCGCTCAACCAGGCTCCAGTCAGCTCGTTGCTCCACCAGCTTTATGCCTTGCAGACAGTGGGTTTCAGCCGCCAGTCGGCCACTTTCCGTCTGCAATACATTAACAAGGTGCTGCGACATCCTTACTGCCACCACCTGTCGCCCCTCAACCAGGAGCTTTGCCAGCAGCTGAACACCAACCATACCTACTATGCCACAACAGGACAGCTGGCACTTGACGAGGGACTGGCACTGCTCTTCCATACCTTCAGCAACCTTCAGCCACCCCAGCTGTGCCGCTGGATGACCGAAGTGGTGCAGACCATCGCGCTGAACAGCCGCCAGGACCCCCAGAGCCAGGACGACCCCCTCTTTGCCGAGACGCTCTTCCAGACCTACACCCTCTTGAACCGGCTGTCAGGCCTCATGGAGAGTGGCGACCTCGACATCGACCTGACCACCTTCCACCGGCTGCTCTCACAGCTCGTCAAGTCAACCTCCATCCCCTTCCACGGCGAACCGGCCGTGGGACTACAAATAATGGGTGTGCTCGAGACGCGCAACCTGGACTTTGACCACGTACTGCTGCTGTCGTCGAACGAGGGCAACATGCCCCAGGGCGTGAACGACACTTCGTTCATTCCCTGGGGCATACGCAAAGCCTTCGGACTCACCACCATCGACCATAAGGTAGCCATCTACTCCTACTACTTCCACCGCCTGCTGCAAAGGGCCAAGGACGTGACACTCGTCTATAACAATGCCACAGAAGACGGCAAGACGGGCGAAATGAGCCGCTTCATGCTACAGCTGCTCATGGAGAGCGGCCACCCCATCAGGCAACTCACACTGCGTACGGGCCACCACGTGGCCGAACGTCAGCGCTCAACCATAGAGAAGACGCCCGAAGTCATGCAGCTGCTCTACCAGCGCTTCAGTCTGAACTGCGCCCCCATCGAGAAGCAGCACCTGCCGCTGCTCACGCCGTCAGCCATTAACCGCTACATGAGTTGTCCCCTGAAGTTCTTTTACTACTACGTCAGCGGAATGAAGGAACTGGAAGAGAATGAGGAAGATACCATCGACGGACGCATCTTCGGCAACATCTTCCACCTGGCTGCCCAGACGCTTTACACGCAGCTGGGCAACGTCATCAGCCGCCAACCCCTTGAAGCGCTGCTGAAGAACAAGATTGAGATAGAGCAGGCCGTTGACCAAGCCTTTAAGAAGGAACTCTTCAACCTGAAGCCCGAGGCACCCATGCCCGAACTGAGCGGCATTCAGATCATCAACCGCGAAGTCATCATCAAGTATCTGCGCCAGCTGCTCACCATCGACAGCCAGATAGCCCCCTTCAGCATCATGGGGCTGGAGCTGCCAGTCAGCTGCCCGTGGACGGTGGAGCCCGCGGGGGGATGGCCAGCGTTCCAGACGAACCTGGGCGGAACCATTGACCGTCTGGACTGCATCGTGACAGCCGGAGGCGAAGAGAAGATACGCGTGGTTGACTACAAGACCGGCAGGCCGTCGTTAGGCGACATGGCCGACCTACAGGCCATTCTGGACAGTTCGCAGATTGAGAACCACAGCGACTACTACCTGCAGACGTTCCTTTACGCCATGATTGTCAGCAGTTCAAGCAGCCTGAACGCCCGGGCGCGCAAAGTCACTCCTGCACTGTTCTTCGTACAGCAGTCGAGCCAGCAGGACTACGACCCCACGCTGAAGCTGAACAAGGTGAACATAGAAGACGTGCGCCCGTTAAGCCATGACTTCATGTCAGGCATCCGTCAGGTGGTCAACGAAATCTTCTCGCCTCAGGTGCCCTTCAGTCCTACCCAGGTGACCAGCCGTTGCGAGCGTTGCCCCCTGGCTGACTTGTGCAGTGCTTAGCGGTTCTTATGGCTGATGAACCAGCGGTGTATAAAGAAGTTATAGAGCCCGAGGGCTGCCGCCGTCAGCACCAAGGCCACTACGCAGAGTGAGCGTTGGTCGTTATAGAGAAAGGCGTAGCCCACGAAAAGTCCTATGGAGAGGCCCGTCTCCCAGCTTAGCATGAACATGCTTTGCGACGTGCCACGCTGGCAGTGACGGCTCAGCTTGATGAAGAACAGCAGGAAGCGCGACCCAATGATGCCCACGCCCAAGCCCATGAACAGCGGACTGATGTACGACAAGGCCTCGCCCTTCTGCACCATGATGATGAGTACCGAGGCCGCCAGCAGGATGAGCCCGCTCACCACCTCGCTTTTCAGCTCGGCCTCAGGAAACACAAACCGTTGAGCGAGAATAGCCAGAAAGAAGCCACCCATCATGATGGCGTAGTACCAGTCGGTCAGTGCCGTGGTCATCAGCATGCCTACCGTGGCCGTCACCAGCAGCATGTTCAGAAAGAGCCAGCTGCCTTGCGGCAGGAAGAAACGGTCAAGACTGAGCTTCTTGACATTGTCGGCGGGCGTACGGAAGGGAAAGTGCACCAGGTGTATGAGCACCACAGCCGCCAAGCAGCAAGCCATGGAGACCAGCACCACCGAGTCAAACCCGTAATGCCTATAGACCAGCAGGCCCGCTATAGGCCCCAAAGCCAGTGCAAAACGCGAGAACCAGGCCGACGAATAGTTGGCCTCCGTGCGCTGAAACGACTCGCTGGTGTCAATGATGAGCGTGCTGGTAAGCACCATCTGTGCCAACCCGAAGCATGCACCGAAGAGGAACCGCTGCAAGAAGACCGCCTCCTTACGGACGGTCGTCTCCCTGTCCACATAGTAGAGCAGCCCCAAGCTCAAGGTCATGCCGATGATGGCCAGCAGCCCCACCATGTTGCGGCGGTAGCGCTGTACGAGGTACGAGCAGAACGGCCCTAAGGCGTAGAGCCCCACGCCGAAGAGCCCCATGCCTATGCCGGTCTCCACGGGTGTGAAGTCAGCCTTCAGCAGCAGCCACAGCGGCATGACGGGTATGAGCATGTAGGCCGACATGTTAAGCAGCCAGTTGGCCACCGACATTTGCCAGAACTCACGGTGCCACAGCCTGATGTGTACGGGCGTATTCTGCGTGTTCATTCCTCTTGCTTAGTATGATTCCTGCTCGTTGGGGAAGTCTCCGCTCTTCACGTCAGTGACGTACTGGCCAATGGCGTCGGTCATGACGGTGTTCAGGTCAGCATAGCGACGCAGGAAGCGGGGACTGAAGCCCTGGTTCATGCCCAGCATGTCGGCTATGACGAGCACCTGGCCGTCAGTACCGTTGCCAGCACCTATGCCGATGGTGGGCACGCTGACCTCACGCGTCACCTCGGCTGCCAACTTGGCGGGCACCTTCTCCAGTACGATGGAGAAACAGCCTATCTCTGCCAGTGCCTTGGCGTCCGACATCAGTTTCTCGGCCTCCGCCTCATCCTTGGCTCTCACGGCGTAGGTGCCGAACTTGTTGATGCTCTGCGGCGTCAGTCCTAAGTGGCCCATGACGGGGATGCCGGCATCCAGGATGCGCTTCACGGTGTCAATGATTTCTATGCCACCCTCCAGCTTCAGGGCGTCGCAGCCGCTCTCCTTCATGATGCGTATGGCGTTGGTCACGCCGACGTGCGAACCCACCTGATAACTGCCGAAGGGCATGTCGCACACCACTAAGGCACGCTTTACAGCCTTCACCACCGAGGTGGCGTGATATATCATCTGCTCCACCGTCATGGGCAGCGTCGTCAAGTTGCCTGCCATGACGTTCGAGGCCGAGTCGCCAATCAGGATGGAATCCACTCCTGCCCTGTCAACGATGCCTGCTGTCGTGTAGTCGTACGAGGTGAGCATGGAAATCTTCTCACCCTTCTGTTTCATTTCTATAAAGCGCTGGGTTGTCACCTTGCGCGTGTCGTTTACTAAATAACCCGCCATTTCTATTTTACTATTTTACTATTTTACTATTATTACTATCTCTACTATTACTACTATTTTACTATATCCAGCCCCACAAAGTTACTCACCACTTTGTCACACAGCGGCCTAATGGCCTCCGGGGGGTTCGTCGTGGCCAAGCCTATGACCCGCATGCCGGCAGCACGACCCGACTTCAAGCCATTGAAGCTGTCTTCAAACACCACACACTCCTCAGACTCTACACCAAAGCGGGCAGCAGCCTTCAGGTAGCAGTCCGGGTCGGGCTTGCTGCGCTCGAAGTCCTCCGAGGTCAGTATCTCGTCGAAGAGCTCCTTAAAATCAGGTCGCTGCCTATAGACGCTCTGCATTTTGGGCATGTTCGAACTGGTGACCACGGCCGTCTTGATGCCCCTGCGCCGCAGTTCGGCTATGAAGCGCTCAAAGCCCTCTACGTAGTCGTAGCTCATCTGCGCCTCGTAGTCGTTAAGTCGTTGGGTAATGAGTGCTTGTTTCTCGGCAAGGCCATTCTCCGTAAAGTGCTTGTCGAAAATCTGGGTCAGCGTCTGCCCCTTAATCTCGTGTTCCAAGCCAGGATGCTCCGGGTGAAACTCACGACACTGCGCACCCCAGAACACCGTATATTGAGGCTCGGTATTCAACACCACACCGTCAAGATCGAACAGTGCTGCTCTAACTTCCTTTTTCATTTCGGGGTGCAAAGGTACGAATAAGCGAAGAGAAAACCAAATATTATTTGGATTTTCTTGAGCGTGAGTACTTTCGATGCGAAGCATCAGAGGTACGAATTAAAGTGAAGAGTGAAGAATGAAGAATGAAGAATTTGCTGCCGCCTTAAGTATTTTTATCATTTCTCGCACCTCGCACCTTGTTTAATTTTCGATTTTCTTATTTTCGATTTAATTGTCTGTTAGCAGTTGACGGATTAGGACCTTCGAATGATTCAAATCGAAAATCGAAAATCCGTAAATCCGTAAATTTCGAGGTACCTCGTACCTCGAAGATGAGCTACTCCTCCTCGTCGTCACCATAGAAGCCGGGAGCATCGGCTCCTGACTGACTGCCTTGCTTCGTAGGATCAACTTTCACCTTCTGACTTCCACTCAGAAGCCTTATGTCACCCAGTTCCAGGATGCAGGAGCCGGGCGACGCGTAATGTTTTCTTTTCATCGTTTTCGTGTTCATTTTACGGTTATTTTCTTGTTTCCTTCGTTAGTGCGCAGTATGTAGATACCACCACGTACGGGGTGCTCCACGCGCTGCCCTTGTAGGTCGTAGTAAATGGGAGCCGCGGTGGTAGTATTCAGGCCGCGTGGCTCAGTGGCCAGCAGAGACGTGGTGTCGCCCCAAAGCAGGCCGATAGCCTGCTGCGTGCTGAGTGCAGCCGTAGCTATCTGCAGGTAAGCCTTGTTGGCGGGCATCTTCACGTTTACGTCGTCCTGAGCTATGCGGATGAACTCTCCACTCTTCAGCATCAGGTTGGTGCGTTCACCGTCGGTCGGTTCTACGTGCGTAGGTGCCGTGACAGCTACCAGGGC
>DGTH01000095.1 GCA_002393705.1 Prevotella sp. UBA4341 | reverse complement strand
CCTTTAGCATACACACCTTCCTGGGGTCCCACTGCATTGGTGCCAAGGTCAACCACAAGCTGGTGCCCCTGAGCCACAAGCTGCAAAGCGGCGACCAGGTGGAGATACTGACCTCAAAGTCGCAGCACGTACAGCCCACATGGATTGACTTTGTCTCGTCAGCCAAGGCCAAAGCCAAGATTCAGGCCATACTGAGACGCAAGAACCGCGAGAGCCAGAAGAAGGGCGAAGAACTGCTGACAGCCTTTCTGCAGAAGCACGACAAGGAGTACAGTACTGCACTGGCCGACCAGCTCACGACATTCCACGAGGTAAAGAAGCGCGAGGAGTTCTTCCAGGCGCTGGCCGAGAAGACCATCATTTTGGGTAATGAAGACATCGACGAGCTGAACGGCAAGCACAAGACCAAGGGCAAGACCGGCTGGCGACGCTACGTGCCCTTCATTGGTCCGGGCAAGCAGAAGGAGGAAGAGAAGCAACCCGAGCTGTTTGTGGTGCCGGAAAAGTTTAACCGCAAAAAGCCCATCTACATTACCGACGAGAACATCAGACAGTACAAGTTCCAGAGCTGTTGCCACCCCATACCCGGCGACGACGTGCTGGGATTCATCGACAACCGCAACTGCATCGAGATACACAAGCGTACGTGCCCCGTGGCCAATAAGCTGAAGACCAGCTACGGCAACCGCATCCTGGACGCCAAGTGGGACATGCACAAACGCCTGTACTTCGACGCCACCGTGCGCCTGCAGGGCATTGACCGCATGGGCATCCTGGTTGACGTGTCGCGCGTCATCACGTCACAGATGAGCGTCAACATTCGCTGCCTGACCATCAAGGGCGACGACGGCGTGTTTGACGGAACCATCGAGCTGCGCGTTCACGACCGTGACGACGTGAAGGAAATCATCAATAACCTGAAGAAGATTGACGGTATGCAGTCGGTACAACAGATTATGTAAATCAATAAAAAGTAACAACGATGGATAAAAGGTCAAGACTCAATGGTCGATGGTTTCTAATAACAGCTTTATCATTTATCATTTCTAATCTATCATTTAGCGGCGTAGCCGCGCAAAACTTCGACAACCCTGACACCATTGTCGTGGCACGCGACGGAACGGGACAATTCCGCAACGTCAGCGAAGCCGTAGAGGTTTGCCGCGCCTTCATGGAGTACCACAAGGTCATCTTTGTCAAGCGGGGTACCTACAAGGAGAAGATTGTCATTCCACAGTGGCTCACCAACATCGAGATATGTGGTGAGGACCGTGACGAGACCATCATCACATGGGATGACCACGCCAACATCATGATACCCATGGCCGACGGAAAGATGCAGAAAATGGGCACCTTCCGCACCTACACGCTCTTGGTGGAAGGAAACTCCATTACGCTCACGAACATCACCATCGAGAATAACGCCGCCAAGCTGGGACAGGCCGTAGCCCTGCGTACCACGGGCGACAAACTGACGTTTAGGAACTGCCGTTTCCTCGGCAACCAGGACACCGTCTATACCGGCATGGCCGGCACGCGGCTGTACTTTAAGGACTGCTACATAGAGGGCACTACCGACTTCATCTTCGGTCCCTCTACGGCATGGTTTGAGGGATGCACCATCTACTGTAAGGCCGACTCGTACATCACCGCCGCCTCAACGCCTCAGGACCAGACGTTTGGCTACGTCTTTAACCGCTGTAAGGTGACGGCTGCTCCTGATGTGACGAAGGTCTATCTGGGACGTCCGTGGCGCGACTATGGCTACACGCTGTTCATGAACTGTGAGCTGTGCAAGGAGATACGTCCTGAAGGCTGGCACCACTGGCAGAAGAACCGTGAAGAAACAGCCCGCTACATGGAGTACAACAACCACGGCGCAGGAGCCTCCACCACGGGGCGCGTCAGTTGGAGCCGCCAATTGACCCGTCAGGAAGCAGAATCAGTTACCATGCAGCGTGTGTTCAACACGAACTCCACGTGGCTGCCTCAACAGTAAAGATTTCCCCCACAAGCAGAAAAAGAAAAACCATCCGATGAGCATTCCTCTCATCGGATGGTTTTTTATTGAGTTGTCTTGTATTAAGCCTCTTCAGCAGGTGTCTCAGCAGCCTTGAAGTTCTCGAGGTCTTCTACGCGGAAGTTCTTGATGTAAGCCGACTTGCCGATGACGTCCTCTTCGGTCATGCGGACATAAACGTTGGCACTCTTCTCGAAGAGCTCGGGACACTTGGAGGCATCGCGGATGATGAGCAGGCTCATCACCAACTCGGCAGTCATGTCGTACAGACGACGAGCCAGGAAGTCGTGAGCGTCCTGATTGTCCAGAGCCTTAACGTAAGCGAGAGCGTCCTCATAGATAGGGATGAGTTTCTCTACACGAGCCTTGAGGGCTGCGACAGAGTCGCAGCATACGAGACCAGCGAGCATGTCCTTGATGTTGTTGAGCATGGTACCGTTGGTGATGTAACGAATGGCGGCAACCACCTGCAGCTGGGTCGTACCCTCGTAGATGGAGAAGATACGGGCATCGCGGAACAGGCGCTGGCTCTTGTACTCCATGATGAA
>DGTH01000016.1 GCA_002393705.1 Prevotella sp. UBA4341 | reverse complement strand
CCTACGCCGCGCTGTGCCTTGGCCTCGCCGGTGCAGAAGGGCGGGAAGTTATAGTGGAGCAGGAACTTCATGTAGCCGCGGTCCAGAACGTCGTCGACGAGCTTCTCGTCGAGCTTCGTGCCGAGGGTACAGGTGGAGAGGCTCTGGGTCTCGCCACGGGTGAAGATGCTGCTTCCGTGAGGCATTGGCAGGGGGCTTACTTCGCACCAGATGGGGCGAATCTCGTCCGTCTTGCGGCCGTCGAGTCGGATGCCTTCATCGAGTATGCAACGGCGCATGGCGTCGCGCTCTACGTCGTGGTAGTAGCGTTCCATCATGGCCTCGTACTCCTCGTCGGAGATTTCGGAGGTTTCTGAGTTTTCTGAGTTTTCGGAGTTTTCTGAGGCTTCAGCACGCTCGGCAAAGAACTTCTCCTTGAAGTCGGCCAGCAGCTTCTCGAAGGCATCGGCACGCTCCTGCTTGGGCAGTGCCTGCTTCGTAATGTCGTAGGCGGGCTGGTAGAGCTCCTTGTTCATGCGCTCGCGCAGGGCCTCGTCGTTCACCTCGTGGTTGTACTCGCGCTTCACGTCCTTGCCCAGCTCCTTCGACAGCTCGCTCTGCAGCAGGCACATGGGCTTGATGGCAGCCATGGCAGCCTTCAGTGCGCCAATCATGTCCTGCTCGGAGACTTCCTTCATTTCGCCCTCTACCATCATGATGTTCTCGGCCGAAGCACCCACCATGATGTCCATGTCGGCCTGCTTCATCTGCTCGAACGTCGGGTCAATGACGTACTCGCCGTTCACGCGAGCCACGCGCACCTCGCTGATGGGGCACTCGAAGGGGATATCTGAACATGCCAGTGCGGCCGATGCTGCAAAACCTGCCAAGGCATCGGGTTGGTCAACGCCGTCGGCGCTGAGCAGCATGACATTGACAAAAACTTCTGCGTGATAATTGGACGGGAACAGCGGACGAAGTACGCGGTCAACCAGGCGGCTTGTCAGGATTTCGCTGTCTGAGGCTTTGCCTTCGCGCTTCGTGAAACCTCCGGGGAAACGGCCGGCGGCACTGTACTGCTCACGATAATCTACCTGCAAAGGCATGAAATCAGTTCCGGGAACTGCATCTTTTGCGGCACAAACAGTAGCCAGCAGCACGGTGTTGTTCATGCGCAGCACGACGCTGCCGTCGGCTTGCTTTGCCACTTTCCCGGTTTCAATGGTGATGGTTCTTCCATCAGGCAATTGAATGCTTTTTGTAATTACGTTCATCTTGTTAATAAAACATCTAAAAAAAATATATAATACATCAACGCAAAGGCCCGAGGGCCTTCGCAAAATCTTGCGCAAAGGTACATATAATAATATAAAAGAACGAAGAAAAGGCTGTAGAATTAATCTTTTTTGGGAATTTTTCCCCTCGTCATGCGAGAAATGTTTGGCTGAATGGAAAAATTACCTTACCTTTGCTGCACGAAAACCTTAAAAAGACAACGTAAGATATGGAGAAAAGAGAACTGATGATGAGAGCCATCGAGCTCTCGGAGAATAGCGTGAAGAATGGTGGCGGCCCCTTCGGCGCCGTCATTGCCCGCCAGGGCGAGATTGTGGCCGAGGGCTCCAACTGCGTCACCCTGCACAATGACCCTACGGCTCATGCCGAGGTGACGGCCATACGTAATGCGACGCAGAAGCTGGGCACCTTCGACCTTTCCGGCTGCGAAATCTATACCTCCTGCGAGCCTTGCCCCATGTGTCTGGGTGCCATCTACTGGGCTCACCTTGACAAGATTTACTATGCCAACAACCGCAAGGATGCTGCACGCATCGGCTTTGACGACGACTTCATCTACCAGGAACTGGAGCTGAAACCCGAGGATCGCAAGAAGCCCAGCGAGGTCTTCATGCAGAGCGAGGCCCGCAAGGCCTTCGATATGTGGCAGGACAAAACCGACAAGACGGAGTATTAAGAGAGAGAGTATGAACATACGTGTAGGAATGGGCTACGACGTCCACCGGCTGGTGGAGGGTCGTGAACTTTGGATGGGTGGCGTCAAGATTGACTACCGTCTCGGGCTCCTGGGTCACAGCGATGCTGACGTGCTGCTGCACGCCGTCTCGGACGCCATGCTCGGAGCTGCCAACATGCGCGACATAGGCTACCACTGGCCAGACACCAGCGACGATACCCTGGGCATGGACAGCAAGGTCATACTGCGCCGAACCGTAGAACTCATTGCCACCAAGGGCTACCGCGTAGGCAACATCGATGCCACCATCTGTGCCGAACAACCCAAGATGAACCCCCACATTCCCCGGATGCAGCAGTGCATGGCCGAGGTCATTGGCACCGACCCTGACAACATCTCCATCAAAGCCACGACGACCGAGAAAATGGGCTTTACGGGGCGTCAGGAGGGCATCAGTGCTTACGCCGTAGTATTGTTGGAAAGGGGCTAAACGGGTGTGTTTGCGCACACAAAACCTTGATTTAGGTCAAGAATGAGGCCCTTTTTCTCGTTTTTGGCCTAATTTGTTTGCAGGAATGCGAAAACCGTCGTACCTTTGCATCGTCAAAAGTTAATAGATTGTTTTAGGTTAGTAGTAATATTTATAGTTTTAGGTTTTTAGTTATTGGTAAGAAGAAAGTTTTAAATGTGTTAGGATAACAGTGGTCGCCGTGAGGCTCCCATAACTTTCTTTTCTTTGGAAGTATTTTTATTCATATAGATATTCCCGAGTCGTAACAACGACAAGGTCTCCTTCCTGGCTGAGAGGTCAGGTTTTTTTTAAAAAGACATTATAGGATTTTTAGTTAAACATAGGCTTGAATGTCACCGCTCGTTGATGAGTAGTGACATTTTTTTTATGGCAGCAGGAGCTGCCTGTACGTGCTGACGGCCTGCTGAATCTCGCTGATCAGGATAAACTCGTCGGCCGAGTGGGAGCGCGATGACTCGCCGGGGCCCAGCTTCAGCGAGGGGAAGGGCATGAGCGCCTGGTCAGAGAGCGTGGGCGAGCCGTAGGGCTTCATGCCCATCTTGATGCAGCGCTGAACCAGGGGGTGGTCCGTCGCTATGTGCGACGACTCCAAGCGGAAGGAGCGGGCCGTGAGCTCACACTTCTTCATGTGCCTCTGTAGAAAGGCAAAGACGTAGGGGTTCTGGTAGAACTCGTTGGTACGCACGTCTATGACGAAACGGCACTCGTCGGGCACGACGTTGTGCTGGGTGCCGCTCTCTATTACGGTGACGCTCATCTTCGTAGGCCCCAGCAGCTGACTCGACTTCTTAAAGCGGTAGTCGCGCAGCCACAGCAGGTCGTCCAGTGCTTCGTAGATGGCGTTCACGCCTTCTTCGCGTGCGGCATGTCCGCTCTTGCCGCGAGCAATACCGTCAATGACCATCAGCCCCTTCTCGGCTATGGCTGGCTTGAGGCCCGTAGGTTCGCCCACTATGGCCACGTCCGTCTCTGGCAGCAGGGGCAGCATGAGGCTGATGCCGTTGCGTCCGCCCACCTCTTCTTCTGCCGTGGCCAGAAACACCAGGTTGTAAGCCGTCTCAGCGTCAGCCGTCGTCAGCTCGCGGAACGTGTGGAGCAGGCTGACCAGCCCGCCGCCGCAGTCGTTCGAGCCCAGGCCGTAGAGCCGGTCACCCTCGCGGCAGGGTGTAAAAGGGTCTCGGCTCCAGCTGCTTACCGGCTTCACCGTGTCTATGTGTGCGTTGAGCAGCAGGGTGGGGCGCTCAGGCTTCTGCGGCCCCATGGCCATGACGTTGTTACCCGTGCGCTGAGGGCAGAGCCCCCAGTCCTCCATGCGCTGCTGTAGCAAGTCGGCAGCGGCTTTCTCGTCGCGGCTCACGCTGGGTGTGGCAATGAGCTGTTCGAGCAGCTTGATGGTTTCGTTGATGTCCATGATGTTGTTCGTTTTGGCGCGACAAAGTTACGAATAAGCGAAGAGAAAACCAAAAGATTTTCGGTTTTCTTGAGCGTGAGTAACCTCGAAACGCAGTTTCAAAGTTACGAATAAGCGAAGAGAAAACCAAAAGATTTTCGGTTTTCTTGCCTTCCGTTCAGCCGCATTTGCAATGCGGCTGCGTTTGGCGTGTGCATTTGTTAATGCACGATTACGATTCTGACCGTGGCGGTTGTGCATTGCAAATGCACATGTCCGTTCATCGGCATTACAAATGCCGATGAACGGACATTACAAATGCCGACGAACGGCTTCGTGCGAAAAAAAAGACTGGCAGCAGGTTCTCGTTGTCTGCTGTCAGCCCTTTCTTAATGCTTAATGCTTTTTAATGCTTCACTCTGAGCGGTAGCAAATTGCCACTTCGTTCTCGCTTCGCTCGCGATACCTTCGGCATTCTTCACTCTTCATTCTTCATTCTTCATTTTTTTTCATTCTTCATTCTTCATTTTTTTCATTCTTCACTCTTCATTCTTCATTCTTCATTTTTTTCATTCTTCATTTTCAGAAGGGTCCATAGCCCATGCAGCTCGTGGTGCTCAGTGCCGTGATGATGGAGGCAATGATTGAGCCGATGATCTGGAGGATGGTCTTCCACGTTTCCTTGTTGTTCTTCATGGCTTTTTTAGGTGTTAGGTGTTAGGTGTTGGGTGTTGGGTGTTGGGTGTTGGGTGTTGGGTGTTAGGAGTTGTTAGGGCTGAG
>DGTH01000063.1:419-3866 GCA_002393705.1 Prevotella sp. UBA4341 | reverse complement strand
GGGCACCTGCCCCATATCGAAGCCGGCTTGGGGCAGGACTTTAGCCAGGTGGTCAATCTCGGGCATGAGGTGCAGGTCAATGAGTTCCTGGTAACGGCGCAGCTTGGCCGCATGGTAACCGCCGATGCTCTTGTGGAAGTAAGAGGTCTCGTTCTCGTTGAACGTATTGGTCGTCAGGTTCAGCACGCGGTAGTCAAGCGACTTGTCCTGCAAGATCTGCTCGTCGGCATAAGTGGGCTTGATGGGGTTCTCGCGCTCGGCCTTCGGCACGAACATGGCGTCGTTTAGGTAGCGCTTGTTGACTTGCCACATGTCAGCCAGACAAAGCACCGTCAGCGCAGCCACAACCCAGGCGGCCTTCAGCTTGCCCCAACGATAGAGCAGCAGGATGCCGACACCTATTAATATAATAAGGAGCGAGCGCCAGCAGTCGGCAGTGAAGACGGCCTTGTGCATCTCCTCCAGCGAGGGCAGCAGTCCGCCGATGATGCCCTGGTACTGCTGCATGACGTCGGGGTGGTCGGCCAGCACCTGCTGCATCTGCATGTTCAGCTCGGTGACGGTCTTCGCATCGGCAAGCGAGCTGAAGTTGAAGAACACGTCGGGCAGCAGGGCAAAGAGCAGACAGAAGCCTCCCGTCAGCGCCAGGCTGATGTAGATGTAGCGGGTGGTGTGGTTCTCCGACGGGGCAGCCGTCTGACGCTGTGGCACCAGCACTTCCTTCAGGGCCAGCATCGCCAGTAGCGGAATGGTAAACTCGGCTATGACCAGTATGGAGGCCACGGTACGGAACTTGGCGTACATGGGGAAGTAGTCGATGAACAGGTCGGTCAGGGGCATGAAGTTCTTGCCCCACGACAGCAGCACGGACAAGATGGTCACCACGAGGAGCGCCCACTTCATGGGGCCCTTCACAATAAACAGACCCAGCACAAAGAGGAACAGCACAAAGGCACCCACATAAACGGGGCCGCTGGTGCCGGGCTGGGTGCCCCAGTACTCGGAGAAGTTGCTGTAGATGTTCATGCCGAAGAGCTGCTGGAAGAAGTCCTCGACGTCCGGGTCGGCATGGGCCATGGCCGTTTCGTCAGTGGCAATAGGCACCGAGGCGCCGCCCTTGGTGTTGGGTATAAGAAGCGTCCACGTCTCGTCGATGCCGTACGACCATTGGGTGATGTAGTCGCGGTCCAGACCGCTGCTGGTCTGGTTGCTGGCGTTTTCCTTCACCAGCTCACTCTTTGAGCGCATGGACTCTTGCGAGTACTGCCACGTATGGTAGAGGTTCGACAGGTTCAGACATACGCCGATGAGTCCGCCCACGATGCAGACGCCGGTGGCCTTCACGACGTGGAGGACCCACTCCCGTCCCCTCCCCAAGGGAGGGGTGATTCCGCCTGCCTCGGTCTCCCCTCCCTTGGGGAGGGGCTGGGGGTAGGCCAGTGCAATAACCATGGCGACCATGACGAAAAGGTAGTAATACGTCATCTGCACATGGTTGGCATAGACCTCGAAGGCCGAGAAGATGGCCATCACCACGAGACCGGCCAGGTACTTCCGCCGGAAGGCCAGCACAATGCCGGCTATCATGGGCGGCAGATAGGCCAGAGCCATGACTTTCCAGATGTGGCCTGCGGCTATGATAATAAAGAAGTACGAGGAGAAGGCCCACACAATGGCCCCCAGGAAGGACAGCCACTGACGGAAGTTAAAAGCCCTCAGCAGGATATAGAAGCCCAGCAAGTAGGCAAAGACGTACCACACGTTTTCAGGTAGCCACAAGTGGTAGGCGCTGACCACGGTCTGCAGCGTGTCGGTAGAGTCGTACGACGGTGCCGTCTGGTAGGTAGGCATACCGCCAAAGATGCTGTTCGACCAGCGCGTCCTTTCGCCCGTCTGTTGCAGATATTCCGAGGCTTCCTGTCCGGCACCGATGCCGGCCGAGGAGTCGTGACGGAAGAGGATGCGGTCCTCCACGTCGGCCGGATAGAAGTAGGCGAAGGCTATGACGGCAAACAGCACGACGGCCACCACGTCGGGCAGCCACTTTTTCCAGTTCTTCATTGCGCTCTTAATGGTGTTCTATGTAGTTCATAATGAGTTCAACCACCTCGTCCTCCGTGTGCTCGGCTATGGAGATGACCAGATCGTAGTTGCGCGTGTCGTAGCGCGACGTACCGGTGTAGCGCTTCACGTAGTTCTCGCGCTCCTTATCGACCCGCTCAATGATGTCGAGCGCGTCCTCCTGACTGATGCCGCGCTTCCTGACCAGACGGGCTATGCGCTGGTCGATGGGGGCCTGAATCAGTATGCTGACGTGGTTCGGGTGACGGCGCAATACGTGGAAAGCCGTCCTGCCCGTAATGACGCACGACTCGCTCTCGGCGATGCCCTTCAGAATCTCGACTTCCGACTCGTAGATGTCGTCGGTCACCAGCAGGTCTGGCTCTTCTACGATGCCGTGCTGCACGTAGTTCTGCGTCGTGGTAAGCCCGATGGTCATGGCCCGTTTGAACTCCGACCACCAGCTATGGCTGCGACCCTTCAGACGTTCTATCTCATCTACGCTCAGGTTGTACTTATCCTGAAGTCCCTGAATGAGCGCCTTGTCGTACAGGGGCACTCCCAACCGCTTGGCCAGCAGTTCGCCCACGGTGCGTCCGCCGCTGCCCAGCTCGCGGTTGATGGTAATTACAAATTTCTCGTTTCTGTTCATAACTATCAACTGTTTGTCATCAATCTTCTCTGTCGCTTAATCAGCCTACAAAGGTACGAAAAAGTGAGTACAACTCAAAACAAAAATACATTTTTTTGTTTTTATTGTCGAACGAGTGCACCTTTCTTATATAGCTTATACAAGGAATGGCCGAATTATTACTGCCCTTTCCGGCAATGGTGTTCAGATAAGGCCGGCCCACACCATTTGCCACACAAATGCTGGCAGAGCCGAGTACCAGCATCAGTTACGCGGTTGGAAGGGAATTGCCTTAAAATATGTGAAGAATACAACAACTTTGCAGAATTTTCACTACCTTTGTACGCAAGATTCTTTAAAGACAAACAGCATCATGACGGCAATTACTATCAATATCCCCGACCGCAAAGTCAATTTCTTCAAGAAATTGATAGCGGAGATGGGCTGGACTTATGAAGTGCAGGAAGTGGCTCAGCCAAAAGCCAAAGCCCGTCTCTACGACCCGGAGACTGGCGAGTACCTGAACGACAAGACGATGAAGGCCATAGAGGACGTGCGCAGCGGCAAGGAGCCAGTGTACGAGATGAAGTCGATGGACGATTTCAAGGCTTGGTGCGAGTCACTCTGAGGCTATGGCAAAGTTTACCGTAAAACCTACCGGTCCATTCCGCAAGGACCTGAAACTGGCCAAGCGCAGAGGTCTGCCATTGAACGATCTTTATACCGTTGTAGGTATGCTTGAAAATGACGAGCCT
>DGTH01000063.1:0-202 GCA_002393705.1 Prevotella sp. UBA4341 | reverse complement strand
CGATAAGCGGAGTTACCCACATAGTAAACAAAAATTAAGGCAGTAATGACATTGAAAGAAACCCAAAAAGATTCCATAAAGGGACGACTGTCAGATATACTGATGTCTATCTCATGGGCAGACTTGTCGAGAGACTATTTTGGAAAGTCCGGTTCGTGGCTGTATCATAAACTGGACGGAATTGACGGCAACAAAAAGCCAA
>DGTH01000120.1 GCA_002393705.1 Prevotella sp. UBA4341 | reverse complement strand
CGTGAGGATCGGCCAGGTCGGCGGCTACGTATATCTGGTGGGGACGTATGTCGGCAATGAGTCTCTGAACGAGCGCTACGTCACGCTCCGTCATGGGCAGCTTCTCGATGGTGCCGCTCTCGTAGAACGGCATGTCGAGGAAGTGTATGTGGTCGCTCTGTATGCCGTTGTAGGCACAGGCCAAACGGGCCTCGCCACGGCGTATGAGCGACTTCATGCGGCGTATCTTGATGCTATCGATGTCGCCTTCCTTCTTTTGCTTCAGGAAGGTGGTGACCGCTTGGAAGCTGTCGGTGATGATGTGGTCTTGACCGTTGGCAAAGATGATGTTGAAGCCGTTGGTGAAGTGCATGAAGCGCCGTACTTCCTCATCATCGACGGCAATGTTGCCCGACGTCTGGTAGGCTATGTGGACGTCGTGTTGCTGCTGCATGAGCCGTCGGATGGTGCCGCCCATGGAGATGACATCGTCGTCAGGATGGGGTGAGAAGACGATGATGCGCTTGGGGTAGGGGGCGGCACGCTCCGGGCGGAAGCTGTCGTCAACGCCGGGCTTGCCGCCCGGCCAGCCGGTGATGGTGTGTTGCAACTCGTTGAACACCTCGATGTTGACTAAGCCTGCCTGGTTGTCGAACTGCTTGACCAGGTGGCCCAAACCGTTATCCACGTAATCCTTTGTAGAGAGTTTCAGCAGGGGCTTCCCGACTTTGTGGCAAAGGTCAATGACCTGTCGGCGCAGCTGGTGGTCGGGCATGGTGATGTTGTCTGTCAGATGTAGATTCATAGTCTATGTGGCTTTGTTAGGGTTATTACAGCGTTTTTCTCTTAACGTTCCATCCTTCTATGGCGAAGTGAACTTCTGCTTGACGTGGCATTTCTGGAAGCGTGCAGCTGATGGTGCGCTGCTCTGCCGGTGCTAACGTGACGTAGTTGTCAGACCAGAAGGCCGGACACACCAGGTTGCCGTCGGCATCCTTGACGGAGAGGTGTATCATGAAAGCTACGGAGGGCGAGGGGTTGGTCAGCGTGAGCTGGTAGTGATGGCTGTCAGTCTTCATGCGCCGTACGCTGGCCTGACAGTTCACTTCAGGCTGACTGTCCAGCCCTTGGTACGAGGCGTAATGGGCAATAGGTGTTCCCACCCAGTAGCTCTTCTCCCAGAGGTATTGGTCTTTACCGTCAGGAAGAAAATACTCGTTGGCTGTCAGTTGCTGACCATCGTTGGCAGCAGCCTTTAGGAATAGGAATGTGGCTGGCGCGTCAAGAGGCTGTACGTCAAAGACTTTGACGGGTTTGTTCGGGTAAATGGTGAGGCTCGTTTCTTGCTGTTGGAGCATACCCTTCAAGGCAGCAAGTTGCATTTTCGCCCGGATGGTGACAGGCTCCAGGGTTTCGTTGACGGCACAGACGATGTGTCGCTGGTAGTCGTAGATGAGTTGTATGGGAGCATTGCCCCGCTTGACGGCGTAGTAGGCCGCGTTGGGCTGTTTGTAATAGTCGTAGAGTTGCCAGTAGATGCCGGGACGCGCCCCGTTCAGCATCCATTGAATGATGCCGGTGCTGTGAGGTATGTTTAAGCGGAAGGCTTCAAACATGGCTCGTGTACTCTCGTAGTTCAGCAGGTCGGCGCGTCGCAGATATTGGTCAATGTCCCTTGACTTGCCAAAGCGGCCGTCAATGACCTCCGTCAGTTTTGTCAGCGAGTTCATGTCGGAGGAAGAGGCCGTGCAGAGAATGTTCCAGCGCTCGTCTATGGGGAAGAGGTCGGGGCCCAACATCTTTATCAGCGACTCCTTGACCGGTAGTTGGGCACCGATGCCGGTCTCGGTGTTGAAGCCAAAGGCTCCACCGGGTGCTTCCGGGCTGTACCAGTAGGCAGGCGATACGTATTCGTAGGGACCGGCCATCTTGGTGCCTGACGGTCCGGAGAGGGTGCTCGTCATTTCCTTGGCTGATATGAGGTAGCTGCGGTCGTCGTAGGTCGTCAGCGTCTGACGGTAGAGCACCTCCAGTTCCGGCATGGGTATCATGTCGCTGCCCACAAACCAGGCAATGATAGACGGATGACGGCGCAGCCAGAGCACCTGGTCTTCAAAAGAACGGCCAATGAGCTCCATGTCCTCGGGGCGGGTAATGCCGCCATACGGTCGGCTGCAGGGGCTTCCCAAATACTCTTCCCACTCCCAGTGACAGCTCCAGCCTACCAGCACGAGCAGCCCTAACTCATCGCAACATTCATAAAGGTCTTGTGAGTTTCCCCAGAAACCCTCAAAGCGCACGGCGTTCATGTTCATGTCGCGTACGTACTGCAACTGCAAGCGGTTGCTGGCCGGCGTGTCCCGCAGATAGATTTCGTCAGTCCAGCCCGCGCCCCGCAGCAGGACGCTGCGGCCGTTAAGTCTGAAGGAGCGATAGCCTTCCGGAGTGAGGAAACTCTCTATCTCGCGGATTCCGAAACGGATGTCTTCTGCGTCAGAGACCCCTCTGTCCTCTAAGAAATCGACGTGCAGGTCGTAGAGCTCCGGCTCCCCCATGTTGTGACACCACCACAACCGTGGATGGCTGACCGGCTCATCGACAACGAGGTTGACCAAGCGGCGCTCATAGGGTGCGAGTGTGACGTTGGCGGTATAGGTAATGCCTTCCAGTATGCCACGAAGTGTTCCTCTTACTTCGCGGTCAGAGTGGTTGGTAGCAATGGTATTGATGGTCAGCAAAGCCTCGTCGAGTGTCTCTTTGTTCACTTTTGACTGTACAGCTGTATGGGCTATCGACACGGAGCCGCAGGTCTTCAGTGTTACCTCGCGGAAGATTCCCATACTCTCGTCGGCAGGACGAGGGTTCCAGTCGGCAAAGCCAATGTTGGGTTCCCCTGGCTGTGCCCGGAATACCTCTACGGCCAGCACGTTTTGCTCACCCACAAAAGAGGTGACGTCAAAACTGAATTGCCTGTAGGGACCGAATACTTCTTGGGAGTTGGCTATCTGATGGCCGTTGAGCCAGATGTTGGCACGATAGCTGATGCCGTCAAATGAGAGGAGCACATGCTCGTCTGCTTGCCGGCGGGGTAGGGTGAAGGTGGTACGATACCACCAGTTTACGTCAAACTGCCGACGGTCTATCTGTGCATAGTCAGCTGCTGTCAGGGCTTCACGCTCTATGCCGTTAGCAATGAGAATGCCCATGAGGGTAGAGGGTACCGTGGCCGGCAACCAACCTTCGGTGGTGACGGCAGGGGTAGAAAGAACAGCTCCGCTTGTGTTCACATGGACTGCTGACTGCACTTTCCAACCGTCAGTCAGTTTCACGGAGACAGCATCTGCGGCAGATGCAAGTAAGAAGGTTAGCAGCAGGAGTACGAAACGTCGTACTGCCCCTTTAACCTTACGGGCTATAGTCTCGTCATCTATGTTTTTCTTCCCATTGCAGCAGGGAGTCAATAAACTTTTCGCATCGTTCATCGTAGAGCCGCTTTTCACGTTGTCGGGCAATGAACTTGTAGATGAGCCACAGCAGCAGGCAAGGCACGAGGCCGGCCACGAAGCTGAGCCAAAAGAGCATGTCGTCGTCTGGATTCCGCCACGTGATGAGCACGGGCGGAATACAGAACAAGACGACCAGCCACATCGGCCCGCGCCGACGCATGTCCTTCTGCCACTCTGCCAAATCCTGCTTACGGTCAATATACTCTTCAAACTCCTCGTCGCTTACTCCGTATTGTTCCGGGCGGGGTAACTGGGGGTTCTTCTTGTTCTTTGACCGAATGTTGATAATCCGGCTCTGAAGGGTTTCCTCAAACTGAGGTGCGTCAATGTAGCTGCGGTCGATGTTGAACATCTCTATTCGATTTGAGATTTGAGGTTTGAGATTTAGCAGAGCTTGCGGCTGCCGTCGCCGATGACGACGTCATAGACCTTAGGCTCGTGGCCATACTTCTCATTAAAACGCTTCTTGGCGTCGGCAATGAACTGACGGTAGAGGTCGTTGCGGACCAGGTTGATGGTGCAGCCGCCG
>DGTH01000088.1 GCA_002393705.1 Prevotella sp. UBA4341 | reverse complement strand
CCACCTAAATTGACGCAGAACCCATTTTTCTCAAGAATTGTGCAACGACCTAAAGCGAGCCTCAAAAAGACAGCGAAGCTGTTTAAATCTCTAAAAGAAAAATGCAAAAAAATTCACAATTTGATGTTAAATCCCACCTATTTATTGTTAAACTAAAAAACATTGTACCTTTGCGGCGTAAACGAATACAAGACAATGAAGAAAATACTGATGACACTCGCACTGCTCTGCACTGTCGCAGCTGGGACTTGGGCTGAGGACGTAAAGTACCTCTACTACAAGGTGATAGCAGTTGGCAATCAGGCGAGTTTAAGCGGATATAGCGGCACCGCCACTAACCCTACCGCGCTCACCAGCACGCTGTTGGAAAACAGCAACGAGGACAACCTCGATACAGGTTGGCATGTGCTGAACTCCAGCTTCACCTATGGCGAGCGCATCGTCATCTACGAAGACGTAGAGCTGATATTGAAAGACGGCTGCACGCTGACGCTCAAGAATGGCATCCGCATTAACACCAATGCCAGACTCACCATCTACGCACAGAGCGAGGACAATTCCCCGCCCCTCAAGGGGAGTTAAATGCGGATTGACTACAACCGGCTTTTCGGACTGAGCCATAAAAACAGCTATAGGCAATGGTATTGTTGTGTCTTCCGACGTAACTTCGATGGACTAAGCGGGCGGCTTTCCTAAGTTTCCCATGCTGGGAAACCTCCGCAAATCGGTAGTTTCTTACACTTTCCCACCTTGGGAAACAACACGAAAGGACTGCTTTGACAACGAAAAAACAGCGACATTGACCTATTCACTGCCACCACTGCCACCTCACTACCACGCTTAACATGCTGATTATCAGCAAGTGTTGCAGTGTGGCAGCAAAAACACAAAAAAAAAATTATTTTACACAGGAATGCACGCCCCGGTTCTGTCAGCGCGACTTGTGAGGTACGAGAATAGTTAAGAAGAAAAAGAGAAAGGCTTGCGAGGTAATCTCGTACCTCGCACCTCGTACCAAATTTATTTTTTAACGATTACTTAGATAATTGGCAGTGAAATGCCGTTGATTTTCTGATAGACGTCGAGGGCATAGACGTCGGTCATGCCGGCTATGTAGTCGATGACGGCCATAAGGCGAGTCTCCAAGTCGTCGGCATGGATGGCATACTGCGAGGATACGCGGCCTATGAGCTGCTGCGAGTAGTAGCGGTCGGGGTTCATGACGGCCTGGACCATCTGCTCCATGAGGGTCTCCATAATCTTGTAGCCGCTGAGTTCCACGTCGAGCACGGGCTTGCTCTTGTAGATGCGCTCTACGGAGAGCCGTGCGCAGCGCTTGTAGGCTTCGCGGGGCTCGGGACTGATGTGGTCAATCAGACTGCCCTGGAAGGTGCCGGCCAGAATCTCCTCCTCGTGGGCCAGGAATGCCTCTACACAGGCGTGCTCAAGGAGCCCGATGACGCAGGAGCGCAGATACACCACTTTCTCGTTGGAATCGTCAACATGTTCCTCAACGATGCGCTGCCGAATACGCTTTTGGCCCATTTCATCGAAGAATCCCAGCAGGAGCTGCTCGGTTTCCTGAAAGGAGAGAATCTTCAGCTTGTAGGCATCCTCAAGGTCCATAATCTCGTAGCAGATGTCGTCGGCTGCCTCGACCAGATAGACCAGCGGGTGGCGGGCGAAGCGCAGGGGGTCGCCGGGAGCCGAGAGCTGGGAAATGCCCATTTCGTCGGCTATGCGGAGGTAGTTTTCACGTTCGCTCTCGAAGAATCCAAACTTCCCTTTCTTGCTGACGGCCTGCGACGAATAAGGGTACTTCACGATGCTGGCCAGCGTGCTGTAAGTCATGACGAAACCACCCGGTCGGCGCCCGCAGAACTGGTGGGTAAGCAGACGGAAGGCATTGGCGTTTCCCTCGAAGTGGGTGATGTCGGCCCAGAAGGCGGGCGACACCTGCGACTGGAGCGCCAGGCCGGGACCTTCGGTAAAGAAGGTCTGTATGGCCTTCTCGCCGCTGTGGCCGAAGGGCGGATTGCCCAGGTCGTGAGCCAGACAGGCGGTAGCGACTATCTGGCCTATCTGCTCGAAGAGCGTACCTCGCAGTTCGGGGCGCTTGAGCACCAGCTGCGTTGCCACGTCGTTGCCCAACGACATGCCCACACTGGCTACTTCGAGCGAATGAGTGAGGCGGTTATGTACGAAGACGCTGCCCGGCAGGGGGAAGACCTGCGTCTTGTTCTGCAGACGGCGGAAGGGAGCCGAGAAGATGAGCCGGTCGTAGTCGCGCTTGAACTCGGTGCGGTCATCATTTCGCTTGGCGTGGCGATACTCCTGACCTAAGCGCTTGTTAGAGATGAGTTGTTTCCAGTACACGGTTTGATTGACGATTTACTGATTTTCCATTTTCTATTTGCGTGCAAAAGTACTATTTTTTATAGAATTAACCTTATTTTGAAGTAAAAATGTGGATAATTCATCAGAAATCAGTAATTTTGCACCTCATAAGGAGAATCGTTTAAACGAATGATGGTAGAAATTAGAATTGTAAACCGTGGCCGACAGCCATTGCCGCAGTATGCCACAGCCGGGAGTGCCGGCATGGACCTCAGGGCCGACATTGACGAGCCCATCGTGCTCCGACCCCTGGAGCGCAGGCTCATTCCCACCGGACTTTTCATTGCCTTGCCCGAAGGCTACGAAGCACAGGTGCGCCCCCGCAGCGGACTGGCCCTGAAGCACGGGCTGACGGTGCTGAACGCCCCGGGCACCATCGATGCCGACTATCGTGGCGAGGTGGGCGTGGTACTGGTCAACCTCTCGCAAGAGGACTTCACCATCCGTGCCGGCGAGCGCATCGCCCAAATGGTCATTGCCCGCTGCGAGCAGGCACAGTTCTGCGTGGTGGAAACGCTGGACGAGACGGAGCGAGGTGCCGGCGGCTATGGACATACGGGGGTTATTTGAAGGTGGAATTTTGAATTTGGAATTTTGAAGTGATGATGAAACGTACACTGATGATGTTGATCGTGGTTTTAGGCTGGAGCATCATGGCTTCCGCCCAGGAACCCTCCAAACTCCAAACTCCAAATTCAACCTTCAACCATTTTTTCCTTCAAGCCATCTGTGAACGGGAGAAAGGCAACCACGACGCAGCGTTCGAGCTACTCGAGCACTGCATAGAGCTCAACCCCGAGGCTGCCGAGGCCCACTACTTCATTGCCCAGTACTACAGCTCGATGAAAAATCAGGAGAAAGCCCTGGCCTCCTTGGAGCGGGCTTACGAGCTCTCTCCCGAGAACACCACCTACAACGAGACGCTGGCCCAAGCCTACACCAGCGCCCAGCAGTACAGCAAGGCCATCGGCATCCTGGAACAACTCGTCAAGCGAGAGACCGACCGCGACGACGTGCTGGGCATGCTCTACGAACTATACCTGAGAAATGAGCAGCCCGACAAGGCCGTCAGCACGCTGGAGCGCATCGAGGCCTTGGACGGAAAGAATGAGCGGCTGACCATGGCCAAGAGCGAGCTGCTGACACAGCTGGGCAACAAGAAAGCGGCCATCGCCGAAATGAAGTCGCTCTCCGACCAGTACCCCAACGACCCTTACTACCGCGTGATGTATGCCGACGCCCTGCTGAAGAACGACCAGAAGCAACAGGCACTCGACATCTACCAGAGCGTGCTGAAGGAGGAGCCCGACAACGTGCCGGCCCTGCTCTCCATGATAAGCTACTACGCCAGCGAGGGCCAGGACGAGAAGGCAGGCGAGGTGAGCATAAAACTGCTGTTGAACGAAAACCTCGAGGCTGAAACCCGATTGGAAATCCTGCGGCGCGAAGCCGTCAACAGCCTGAAGACCCCGGGCGACAGCATACGGATGCTTAATCTCTTCCATCAGGTGACGGACAAGTTCCCCGACGACACTGAAGTAGCCATGATGTTTGCCACATACATGCAACTGAAGAAAATGCCGAAAGACAGCATCAACGCCCTATACGAGCGCGTGCTGCTGACGGCTCCCGACCATGCCTACGCACGCCTGCAGCTCGTGGCCGACGCCTGGGAGCGTGAAGACATGCAGCGCGTCATCAGCCTTTGTCAGGCTGCCCGCCAGTACAACCCCGACGACATGGCGTTCTACTACTACCAGGGCTTTGCCTACTACAGGGAGGACAACGTCGATAGCGCACTGGACGCATTCCAAAACGGCGTGAGCGTCATCAACGACCAGAGCAACCCCGACCTGGCCAGCGACTTCTACGAAATGATGGGCGAGCTGCTTCACAAGAAAGGCATGGTGCGCGAAGCCTTCGAGGCCTACGACTCCTGTCTGGTATGGAAACCGGACAAGATTAGCTGTCTGAACAACTATGCCTACTACCTCAGCGAGCTGGGCGAACAGCTGGAGAGGGCCGAGCAAATGTCGTACAAGACCATCAAGGCCGAGCCGCAGAACGCAACCTATCTGGACACCTACGCCTGGATACTCTTCAAGCAGCAGCGCTACGCCGAGGCCAGAATCTACATCGACCAGACGCTGCAGAACGACCCAGCCCCCAGCGCCGTTCTGCTGGAACACGCGGGCGACATCTATGCCTGCTGCGGCGACATGCAGCAGGCTCTCTCCTACTGGCAGCAGGCACTCTCCAAGGCCTCTGACGATTCGGAGGTGAAGGACGAACGGAAACTAACACTGATCAAGAAAATAGAACAGAAAAAATACATCAAGCAATGAAAGCAACAAGCATTATGAAGGTGGCACTCATAGCAGTGCCGTTCCTCTTCGGAGGTTGTAAGTCGAAGCAAGCCGTGGTAGAAACCCCAAAGCCCCCGACGCCCGAGACCATTCAGCAAAACAACTTCCTGCAAAAGGTGAACGACAACGCGCACTACGCAAAGTTCATCACGTCGAAGGTGAAGTTCTCCATCGAGGTAGGCGTGCAGAAACTCACGCTGACCGGCAACCTGAAGATGAAGCGCGACGACTGCATACGCCTGCAGCTCATGGCCTTCGGTTTCGTAGAGGCCGGACGCATTGAGCTCACGCCCGAGTACGTGCTCATCATGGACCGCATCAACAAGCAGTACATGAAGGCCACCTACAGCTCGGTTGACTTCCTCAGAAACAGCGGCCTGAACTTCTACACGCTACAGGCACTGTTCTGGAATGAGCTCTTCGTGCCCGGACAGACCAAGGTGACCGACGAGCTGCTGAAGAACATGAAGGCCGACCTCTCGGGCGAAGACGCCATCATCTCCTTGGAGAGCGGCAAGATGCAATACCGCTGGTTAGCCACCAAGGACCGCGCCCGCATTCGTATGACCAACATCATCTACAACGACCAGTTCCGTGGCAACACCCAGCTGAACTGGGACTACGAGGACTTCCGGACCATGAACCGCAAGTACTTCCCCTGCGAACACATCGTGACCTTCAACACCCAGGACAAGGAAGTGAAACTCGACATGATGCTGAACTACCTGAAGCACGACGACGGCTGGGAGACCAGAACCGACGTATCGTCAAGCTATAAGGAAGTGTCGGTAGATGAAATTCTGCGCCGTTTCATGGCTCTGTAAAGAAGCAATGATGAACAGACTCTTCGTCCTCCTACTGCTGCTGGCCTTCTTCTGTCAGGCTCCCTACGCCCAACAGCGTAAGCGCACCCAGAAGAAGAAGCCCGCCACAACCGCCGTGCAGCAACAGAAGAAGAAAAAGACCAAGAAACCGGCTCAGGCCACCACCAACACCGGCAAGAAAAAGAAGAAAGGCAAGAAGCCCGCCGCACCGGCCGGCCCCTCCATCAAGGGTCTGCAGAACGAGCGGCAGCAGCTGCAGCGCCAGATACGCGAACAGGAACAGCGACTGCGCAAGAACGAGAAAGACGTCAAGGCACGCCTGGAGAACCTCATGGTGCTCAACACCGAGATAGCCGACAAGAAGCGCAGCATCGAGACCATGAAGCTGGACCTCTCGCACCTGAACGACACCATCGTCGGCCTGGACCGTCAGCAGACCCTGTTGCAGGAACAGCTCGACCAGCACAAGCGCGAGTACATCAAGTCGCTGCGCTACATGCACCGCAACCGCTCCATGCAGAGCAAGCTGATGTTCATTCTCAGTGCGAAGAACTTTACCCAGATGTACCGCCGCGCTCTCTTCCTGCGCCACTACGCCTCCTACCAGCGCACCCAGGGCGAAGCCGTCATCCAGAAGAAGGCAGAACTCACGCGCGTCCAGGGCGCACTGCTGGCCGCCAAGGACAAGAAAGACCAGCTGCTGAAGCGCGACATAACGACCCACCAGGAACTGGAGACCACACAGACCGAACAGCAGAAGGTGGTAACCTCGCTACAGAAGGAGCACAAGAACATTGAAGCCCTCATAGCCGAACAGCGCAAGCGCGACGCCGCCCTCAATGCCCAGATAGACAAGCTCATAGCCGAGGAAGTGGCCCGCGCCAAAGCCCGCGCCGAGGCCGAGGCCAAGCGTAAGGCAGAAGCCGAGGCCGCCAGGAAGCGCCGCGAGGAGCTGGCCCGCAAGAAGGCAGAGGCAGAGCGCATAGAGCGCGAGAACAGACAGCGCATTGAGGAAGCCCGCAAGAAGGAGGAACGCCTGAAGGCCGAAGCACGTGCCGCCGAAAAGCGCGAACGACGCGAAGCCGAACGCCGTGCCCGCGAGGCCGAACGCGAACGACTGGCCGCCGAACGCAAGGCCGCCGAGGAACGGCGAGCCCACGAGCGCGAAATGGCCGCCGCCAAGCGCGAGACGGAAGCAGTGGCCAACTACAACACGGAAGACCGGGCACTGACGGGCAACTTCGAGAACAATCGCGGACGACTGCCCATGCCCGTCGTCGGTTCATACCAGGTCGTCAACAGCTTCGGACAGTACAACGTAGAAGGGCTGCACGGCGTGCGACTCGACAGCAAGGGCGTCAACCTCAAGAGCCAGCCCGGAGCCGGCGTACGCAGTATCTTCAACGGCGAAGTCAGCATGGTGTTCAATGCATCAGGCATTACCGGCGTCATCATCCGTCACGGCAGCTACTTCTCCGTCTATGGTAATCTGGGCTCCGTCAGCGTAAGCCGTGGCCAGACGGTCAGCACCGGTCAAATCATAGGCTCCGTTGGCAGCGGCGGCATCCTGCAGTTCCAGCTGCGTAAGGGCAAGGCCCCGCTCAACCCCTTAGGCTGGCTCCGACGCTGACTGTTTTTCGTGGTGCGAGAATGCTAGTCATCTTTTGTGTCTTTATACTCCTTCAAGGCGTTCTCATATATGTGTTTGTCCCCCTCTGAGAAACAGCACACTGTCACTTCGCCTTGGAAACCTGACTGCAAGTGTTTGAATATCACGCTCAGTGCGACATGGGCGGCTTCCTGCTTGGGATAGCCATATACCCCAGTGCTGATATTGGAGAAAGCGATGGTTTTCAGGTCATGTTCCTCGGCAATCCTCAACGACGTGTCATAACATGAGGCCAGCAGTTCTTGCTCATGTTTGTTACCACCATACCAAATGGGGCCGACCGTGTGTATGACATATTTAGCGGGCAGTCTATACCCCTTGGTCATCTTGCTCTGACCTGTCTCGCATCCGTTCAGTGTCCTGCACTCTGCCAGAAGTCCTGGACCTGCTGCACGATGGATAGCACCATCCACACCTCCACCGCCGAGCAGCGAACTGTTGGCGGCATTCACGATGGCATCCACCTCCAGTGTGGTGATGTCTGCCACGATAATCTTCAGTCTCTTGTTCATAGTCCGTCAAATTTTTTGCAAAGCTTGTGCAAACAGGAGAATGATAATCCGAGTGCATCCAATGCCCGCAGCGTTAAAATCGCTGCAAAATTACTAAAAATCAGGCAAAATCCGTTCATACAGACTACGGTCTGGCTATTATTTGCAGATTTTTCACTATCTTTGCCCTCAAATTATCACTAAACAAATACAAGACGATTATGAACATTCTTATTTTACAGGCTTCTCCGAGAGCCAAAGGTAACACCGCTTGGATGGCGGAAGAGTACAAGAACGCTGCCGAGGCAGCAGGCCACAAGGTGACGCTGGTCAACGTGTCGCGCAAGAAGATTGCAGGCTGTCTGGCTTGCGAGTATTGTCACAACAAAGGCAATGGCGTCTGCGTCCAGAAGGATGACATGCAGGAACTCTACCCGCTGATGGCTGAGGCCGAAGTGCTGGTACTGGCTGCACCTATCTACTATTTCACGCTCTGCGCTCAGATTCAGGCTCCCATCCAGCGCATGTACTGCGTCAACGCTCCTGCCAAGGTAAAGAAGATGGCGCTGCTGATGTCGTCCTATTCGCCGGGCGTTTACTCAGGTGCAACGGCTGAGTACCATGACATTTGCAACTACTGGCACGCAGAGGACACAGGCATCGTGACTGCCAAGATTGACGAGCAAAAGACCGACGAGACCAAGGCTAAGATTCAGGCAATCGTCAACAATCTGTAAATGAAGGTACGCATCAC
>DGTH01000182.1 GCA_002393705.1 Prevotella sp. UBA4341 | reverse complement strand
CAGATGTTGTGCTCGCAGTAGTAGTTCATGATGTAGTTGGCGGCTATGAAGGCGGGCACGTAGCCACGTGTCTCTGCGGGCAGATAGGGGTATATGTGCCAGTAGTCCTTGTTCACGCCGCCAGCACGGTGAATGGCTTTGTTCACGTTGCCCGGTCCGCAGTTGTAGGCGGCAATGACGAGTGTCCAGTCACCGTATATCTTGTACAGGTCGCGCAGGTAGCGGGCGGCAGCATACGACGACTTGACGGGGTCACGGCGCTCATCGACGAGCGTGTTCACCTTCAGTCCGTAGCGTTTGCCGGTGGCCAGCATGAACTGCCACAGGCCGGTAGCGCCAACCCTCGATACTGCCCGTGGGTTCAGGGCCGACTCAATGACGGGCAGGTACTTCAGCTCTAAGGGTACGCCGTAGGTCTCCAGGGCTTCCTCGAAGATGGGCATGTAGAAGTTGCTGGCTCCCAGCATGTAGCTCACCGAGCGGCGCAGCCGTCCGCTGTAGCGGTCAATGAAGTTGCGCACCACGGGGTTGTACGACATTTCCATCTTATAGGGCAGCCGGCTCAGGCGTTCTATGTATTCCTCCTCGCTGAAAGTGGGGTTCTCGTCCTTCATGCGGCAGTCGGTGTCTTCGTCCAAGTAGGTCTTCGACATGTACTGGTTCAGCAGGCTGTCCAGGTCGTAGGTCATGGCCTCTGGAAACTCTATGATTTCCTCGTCGCCCTGATCGTCGGTGACGATGAGCTCGTCCTCGTCGATGGCCAATTCTTCTTCTTCGTCGTCTTCTTCGTCGTCTATCACTACCTGTGCAGTAGCATTTAAAGGCAAAAGGGTAAAGAGGCAGAAGGGCAGAACCTTTACCATGTCCCATACCTTATTTGTCATTTTCGTCATGTTCATTACTTTTTGTTGTTTCCTTTTTTTTACCAGTTTGTTTTTTTACTTTGGAGGGGTTAGAAGTTCAGACTGCAGTTCACCCCGAAGGATGCCGAGTCCAGAATGTTTGAGGATGAGCGGTTGTTGATGACCGCCGGTGTCACCTTCAGCGAGAGGTCGTTCGAGATGTCAAACTGCGACAGTTCGGCATCTACGTAAGCATCGATGACCGACAGCGCATAGACACCCACCAAGACGAAGAAACTCAGGTCGCGCCAGCGGCGGTACTTGTCTTTTCGGTTCTTGAAGATGTCGCTGTACTGGTCTTTGTTCGTGTCGTCTATCTTGCGGCCCAGATGCAGGAACTTGTTGTAGCTCTCCGTGGTCGGGTCGTCGTCCGATATGTCCAAGTAGGCCTGCGCGTAGTCCTTGTACATCATGTTGTTCCACGTCATGGCGTATATGCAGCCTACGAATCCGCCATAGACTATGGGCAGCTTCCAGTACTTGCGGTTATATATCTGTCCGGCTCCTGGCAATACCAAGGCCAGCCACAGTGCTTTCTTGGGGTTCGGCCTCCATGTTGACCAGTCGCGTGGCATCTTCAGCTTCACGGTGTCAGCTGCTATGATGGCTTCACCCTCGTCGGGCATGCTGATGCGTAGCGTGTCGCCGGCCAACATCGAATCGACCTTCTGCTCCAGTATGCGGATGCTGTCCATGGGGGCGGGCTCCACGGTCTGCGCGGCTACGCTGCTAAATGCTAAATGAGAAATGATAAATGATAAAGCTATCATCCATCCTGTCCGTGTTATGCGTAGTGTATGCGTTCTGCCTCTTTGCTTCTGCATAAGAATATCATTTCTCATTTCTCATTTCTCATTTAGGCTGTAGGCCGCTGCACGCTGTCCAGCACATTCATAATGTACTCCAGCTGCTCTTCGTTCTCGAAGGGAATGCTTATTTTTCCCTTGCCCTTGGCCGAGCAGGTCATCTGTACGCGCGTCTTGAAGAACTGCGACAGCCGTTCTTTCAGCATGTCGAACTCCTCGGGCAGTTTCTCCTTCGGTGTCAGCTTGCCCTTACTCACCTTCACGTCCTCGCCGCTTTTCAGCATCTGGGCTATCTCCTCTACGCGACGCACGGAGTACCCCTGCTTCTGCACCTCCTTGAACAGCTTAATCTGTTGCGACGGACTCTCTATCGACAGCAGCGCACGGGCGTGGCCCATGTCTATCTCCTTGTTCTTCAGCGCCATCTGCACCTGTGCCGGCAGCTTCAGCAGCCGCAGGTAGTTGGTCACGGCAGCACGGCTCTTGCCCACGCGCTCCGATATCTTTGCCTGCGTCATGCCTGTCGTCTCGGCCAGGTGCTGGTAGGCCAGTGCTATCTCTATGGCGTTCAGGTCTTCACGCTGAATGTTCTCCACCAAGGCCATTTCCATGGCGCTCTCGTCCTCAACGGTGACGATGTAGGCCGGAATGGTGGTCAGCCCGGCCAGTTGCGAGGCTCGCCAGCGGCGCTCACCCGCTATGATCTGGTAGCGTCCGCCGTCCATCTGGCGCAGCGTGATGGGCTGTATGATGCCCAGCTCCTTGATGCTTGTGGCCAGTTCCTGCAGGGCTTCCTGGTCAAAGTCGCGCCGGGGCTGGTTGGGGTTGGGGTCAATGTGGCTAATCTCTATCTCGTTGAGGTTCGACGACCCTTCGGTCTTCACCTCGCTGTGGGTGTCGATGAGCGCGTCCAGTCCGCGCCCGTTGCCTATGTCGTCCAGTCCGCGCCCTAAGACGCTGCGGTCGTACTTCTTCTTTACTGCCATAAACTTTTTTCCTATTTCCTACTGATAATCTCCTTGGCCAGGGCCAGATGGTTCTTCGAGCCTGTAGATTCTGCGTCGTACAGAATGACGGGCAGGCCGTGCGAGGGGCTTTCCGAGAGTTTCACGTTACGCTGAATGACGGTCTTGAACACCAGCTCCTGGA
>DGTH01000048.1:1079-11196 GCA_002393705.1 Prevotella sp. UBA4341 | reverse complement strand
TTACAGTGAAGTAGCCCTCATCCTATGTAAAAAGCAACCGCCCGCACTTCAGAACCAAGCGCGGGCGGTTGCTTTGTATAGGGGGTTATGACTTATTCCTCAACTGGAGTCAGGATGACGAGCATCACGATACCCTCCTGGCTGCCCTTTTTCAGCTGGTACTGCGTACCGGCCGTAATGGCTATGGGCTGCAGCTCGTAGTACTTGCCTTCAGTGTTCTCAGTACCGCTGACGGTCGTCGTCTCACCATTAATCATCACGTCACGACCGGACTTGGAAGTAGCCATGACGATGGTCATCTGGTAGTTCTTCTGCGGCGTGAAGGTGATGGAGCCGTTGCTGTTCATCTTGACACCTTTCTTATAATAAGTACCGTTGTAGGTAATCTTTCCGTCGCCATAGTCACCACCAACGGTGAACATGGAGTTAGAGGGAGCACCGTCGAACGAACCGACGATGACGCCGTCAGGCGTGGGCTGGGGATTGTCGCCGCCGCCTTCACCGCCGCCTTCACCGCCGCCTTCACCTTGGCCGTTCTCGTCGCCGAAGAAGCCTGCAAAGTCAGAACGATAGCTGTCGAGCAGGCCACCCAGAGCTGTGTCGTATTCTGAGTCAGCGTCGTCGTTACCCACGTTGTCGGCGAAGGTGTAGGTGAAGTCGCCGTGGTTCAGACGGCCTGCGCCCCAGTAGCCCATGACGATGCCGGGCACGTCGGCAGCTGCATCGGGCGTGTAGCTGTATATCTGGCTGCTGTTGGTGTCGAAGTTGTTATAGGTCGTACCGCCCTTGACGGTCTTCTCGGTAGCCGGTACCTGCTCGTCGCGCGTGGTGGTCTCGTAAGCGTCGTAGCCCGTAGAGGCGGGAGCGTTCTGCGTATAGTAGCGGAAGTTCTTGGCCGTACGGTCGAAGTAGTTGCCGAAGGCCTTAATCATGCCGCCGTCCTCGCCTGAGAAGGTGCCGCTGCCTAAAGCGTCAGTACCCTGGTTGCTGGAGAGGATGGGTTTCTTGGTGTTCAGGAAGTAGTTGTTCTCCACGAACACGCTGGCACCAGAGGTTGCACCTACGCCATACTTGGCCACGTTGTCGAAGTAGTTGTTCCATACGTGGACGCTCATGGTACGTACGCGCGGATGGCGGGAGTCAGAGTGGTCGAACCAGTTGTGGTGGTAGGAGATATAGTTGGGCCCCGACTCATCCTTCATGCCGAACATATTGGTTTTACCAGTATCCCAGTAGTGGCAGTAGCTGACGGTGACATACTTGGAGTCACTCTTCACGTCAACCATACCGTCGCCCTTCTCGTGGTCTCCAGAACCATGCTTGCCGTAGAACAAGTCAAGGTTATGAATCCAGATGTTGGAATTGTCGGTGTCCAACGACAGTCCATCGTCCATGCAGCGAATGTTGGCAAAGTTGCGGAACTCCACGCTCTTACAGTTGCGGATGAGGAATCCGAAGCCAAAGAGTGTAGCATCGTCGCCAATGCCCTCGAAGGTCATGTTCATCTCTGAGTCAGCTCTACGGCCCTTCACCTGGATACCCTCTGAAGAGCTGCCTAAGAAGTCGAGGTCTTCCTTGCTGATTTTTCCGATGAAGCGGAAGGCGATAGGCGTGGTGTCGCCACCCTTCTCATAGCCTGCAATAATTGCCTGCAAGCCTACGCAGGGGTTCGTCTCGGCGCCGGCCACGGTGGTGGTGATGGTCTTGGCCGTCTGGCTGGTGACGTAGAACACCTTGGCGTTCGACTTCAGCGAACCGTCGTCGTTGTAGGCACCCACGCCCGTGTAGCCAAAGTGGGCATAGCCCGTGCGGTCGTAGTTCTTCACGATGAGCTGTGTGGCCTCGTTGGCAGCGTCGGTCATTTCTGCGCCGTCAGCATTGACGGGCACAATCTTCAGTGTATAGTCGCCAGCCGTCAGACCCACCATGTCGGCACGTCCGTAGTTGCTGTATTTGCGCACGAGCTGGTTGTCTATCTTGGTATAGTTGCTGTAGTTGCCACCCTTTACATAGACGTTATAAGAGGCTGCACCCTCAAAGAAGCTGAACCTTACGTAAGCCGATTCCAGCCAGCCCTTGGCTTCGTTGATGCGCACCTTGCCGCTCTCGTTGCTATAGACACCCTCCTGGCCGCCATCGACGGGCGTGCCCTTGGTGAAGCTGATATCCTCAACCTTATTCGTAAACAGGTCGGTGCCTACATTCTGGTTGACCTTGATGACGGTTCCATCGACGTCAATGCTCGATACACTTCCCGTGTTGTAGTAGCGCTTGCTGCCGTCGCTGAGGGTGAGCACAGCCTGATTCATCACGCTGCTCTGGCCTACCGAGTAGAGATCGACATCGTTGTCGGTGGGGTCGGTGGGGTCAGTAGGCCCCGTCGAAGCTCCGTCAATGGATATCTTATAGACGTACATGCCGCCCGTGGAGTTCAGCGTCACGTCGCCATCGGCCACTACGGTTCCCTTATTCTGCTGTCGGCTGGTAGATTCCGCAAAATCCTGCGACGTGGCAGCCCAGAGGTTCGTGGCTTCTATCTTACGGGCCGTCGAGCCGCTTGACGACTGGCACTCAATGGTCAGCACGTCGCCGGCCTTCAGGTTGTGAATGGTCAGTTTGGCGTTCTTGTTGTTCAGCGTCAGGCTACCTTTCTTATTATCTACGCGCACGCGGTCGGCATCGTCCAGCACGAAGGTCAGTCCCTGCGAGAACTGCAACTCCTGGCCGTTAGCCATGAGCGGGCCGTCGCTTTGGGCCACCTTGTTCTTCCAGCGGTTGTTGGCCGACTCATACTCCCAGTTCTGAGTGTCGGCATTCAGGTTGGCCTGGTCGGCAGCATTGACTGAGGAGAAGTCCCACGACTTTGTCTGTGCACTGGCGTTCATACCGAGCAGCAGGGCTACGGCAGACAGGATGTATGTAAGTTTCTTCATTATTCCTATAGCTTTTTTTTACTTCACCAGTACTTTCTTACCGTTCACGATATACACGCCCTTGCTGAGTCCGCTGAGCTCGCTGCCCACGTACTGTCCGCGCAGGTTATAAACCTTATTGTCCTGAAGAGGAGTCGTGGCTTTCGTCACGTCAATGTACGTAGCTCCGAGGTCGAAGGCAATGTTCACATTGTCATCCAGACCAGCCGTCTGCGTGGTGTTGTCGCTGAAGTGCAGGATAACATCGTTGCCGCTGAAGGTGATTTTCGTCACGGTCTTGTTGACGGTCGTACCGCCCACGGTCACCGTCTGCACGTCGTCTGCCATGGCACCGAGGCTCATCAGCAGACAACTGAATGCTAAAAGATGTCGTTTCATTGTTTTGTTTGATTTGATTTGATTAGTACTAAAGATTTGCTGCAAAATTACGCATTATTTATATAAAGACCAAGGAAGCGGAGCTTTTTTAGACGTAAACGATTTCAATAATGTCCGTTTTACACCTTCGCTTTTGCTCAAAACCTTTCAAAATGTGCAAGGAAAAGCTGCACAAATTGCACGTTTTGTGCAAGGATGTGCAGTTTTTTGCTTAATATATGTTAAGAACCGAAGACGACTTTCCGTGATTAAGGATAATAGATATACCTTTGCGGCCAATTTAAAGATATTTTAAGAAAGAAAGAATAAAAAAGCAAAACATTACAAGAGAGATGAGAAAGATTGTTTTATCAGCAGTTGTTTTCACGATGACAACGGTGAGCGCCTGGGCTGGCGGCATCCTCACCAACACGAACCAGAGCGTCCTGTTCCTTAAGAATCCCGCACGCGATGCAGCCATCGGGCTGGACGGCGTCTATTCGAACCCCGCCGGCGTGGCTTTCATGCCTCAGGGCTTCCACCTGGGCATCAACTGGCAGTACGCCCACCAGACGCGTACCATTACATCGACCAACCCCGTCTTTGCACTTGGCAAGAAGAACGACGGCAACATGACGAAAACCTTTGAGGGCATAGCCGATGCTCCGTTTATTCCCTCGGTTCAGGCTGCCTATAACAAGAACGACTGGAGCTTCCAGTTCAACTTCTCACTGCCCGGCGGCGGCGGTGTCTGCGAGTTTGAGAATGGTCTCGGCTCCTTCGAGAGTGCCGTGGGCAGCATTGCCTACCTGCTGCAGCAGCGCGGACTGGGCGTTGAGGGCTACGACGTCGATGGCTACATGCGCGGCCGTCAGTACTACTTCGGTTTCCAGCTGGGTGCTGCCTACAAGATTAACGAGCACTGGTCGGTCTATGGCGGACTGCGCGCACTCTACGGCAATGCCTCCTACCGCGCCCGCCTGAGCAACATACAGGTGAAGATGCGCGACGCACAGGGCGAGGCCTACTACATCAACTTCGACCGGTTCATCAACAACAACATTGCCAACATCAACAAGAGCCTCGGACAGGCCGAACTGGCTACGCAGATGGGGGCCATGACCGCCGAGCAGTTTGCTGCCGCACAGGCTAAGGCCGAGGCCGCCCTCGTGCCGCTGGAGATGCTGCAGAAGTACGGACAGGGCGTCAACCTGATGAGCAATCAGGAGGGCTTCGGCATAGCTCCCATCATTGGCATCGACTACAAGGTGGGCAACTTCAACTTTGCTGCCAAGTACGAGTTTAACACGCAGATGAAGATGAAGAACCACTCCACTCTGGAGAAAGCGCTCGTCATTGAGGGCGACTACGCCAACTTCCCCGGCATAGACAACATCAACAAGTACGAGAACGACTCTGACGTCGATGAGGACGCACCCGCCCTGCTGACCCTCGGCGCCCAGTGGGCACCCATTCCCGAAGTGCGACTCAACCTGGGCTACCACCACTACTACGACAAGAACGCCCACTGGTACAACAACCAGCAGGACAAGCTGGACCACGGCACTAACGAGTACCTGGCCGGTGTGGAGTGGGACGTCAGCCCCCGCGTCAACATCTCCTGCGGCGGACAGCTGACACGCTACGGACTGACCGATGCCTACATGAACGACCTCTCCTTCGTCACCAACAGCTACAGCTTCGGCTTCGGCTTCAGCTACAAGGCTTCCGACAAAATCACCCTGACGGCCGCCTACTTCCAGACCAACTACGAGAATTACGACAAGCAGACACAGGCCGAACCGAAGGTGGCCGACACCTTCACCCGCACCAACCGCGTCTTAGGACTGGGCATGCAGGTCGATTTGTAGTTTGAACGCAAACAGTTAGCCCATAGCAAACAGGGAGAGCCCCCCCGGGAAACTGGTGGTTTACGGCAGGGTAGCGGGTAGTTTCCCGGGGGGTAGCAAGAATTCAGCGGGCGCTGAAAAGTATTTCAACAAGTCAAAGTTACGAAATAAAGCGTAAGAATGTAAGGATTCCAAGAATTATTTTTCTGATTACACCGGGTCAACGTCGTAATACACCTGTAGCGAGGCGTAGCGCTTGTCGGCCATGAGCTGCTGCTGCGCCTTGAGCAGATACTCACGCACACGGCGGCCGTCGAGGCCGGGCTCTAACTTGAGCACCATCTTGCGGATGTGCTGCTGCTTCACTCGGGCCACGGCAGGCTTGTCGGGCCCTAATACGCGGGTGCCGAACCACTGGCGCAGACGGGAGCCCAGCTCCGTGGCGGCGGTGCTGACTACGCGGTCGTCCTTATGCTTCAGATAGACGTAGATGAGCCGGTAATAGGGCGGATAGCGGAACTCGCGCCGCTCGGTGAGCAGCTCCTGGTAGAAGGCATGGTAGTCGTTGTTGACCACCTGGTGAATGAGCGGCAGGCCGGGCTGGCGCGTCTGCAGAATGACCAGTCCGCGCTTCTGCTTGCGTCCGGCACGTCCGCTGACCTGCGCCATCATCATGAAGGCATGCTCGTAGGCCCGGAAGTCGGGCTGGTTGAGCATGGAGTCGGCATTCAAGATGCCCACCACGCTGACGCGGTCGAAGTCGAGACCCTTGCTGACCATCTGCGTACCGATGAGAATATTGGTACGACCGGCCGAGAAATCGTCGATGATGCGCTCGTAGGCATGGCGCGAACGGGTGGTGTCCAGGTCCATGCGGGCCACGCGGGCCTCAGGAAACAACTCGCGCACGGTGTCCTCAATCTTCTCCGTGCCGAAGCCCCGCGAGTGCAGCTCCTTCGAACCGCAGCTGGGGCACTCGTCAGGCACCCTGTAGGTAAAGCCGCAGTAGTGGCAGGTCAGCTGGTTCAGACTGCGGTGCAGCGTCAGGCTGACGTCACAATGCTGGCAATGGGGCACCCACCCGCACTGGCGGCACTCCACCATAGGGGCAAAGCCACGACGGTTCTGGAAGAGGATGGCCTGTTCGCCCCGCTCCAGCGCCTCGCGCACGCGCGTTAACAAAAGGGGAGAGAACGGCCCGCGCATCATCTTGCGGTGCTGCAGGTCCTTCACATCTACAATCTTTATCTCCGGCAGCTCCATGCCCTTGTAGCGCTCGGTCAGCGTCACCAGCCCGTACTTGCCGGGCCCACCCCCTGTGCCCTCCCCAAGGGAGGGGGGCATTGCGTTGTACCAGCTCTCCATGGAGGGGGTGGCGGTGCCGAGAAGAACAGAAGCCCGAGAGGGGGCTGCCAGGACTACCGCCACATCCCTGGCATGATAGCGGGGCATGGGGTCCTGCTGCTTGTAGCTGGTTTCGTGTTCCTCATCGACGATGACGAGGCCAAGATGCTGGAAGGGCAGGAAGACCGACGAACGCACGCCCAGAATAACATCGTAAGGGTTGGGCGACAGCTGCTTCTGCCATATCTCCACCCGTTCGGCATCGCTGTACTTGGAGTGGTAGATGCCCAGACGGTTGCCGAAGACACGGCGCAGGCGGTCCATCATCTGCACCGTCAGCGCTATCTCGGGCAACAGGTAGAGCACCTGCTCATGGCGGTCGATGGCCTGCTGAATAAGATGAATGTAAATTTCGGTCTTGCCGCTGCCCGTCACGCCATGGAGCAGCACTACCCGATGTTGAAGCCACTGCATCCTGATGCGGTTCAGAGCGTCAGACTGCGGTTCGCTGAGTGGTTTGATGGCCTCAGGGTGCGGCTCGCCGCCGTGGTTGAGCCGCCCCACCTCACGCTCTGACGTAGTGAGCAGGCCACGTTTCAGCAGGGCGTTATATGTAGCCGACGTGGCATGGCTGGTGTTCAGAAACTCGTCGCGCGTCACCTCGCTGCCGTCAGCCGTCATCGCCAGGAAAGCCTGGAACGCCTCTAACTGCTTCTGGGCCCTGCTGCTGCGCAGCATCTCTAAAGCCACGTGCTGCGCCTGCTCCGAGAGGAACTGGGGAGTAAGCTGCAGGAAGGTCTCCTTGCGCGGACGATAGCCGTCTTCTGCCTTCATGCCGCCGGGCAGTGCCGCCTTCATCACCTCGCCAATGGGCGACATGTAGTAGTCGGCCATCCACTGCCAAAGTTGCAACTGGCTGGGCAGCACCACGGGGCTGTCATCCACCACGTCGCTAACGGCCTTCACCTCGTAGCCCTGCGGTTGCACATCGTGTACACGGGCCACAATGCCCAAGTAGGTCTTCGACCTGCCGAAGACCACCAGCACACGAACGCCCACCTGCACACGTGACTGCAACACGGCGGGCACGGCGTAGGTAAACAGGCCCTCAAGGGGCACAGGGAGTATGACATCGACAAACATGAGGTCAAAGGTACATAAAAAAAATGAAGCAAGCGACGGCCTGCCTCATTTTTTTAGTTTATTTACCTATTACCCGATGATTAGTTCAGGGGAATCTTGTAACCAACGGTCAGCATGATAACGCTGTTCTTGCATTTAGAGTTATCAAATACCTTAGTTACACCAAGGTTATAACGAGCATCAATCACAAAGTCACTAATCTCGTAAGACAAACCGAGGGGAATAGAGAGATCAAACTTCTTATATCCTTCACTGTCAGAGTTCTCAACATCGCCAACAGAAGTTTTTGCCTTCAATTTCTGCGACACTAAGAATCCCGGCTGAATACCAGCCTTAATAGCCAGACCTGGTGCTACATAGTAGTTTGCCATGATGGGGATGTTAATGTATGTCAATGTAAACTTAGGCTCTTTGACATCTACTGAACCCAAAAAGCCGAAATCGATTAAGCCTTGTGCATCAGACTTTGCACCCTGCATTGAAGCCAAGACACCAGCCGTAACAGCGAACTCATTAGAAACCTGATAACCCAACTCTGCACCACCAACGAGACCAAGCTTCATCTTAGAGTCGTCTAACTTTGTCAAAGTGGTAAGCGTTCCACCGACCATGGGCTTAATATAAACTGAACCGGCTTCGCTCTGAGCCATAGCTGTAGTTGCACTGAGAACAACAGCTGCAATTGCTAAAAATACTTTCTTCATAACTTTCAAATTTTAATTAATAAAACTTTTTATTTGCTTTTGCGCTGCAAAGGTATGGATTTTATTTTTCAAAGCAAATGTTTTTCAAGAAAAAAAAGACGCAAACGTTCATTTTTGCGTCCTTTTTAATATAAATCAATTATAAACAGCTCTTAGAAGTAGTAAGCGGCCGAAATCTGCCAGGCGTTGTTCTTCGTCTCGTAGGCATCGTAGGCACTCTTCAGCGACTCCAACTCGCCGGTCTTGCCCAGGGCGATGTTGTAGTTGAAGCCCACCTGGAAGTGGTTGGCAAAGATGAAGCCCAAGCCGGCATTGATGGAGAAGTTGGTCTTCCGTAGCTGGTAGTTGTCGGTGTCAGTCAACTTGAAGTTCTCGTGACCCACGTTCAGTCCGAACTGCGGACCGGCCGCCAGGTAAAGTGCAGCCAGGTCTCCCAGGCCAAACTGGTAGCGGGCGTTGATGGGGATGTTGACACTCTTCTGCCTGATGGTTTCGGATTCGCCACCCATCTCCAACTTGGCCTCGCGCTGGTCGTAGAGCACGGCGGCATCCATGCCCAGCCCCACAATGGGCAGCGTAAACTTGACGGTAGGGCCAATGAAGAAGCCTGAACGGTTAGACTTACTCAGCAAGTCGGACGAAAACGACATGCTCGTAATATTGTAGCCTCCCTTCAGACCGAGCGCGGTCTGAGCCTGACTGGACGTAGCGACAAGCAGCAGTGCTACGACACTCGTAATTGCAAAAATCTTTTTCATATTCTCTCTAAACTCTCAATTATGAACTAAATCAATGTCTTTGCCTGCGCACCGACACGCGGGCGGCTCCGGTCGAGGTAGCCGGCGTGCTCTCTGTATCAACACGCGAGCGCGACCTGCGCGTGCGCTTCTTTTTCTTCTTCTCGGCCTTTGCGGGCTTCACGCCTTCCTCCTCAGCGGCTGCTACGTTGGCAGAGTCAGTCTTAGTGGAGTCGGCTGTCAGCGACGAACGGAAGAGACCGGCCTCGAAGTCGGTCAGTTCCTTCTCGATGCGGTCCTGCTCCAGGGCCATCAGCGAGTCGGTAGGACAGTACTGCGCCAGGGTGCGGCCCAGCATGTTGTTGGTCTTGTATATCTTGCCGCTGTACTTCGATAGCGTGAAGTAGTCGCTCATCGACATGGTGGCGGCATTGTTCAGGCTGCTCGTCATGACCGTCTGACGACTCAAGAAGGGTTCCAGGTCGCTGTACTTCACCCAGAAGAGCGGGTACTTGGTAGCCTCGCCGCCGAAGTCGCCTTCGCGCATCATGACCGGACAGAGGGCCAGCACCTGGCGGTGGAACGTAGAGTTCGACTGGTCGTAGTAGGCACACTCCTTCAGGTAGTACATGGTAACCTCCGACGAGGGTATGTCGCTGTTATCAACGCGTATCTTGCCACCGTCCTCTTCATAGAAGATGCTGTGGTCGGCCAGTAGCGTCTTGAAACTGACCTTTGCCGAGTCCGAGAAGACCTCGTTGCCGTCAAGACGATACTCGTAGGCAGGAATATAGTTGTTCTGCACGAGCTTGAAGATGTAGGTAAACAGGTTCATCTCGTGGCCAATGGGCTGTACCGGGTAGTAGAGTCCGCCGTTGGCATCCTTCGTCAGGTCTATCTCGCGGTAAATGTCGCGGCGCCACACCACGTCGCTTGGCATCTCAATGGCCGAGGGAAACATCATGCGGGCACGCTGCGTGAGCTGGCCCCTGCGATGCTGCTGCGGCTGGGTAGCCGTATTGCGCGGACGCTTGCCGTCGGCGTCGTTC
>DGTH01000048.1:0-961 GCA_002393705.1 Prevotella sp. UBA4341 | reverse complement strand
GCTACGCTAAATGATAAATCACAAATGACGAACGATAAACACATTATCATCATCACCCGATTTCCAAATATCCTCTTCATACGCATATATATTTCTTTCTTTATTCTTTCAGTTTAGCCCCCTCCCTCTTCGGGGAGGGCTGGGGTGGGGCTTTTTACTTCACAATCACCTCCATGGATGCAGGCAAGGTACGCTGTATGCCGTCAGGACCGACAGCCGTCACGCGCGAAATGTAGAACCGCTTGTTACGCGACAGTTTGCGGAACGTATCCTTCTGGCGAGCCGAGAACTTCGAACCCTCGCTCTGCATGGGCACTGCATTACCCATGTTGTCGAAGAACACCGTCTCGAACGACACAACCTTGAAGGTGATGTCGAGAATGCCGTCGTCAATGGCAGCACCGATGCCGTCGGCACCCATCAGCTGCTGCTTCGACAGACCGCCGCCACGGAAGCGGGAGGCCGTACCCTGTGCATCGGCCGTAGCGATGTAGGCCGTCGGGTCGGGCAACTTACGTACGTGGAACGTAAACTGTCCCATCTGCTGCGAGCGGCCCGTATTCGTCGAGGTGACGGTGATGGTGACATCCTTGCCAACGGCCGACGGACGGGCAATGTAGTGACCCGCACTGACGGGAGTCAGCGTACCGCCGGAAATGCTGGCCTGCACCTTCGACAAGGGCACGCCCGGCACACTGACGCTAATGGGGTTGTTGTAGCCGGCATAGAGCACGTTCATCAGGTCGGCGCTGACCGTAGCACTCGGATCAACCACGGTGTATTTCTGTTCGAAGTCACGGCGAATACGGTCGCCGTTGCTGTTCATTACCTCAAGGTAGCCAGCCAGCGTGAAGTCGCCCGTACGGCTACAGACGGTCTCGTAGATGCCGTCCTTCAGGTTGAGTTCGCGCCCCCCTACATATATAGCGGGGGTCTGCGTCGTATCAACGGCAGCCATGAC
>DGTH01000032.1 GCA_002393705.1 Prevotella sp. UBA4341 | reverse complement strand
GAGATGTGCCGTGTGCTGAAACCCGGCGGCCACCTGAGCATCGTCGAACTGACTACACCCGTCAGCTTCCCCATGAAGCAGCTCTTCGCCATCTACTCCCACACCTTCCTGCCCTTCTATGGAAGGCTCATCTCCAAGGACAACAGTGCTTACAGTTATCTGACGCGCACCATAGAAGCCTTCCCTCAGGGCGAGGCGATGATGGACATTCTCAAGAAGGCCGGTTTCCGCGAACCACGCTTCCGCCGGCTTACCTTCGGCATTTGCACAATGTATTTTGCAACTAAATAAATCTTCACCATTATGGACAAGTACGGACTTATAGGTTATCCCTTAGGACACTCGTTCTCCATCAGCTACTTCAACCAGAAGTTTGCCGACGAGAACATTGACGCTGTTTATGAAAACTACGAGATTCCCAGCATCGACCTGTTGGCAGAAGTGCTCGACTCTAACCCAGAACTGAAAGGACTCAACGTTACCATTCCCTACAAGCAGAAGGTCATTCCCTTCCTCGACAACATCAGCCCGGAGGCCCGTGCCATTGGTGCTGTCAACGTTATCAAGGTTATTCATGAGGGCAAGAACATCAAGTTGAAGGGTTACAACTCCGACGTCATCGGCTTCACCCAAAGCATTGAACCCATGCTCGAACGTCACCACAAGAAAGCCCTTATCCTGGGTACGGGCGGAGCCTCGAAGGCCATCGACTACGGTCTGAAGTCACTGGGGCTGGAGACGGTCTTCGTGAGCCGTTACGAGCGACCTGACACTATTCAGTATCAGCGCATTACCCATGAAGTGATAAAGGAATACAACGTCATCGTCAACTGCACGCCTATGGGCATGTTTCCCAAGACCGACGAGTGCCCCCTTCTGCCCTACGAGGCCATGGACTCCCACACCATTCTGTACGACCTGATATACAATCCTGACGAGACGCTCTTCATGAAGCGCGGTGCCGAGTACGGGGCTAACGTCAAGAACGGTTTGGAGATGCTGCTCTTGCAAGCCTTTGCCTCCTGGGACTTCTGGCACAACGACGATAAATAAGGCGGTAAGACAATGAACACTCTTTGGCGCATCCTGAACATTGTTTTGACTGTCGTGGTTGTCATTGCGGCATTCATCACTGTGCCGCAATTCTTCATCTTGGGTCAAAATGGCGATGCCGGCCTTGCACCTGCCATCTTCTGGGCCTATGTGGTGGTGTGCGGCCCCCTTCTGGTGCTCTTTGGCTACATAGAACTTGTCCACCAGGACGAGAGCCACACAGCCGTACGCGACCTCAGGAAGCGCATTAAGAACGTTGCTGAGAAAATGAAGAGTGCCGGCAAAGGGCTGGAGCGCTACTACAGACAGCAGAAGAAGAGCATCACCCAGCACGAGGTTATCGACCTGCATGCCTACTGCAAGGCGCAGTATAAGGCCAAGCGTGCTGAGCACCTTCAGACCATCAGCCAGCTGACCGACGAGTGGGATGCCCGCCCCTGGCGCTACAGGCTCTGGGACGCTGCATGGAAACTGCTTCTTACAATCGGCGTGCTGGGGCAGTTTGCAGCCTGTAGCTACACCATGGGCACCGAGGAGAAGAACGAAACCGAAACGACTGCCGTGAAGGCATGGACCGCCAGGGACATCAGCCTGCCCCACCTGAAGGACAAGACCAAGTATGTAGCCAACCCGGACGGGGTCATTAGCCAGCAGACCGTCAGCCAGTTAGACCGCCGGCTCATGCAGATGGACGACGAGCTGGGCATTGAGACGGCCCTCATCGCCGTCAACCACGTTGCCGAGAAGGACATCTTCCGTTTCGCGCAGGACGTCTTCGACCTTTACAAAATTGGCAAAGACGACCAGGGCCTCGTCTTGGTGCTGGCCTACGACGACCACCTGTTCCGGGCTCATACCGGCTACGCCCTTGAGGCTAACCTCACCGACGCGGAGTGTAACGAGCTGGCCCAGCGCTACCTTATTCCCTACATGAAGACCAACCAGCCCGACAGCGCCCTGCTCGCCATTACCGATGCCATCTACAACCAGCTGCGACACCTGCCTCAGGCTGACCTGCCCCGCACATCGGCCGCCAAGAAGCAAGCTGCCGACGAAGAACCCACCGACTACTTTTCCTACTACTTCTTCTTCCTCATCATCTGGACCGTCGCCTACTTCTGCGTGTCAATAGCCCGTGGCTGGAACATGCGCATCTTTGCCCGCAACCAGCGACCCTCCAACATGTTCAAGAAGGAGTGGACTATCCTGCCCATGCTCTTCGGCGGTGTTCTCTTGGCGGCAAGCAGGGGCTTTGGCGGCGGTGGTGGCTACAGCGGCGGCGGAGGATATAGCGGCGGTGGAGGACGTTCCGGAGGAGGCGGTGGCTACAGCGGCGGCGGTTCCGGCGGTGGCGGTGCCACCGTAGGCTGGTAAAACGTAATAACAAACATTTAAACACATTTATAAAGCTATGAACAAAAAAATTATTGGTATCGGATGCCTGGGGCTCATCGTCCTCTTTACCGTCATCGTTGGCTTCTGGATGAGCAGTTCCTACAACCACCTCGTACAGTCACAAGAGCAGGCCAAGACGGCCTTCTCCTACATCGACGTCGTCTTGAAGCGCAACCAGCAGAACCTGAACTCGCTGGAGCAGATTTTGCGCAAGGTGACCTCCTTCAACCAGGAAACCCTCGAACACATGGTCGAGGCGCGCGCCAAGGCCACGCAGACCACCATCGACCCCTCGAACTGTACGCCCGAACAGATGCGCCAGTGGTCGCAGGCTCAGGGTGAGTTCAGCCAGGCGCTGGGACGTCTCATGGTCATTCACGAGGCCGACTACCCTGAACTGAAGGGCAACGAGCAGTTCTCTAGAGTCATGGTCGAACTGGAGGGTGCCGTCAACCGTCTGAGTGAGGCCCGCCGCAAGTACAACGAGGCCGTGCAGAGCTACAACATCGACATACGCTCCTTCCCGCGCAACCTGCTGGCCGGCATGTTCGGCTTCACGCCCATGTACCTCTACGAGGCACCCGAGGGCACCGAGCAGAACACGACCGACTTTAGCGGCCTGAACGAATAACACATGCACCCAGCTCTCGGCGGTTTCCCCGCCGAAATTCAACACCCAACACCCCAATAGCCCCAAAAAATGAACAACAGATATATGCAACGCGGCGTTTCGGCCGCAAAGGAGGACGTTCACAACGCCATCAAGAACATAGACAAAGGCCTTTATCCACAAGCCTTCTGCAAGATTATACCCGACGTTCTGGGCGGTGACCCTGAGTATTGCAACATCATGCACGCCGACGGAGCCGGCACCAAATCGAGCCTAGCCTACATGTACTGGAAGGAGACGGGCGACCTCTCCGTCTGGAAAGGCATTGCCCAGGACGCCATAGTCATGAACACCGACGACCTGCTCTGCGTGGGAGCTACTGACAACATCCTAGTCAGCTCCACCATCGGACGCAACAAGATGCTCATTCCGGCCGAGGTCATATCGGCCATCATCAACGGCACCGACGAGCTGCTCTCCGAACTGCGCCAGATGGGCATCGGCATTTGGCCCACTGGCGGCGAGACGGCCGACGTGGGCGACCTGGTACGCACCATCATCGTTGACAGCACCGTCACCTGCCGCATGCGCCGCAGGGACGTCATCGACAATGCCAACATCCGTCCTGGCGACGTTATCGTGGGCCTCTCCTCAACAGGTCAGGCCACTTATGAACACTGCTACAACGGCGGCATGGGCAGCAACGGACTCACCTCGGCGCGCCACGACGTCTTCAGCAACTACCTGGCTCAGAAGTACCCCGAGAGCTACGACCACCAGGTGCCCCAGGAGCTGGTCTATAGCGGCAAGTACCGGCTCACGGACAGCGTCCCGTATGCTGAGGCAGAGCCTCAGCTAACCCAACACTACGAACTTCCTGACGCCGGCCGCCTCGTGCTCTCCCCCACCCGCACCTACGCGCCCGTGGTGAAGCGACTGCTCGACGAGCTGCGCCCGAAGATTCACGGCATGGTCCACTGCACGGGCGGAGCCCAGACCAAGGTGCTCCACTTCGTAGGCCCAGACTGCCGCGTGGTCAAAGATCACATGTTCCCCGTGCCGCCGCTCTTCCAGGCCATTCACGACTGCTCCGGCACCGATTGGCGCGAAATGTACCAAGTGTTCAACATGGGTCACCGCATGGAGATATACGTCAGCCCCCAGCAGGCACAGAATGTCATCGACATCAGCCGCTCGTTCAACATCGACGCACAGGTAGTAGGCCACATCGACGAAGGTCCCCGCTCGCTGACCATCGAGAGCGAGTTCGGCACGTTCCAATATTGAAGAAAAAAGAAGACTTATGAAGTGTTTCCCGATAGCAAAGATTAACCTTGGACTGAACGTCGTAGCTCGTCGCCCCGACGGCTACCACAACTTGCAGACCATCTTCTACCCCGTACCGCTGAGCGACGAACTGGACGTGGAGGCCACCGACGGCCCACAGGAATGCCAGCTCAAAGTGGTCGGCATTAAGATTGAGGGCGACCTGGCGGAGAACCTCGTCATCAGGGCATACCGCCTGCTGAAGCAGGACTTCCCGCAGCTGCCCTGCCTCAGCGTCAGGCTCGTCAAGTGCATTCCCACCCAGGCCGGCATGGGCGGCGGTTCCAGCGATGCGGCCTACATGTTGCGCACGCTGAACGAGTACTGCGAGCTGGGTCTTTCCTCCGAACAGCTGCGACGCTACGCCGCACACTTAGGGGCCGACTGCGCCTTCTTCATCGACCCGCGTCCGCAGTACGCCGAAGGCATTGGCGACCAGCTCTCGCCCGTTACGCTCAACCTGCGGGGCTGGCACTTGGGGCTCGTACGCCCAGACATTCCCGTCTCTACGGCCGAGGCCTACGCCCACGTTACGCCGAAAATGCCGCAGCTCAACTGCCGCGACGTAGTGCTGCAGCCCGTCGAGACGTGGCGACAGGCACTCGTCAACGACTTCGAGGAGAGTGTCTTCAGCCAGCACCCCAAGCTTGGGCGTATCAAGCAGCACCTCTACGACCTGGGAGCCACCTACGCCGCCATGAGCGGTTCAGGCAGCGCCCTCTTCGGACTCTTCCGTCAGCCCGTCAAGCTCGACTTTAAGGACATGTTTACCACCACCATGCGACTCTGATGACGAAGCCCGAGAAAATCATCCTGGGCATCGACCCTGGCACCAACATCATGGGCTATGGCCTCATTCGCATCGTCGGCGGCAAGGCCGAAATGATGACCATGGGCGTCATAGACCTACGCAAGTTTGCCGACGGCTATCTTAAGTTGGGCCATATCTTCGAACGCGTCACCGGCATCATCGACAGCTATCTGCCCGACGAAATGGCCATCGAGGCCCCCTTCTTCGGCAAGAACGTGCAGTCCATGCTTAAGTTGGGCCGTGCCCAGGGCACTGCCATTGCCGCCGCCATTCACCACGGGGTGCCCATTCACGAGTATGCCCCCATGAAGATCAAGATGGCCATCACGGGCAACGGCTCCGCCTCCAAAGAGCAAGTGGCCGGCATGCTGCAGCGACTCTTGAAGCTCTCGAAGGACGACATCAGCACCTTCATGGACGCTACCGACGCCCTTGGCGCCGCCTACTGCCACTACTTGCAGATGAGCCGCCCAGAGTCGCCCGCCCACTACCGGGGATGGAAAGATTTTGTCAACAAGAATAAAGAGAAAGTTCACTCATGATTACCGCCATCGTAGGCCACAACGCCAGCGGCAAGACCCAGTGGGTGGAACGCCTGCGACGCCGCGTAGCCAGCGACCGCCTGCGCTACGTAGCCTTCCGCGACAGCTACGGCCCGCTCGTCGATAGTGCCTACTACCTGCAACTGCGTTGGAACCAGCACGACATAGACGCAGAGACCCCTACCCCCGCCCAGCTGCTTCAGCATTCCGCGCCCAACGGGTTCCCCGACGGGTTAGTCCGCCGCTTCTCGCTCACTGGCGTCATGGACAAGCCCGTCATAGCCCTCAGCAGCGGCGAGCTGCGCAAGTTTCAGCTGGTCAAGACGCTGGCCCAACAACCACGCCTGCTCATACTCGACAACCCCTTCATCGGACTCGATGCCGAGACTCGCCAGCAGCTGCGCGAGCTCCTGCTGCAAATAGCCATAGAGGACCACATCGACCTCTATCTCGTACTGGCCAAGAGCGACGACATACCCGACTACGTCGAGAAGGTACTCGACATGGACAGCCGGCAGCCCGACCCCGAACCCATGACGCTCAGCCAATACCTGCAGCAGCGGGAGCCGGTGCCTCCCCACGTGCTCACCGACGAAAAGCGCCATGAGCTGCTTACCCTGCCCCACCGCCAGAACGACTACGCCGCCACCGAGGTTATATGCATGAACCACGTCAGCATACGCTACGCTGAGCGCACCATCCTCAGTGACCTCTCCTGGCGCGTGATGAACGGCGAACGCTGGGCCGTCTCCGGTCGCAACGGCTCCGGCAAGTCAACCCTGCTTTCGCTGGTCTGTGCCGACAACCCGCAGAGCTACGCCTGCGACATTTCCCTCTTTGGCTACCAGCGAGGCCGGAGCGGCGAGAGCATCTGGGACATCAAGCGCCACATTGGCTACGTCTCGCCAGAGATGCACCGCTCCTACCACCGCGACATCAAGGCCCTTCACATCGTGGCCAGCGGACTCAAGGACACCATAGGTCTCTACCAGCACCCCACCGCCGACGAGCAGCAGCAGTGCCGCTTCTGGATGCACCTTCTGGGCATCGACCAGCTGGCCGACCGCAGCTTCCTTCAACTCTCCAGTGGCGAACAGCGTCTGGTGCTCCTGGCCCGTGCCTTCGTCAAAGACCCCGAGCTGCTCATTCTCGACGAGCCCCTGCACGGTCTCGACAACCACAACCGCCGTCTGGTCAAGGACATCATCGAAACCTTCTGCGAGCGACCCAACAAGACGCTCATCATGGTGACCCACTACGAGGAAGAACTTCCCCAGTGCATTACCCACCACCTCAATCTCGCCCGCAACTGACCACATTCATTCGGCCGTTTCAAGGCACACTGCTTTTGACTTCGCCGAAGGTACTTACGCTTGA
>DGTH01000019.1 GCA_002393705.1 Prevotella sp. UBA4341 | reverse complement strand
AGGGAACCACCGATAATAGGGGCATTGTCGGAACATGCCGTGAAGCACAATGATGCAACACCCAAGAAAACCGCAGCCATTACATTTTTAATACCTTTAATAGTCATGATTTTTCCTTTTATTGTTTTGATACAAGGTAGAATTAGAAGTTCAGATTCACACCAAGAATGGTGGTGAACGGACGAGGATAGATGCTGCTCTCTATGCCGCTTTGTATTTCCGGATCAAGACCTTCGTAGTTGGTGATGGTGAAAATATTCTGTGCGGTAGCATAGACTCGGCCAGTGATGTTAGCACCGAAGAGTTTCTGGAAAGAGTAACCCACAGTGATGTTGTCGAGCTTGAAGAACGAAGCGTTCTGAATCCAGCAGTCTGATGCGGGCTGTGCCTCGGAAGCGTCTTTCAAGCCATACTTCAGTGCCAGTGTAGGAATGTTGTGCATGAAGTTCAGCGTTGAGCCCAAACCCTGTCCGCTGATGTATGTTCCGTTGATGTTGGCATTGAATACGTGGTTGCCGAAGTTGGCGCGTGAATTGAAGCTGAAGTCCCAGTTCTTATAGGTGACTTTCGAACCCAAACCCATAGTGACATCGGGATCGGCATGATAGAAGAAGTAGCGGTCGTCACTGTCAAGCGTGCCGTTACCGTTGCGGTCAACGAAAGTATGAGGAACAATGTTTCCATTCTGATCGTAAACCTGACGGTAAACGTAGAATGCACTTGACGAGTGACCTGTCTGATAAGCCATACCGTTCTTCGAAAGACCGATGCCCTCATGTTCGATGAGGTCGGAAGCCAAGTCGTCAATCTTGTTCTTGTTATAGGTGAAGTTGTAGGTCACTTCCCAGTTCAGGTCTTTTGAAGTGATGGGACGGACGGTAGCCATAAATTCAACACCCGTGTTGTGGAGTTCACCAATGTTACCCACTGTCTGCGCACCGAAGTTGGCACCTGCAGGAACATAGATGTTGTTGATCAGGTCGGTGGTCTTACGGTAGTACCAGTCAGCACTCAGCGACAGACGTTCGTTCCAAAGCGAAAGGTCGAAGCCGGCGTCGTAGGTGGTTGTCTTCTCCCAAGTCAGGTCTGAGTTATAGACACTTGGGCGAACTGTCTGTCCGTTGCCGAAGAGTGGATAGTAAGCGTGATCATAGTTGGCTGTGAATGTCGGGATATAATAGAAGTCATAGCCGATGTTCTGCTGACCGGTCTTACCGTAAGTCAGACGGAACTTCAAATCACTTACGGCATCAACATCTTTCAGGAAAGCCTCTTCTTTCACACGCCATGCGAAAGCGGCAGCAGGGAAGTAGCCCCACTCGTGACCTTTTGCGAAGCGTGACGAACCGTCGGCACGCATGGTGAACGTGAAGAGATAGCGGTTCAAGAGAGTATAGTTCAAACGGCCAATCCAAGAACGAAGGCGGTTCTCCGTCTTCCATTCTGTGATACCGGTAGGCTCGTTATAGCGGGTGCCGGCACCTACAGATGCTGTCTGCGGAATAATTCCATAGCCCCATTTGTCGCTCCAAGCATGGTAGCGCTGCCATTCATAACCTACCTGCACGTCCAGATTGTGTACATTTTCTTTCAGTTCCTTGGTGTACTGCAGGAAGATATTGAAGATATAGTTGTAGTTCTTGTTCTTACTCCAGCCATCCCAACCATAGTAATAGTTGGAAGTTGTGTAAGGACTGTTGCTGGTTTCCTCCTTTGCATTTGTGAGGTTGCCTGCCAGGTTAGCCAAGACATGCAAGTCTTCCAAGCCGTGGATGGAGTAATCGACAGAAATGTCACCTTGCAGCGTGGTGGCTTTCGACTTGGTGCCATTGTTTTCAGCGAGTGCGACAGGGTTAGCTGTAGCATTGCTGTCGAAAGCATATTCCCATGTATTGTCGTTGGGGAATCCAGCTGCCTTTGCCCACTGGAAATAACCACCGAAATACTTGTTGAATTTGTCTTGGTTCAGACGGATGGGCTTGGTGGGGTCCATGTAGGCTGCTGCACCGATGGCTCCGTTGTCCCAACGTCTTTGACCGTGCATCACCTTACCCGAAATGTTCAGGCGCAGATGGTCTTTCAATAGCGAGGGAGCAAGGTTGAAACTGCCGGTGTAGCGGCGGAAATAGGTTGACTTTACAATACCGTCTTGACTGGTAAAGCCGCCAGATACGCGATAAGGCATGTGAGCCGTACCGCCTGTGACCGTGATGTTGTGGTCTGTAGAGATGGCTGGACGATAGATTTCATCTTGCCAGTTGGTGTTGGCAAACTTCTGCTCTCCGTTCTCATAGTAACCCAACAAAGCATACTCGGGGCTGTCCTCTCCGAAGGTTTCGGCAACGAATTTCTGGAAACCAGGGCCGTCGAACACATCGAGGGTCTTTTTCTTGACAGAGACAGAGACGTTTCCATTGTACGACACCTTGGCCTTCTGTCCGGCTTTTCCTTTCTTGGTGGTGATGATAATCACACCGTTTGAGGCACGAGAACCGTAGATAGCTGTAGCCGATGCATCCTTCAATACGGTGAACGACTCGATGTCGTTCGGGTTGATAGATGCCAATGGGTTCATACCAGAGATACCGGCAGGGTCAAGTTGCAGTCCGTCAACCACATACAATGGGTCGTTGGATGCTGAAAGTGACGAACCGCCGCGGATACGGATTTTTGAACCTGCGCCAGGAGCACCACCCTCACTGATGATGTTAAGACCTGCCACCTTACCGGCAAGCATGTCGTCGGCACTGGTCTGCAAACCGTGGCTCATCTCATCTGGCTTAATGGCTGTGACAGAACCTGTCAGGTCGTTTTTCTTAGCACGGCCATAACCGATGACCACGACTTCGTTCAGCGTGTTGGCCTCGTCCTTCAGCGTAATGACCAGCTCAGGGGCAGCTGCCACGGTGGCAACTTCGTAGCCAATGTAAGAAACCTGGATGCTGGCTCCCTGATTTGCCTTCAAGGTGAAGTTACCGTCAATATCGGTAATGACCGCCGTCTGCGTGCCTACCACACGGACTGTCGCACCGATGATCGGTTCGTTTTCAGCATCCTGAACATAACCTTTGACAGTAATCTGCTGCGCAAAGGCTCCTACCGATAGAAACAGTCCTAACAAAAGGACGAGCATTCTAAGCGGTTTTCTAATGTTTACCTGCTTCATCATTTGTTTTTTAAGTTAGTGATATTTTATAAAATTGTTTGTAGTTATAACTTGTAATTGACTTAAATCAAGTGCAAAGATAGGTTTGTTTTGCTTTCGTTGTACTTTTTTAAGTAACAAAAGATTGGTTTGCGGTGTGCAAACGTTTGCATATCCTAAAAGATTAATAATAATAAGGTACGAGTACACCTTTCGGGTTTAATAGTTATCTTTGCATCACTAACCAATAACAATACACCTTCATGGAAGAAGAAAAAGCGCCGTTGACGATGAAAGACATAGCGAGGAAGTTTGGCACCTCCGTCGCCACGGTCTCTCGCGCACTGAAGGACTCTCCGCGCATCAGCGCCGAGCGCAGGGCAGCCATTCAGCAGTATGCCCGCGAACACAACTTTGCGCCCAACATGATAGCCGAGTCGCTGCGCAACACGCGGGTGAAGGCCATCAAGGTTATTGGTGTCATCATTCCTGAGTTTACTCACTTCTACTTCTCCTCCGTGCTCTCGGGCATTGAGGAGGAAGCCTCGGCCCGTGGCTACCGCATCATGGTGGCCCAGAGCAACGAGCAGTACGAGCGCGAGGTGAAGATATGCCAGTCGTTCTTCGAGAACAAGGTGTGCGGCATCATCGTCTCGCAGGCTAAGGACACGCAGCAGTACGACCACTTCCAGCGGCTCATCGACGCCGGCGTGCCCCTGGTGTTCTACGACCGCATCTGCACCGGCGTCAATGCCAGCCGCGTCGTGGTCGATGACTACATGGGGGCCTTCAATGCCGTCAGCCACCTGGTGGAGACGGGCTGCCGCCGCGTTGCCTTCTACGGTTCGCCGCTGACATTGGAGATTTCGAAAAACCGCTTCAACGGCTATAAGGACGCGCTGCTGAAGCACGGCATACGTCCCGACGAGCAGCTGATGCACATCTGTGACAACCGAGCCGACGCAGAGGCCATCACGCCCGACATACTGAGGATGGAGAACCGGCCCGACGGTTTCTTCGCCGTCAACGACGATACGGCCATCGGCATTCTCTACACTGCCAAGCGCATGGGGTTCCGCGTACCTGACGACATAAGCATCTGCGGCTTCACCAACGGCCAGCAGGCCGTGGCCTGCGACCCCATGCTGACCACCGTCGAGCAGCGTGGTGTCCGCGTGGGCGAGGAGGCGGCCAACATCCTCATAGGCCACGTGGAGGGCACCATACCGCGTGACAAGATGGAGCGGCGCATCGTGCGTACGAGGCTCATCATCAGGGGAACAACCAGGTAAGACCCCTCCCGACCTCCCCAAAGGGAAACCCCTCCCAACCTCCCCAAAGGGGAGGAGGGCTATCAATAATAACAATAATAAATAACAATAATAATTAATGTAGAACTAATAAAGCCCGAATAACCTGAAGTGGCGAGGAGTCCGTTAAGGCACTCCTCCCCCTTGGGGAGGTCGGGAGAGGTTGATGAAAACAAAACCTAATCTTTCCTTCTGGAAACTATGGAATCTAAGCTTCGGATTCTTTGGCGTACAGATAGCCTACTCGCTGCAGAACGCCAACATTTCACGTATCTTTGCGACGCTGGGGGCCGACCCCCACTCGCTAAGTTTCTTCTGGGTGCTGCCTCCACTCATGGGCATGCTTGTGCAACCGATTGTCGGCACCCTCTCTGACAAGACCTGGACGCGCTTCGGCCGCCGCATTCCCTACCTCTTCGTGGGTGCCGCCGCTGCCGTGCTGGTCATGGCCCTGCTGCCCAATGCCGGTTCGTTAGGACTGACGGTGGGTGCCGCCCTCTGGTTCGGAGCCTGCGCACTGATGTTCCTCGACACCAGCATTAACATGGCCATGCAACCGTTTAAGATGCTCGTCGGCGACATGGTCAACGAGGAGCAGAAGGCCAAGGCCTACAGTATCCAGTCGTTCCTCTGCAACGCCGGCGGACTGGTGGGCTTTGTGTTCCCCTTCTTCTTCACCGCCATCGGCATTGCCAACACGGCCCCCTCGGGCGTCGTGCCCGACTCGGTCATCTACTCCTTCTACATCGGAGCCCTTATCCTCATTGGCTGCGTCATCTACACCACGCTGAAGGTCAAGGAGTGGCCACCGAAGGAGTACGCCGAGTACAACGCCTCCGACGAGCAGAGCGAAGAGAGCGCCTCCTGGCTCACGCTGCTGAAGCATGCCCCCGTAGCCTTCTGGCAGGTGGGGCTCGTGCAGTTCTTCTGCTGGGCTGCCTTCCTCTACATGTGGAACTACACCACCGGCACCATTGGCGACACGGTCTGGGGTACTACCGACGTTACGTCCGAAGGCTATCAGGCAGCAGGCAACTGGACGGGCATCGTCTTCGGCGTGCAGACGCTGGGTGCCGTGCTCTGGGCCTTGGTGCTGCCGCAGTTCCGTGGCATGAAGATGGCCTACGCCTTCAGTCTCCTTCTGGGTGCAGCAGGGTTCTGCATGGTACCCTTCGTTCACGACCAGTACGTGCTGTTCCTGCCGTTCCTGCTCATCGGTTGCGCCTGGGCTGCCATGCTGGCCATGCCCTTCGCCCTGGTCACCAACGCCCTGCAGGGCTACGGCCACATGGGGGCCTACCTGGGACTCTTCAACTGTACCATCTGCATTCCTCAGATTATTGCCGCCCTGCTCGGTGGCACGGTGCTCTCGCTCGTTGGCAGCCATCAGTACTCCATGATGATTGTCTCCGGCGTGCTGCTCGTCGTGGGTTCCCTCTGCGTGTTCTTCATTCGTGAAGGCAAGAAGTAAGGAACCACTCATACTTATATAATAATGTACGCGTAAGCAACTAAAACTACATACCGACTATGAAATTACAATTTAATCTGCAGTATCAGACCGCTTTCGGCGAGAATCTGGTGTTAAACATTCTGTCTGGTGATGAGAGCAAGCCTACTCAGCACAAAATGATGACCATCGACGGCCACCACTGGACCGTTGACGTCAACATGACGGCCAAGGCCGGCACGTTTATTGACTACTACTACAGCTTGGAGCGCGGCAACGAAGAGGTGCGCCACGAGTGGCTCGTAGAGCCCCACCGCCTGGAGTTTGCCGCCATCAGGGGGGCACGCTACACGGTGTATGACCACTGGATTGACATTCCCGACGACGCCTTCCTCTACAGCTCGGCCTACACCGACTGCATCCAGGCCCGCGAGCGCCACCTGAGCACGCCCACCGAGTTTGACCGTACGGTGCGTCTGAAGGTACGCGCCCCGCAGCTGCGCACCGGCGAGCGCTTGGCCATCGTGGGCGAGCCCGACTACATTGGCAGCTGGGACCCCAAGCGCGCCCTTGAGATGAAGGAGCACGAGTGCAACGAGTGGGTCATCAGCCTCGATGCCTCGCTCCTGCCCCGTCAGTTCGAGTTCAAGTTCATCGTCGTCGATAGCGAACAGGACTTCACTCCCATCTGGGAGACGGCCGAGAACCGCAGCATCGAACTGACCGACATCGCCTCGGGCGAGGTGGTGGTCTATGAGCTCACGCAGGCTTACTTCCCCATCCACCCGTGGAAGGCAGCCGGCGTCGTCGTACCCGTCTTCTCGCTGCGCAGCGAGGGCAGCTTCGGCGTGGGCGACTTCGGCGACCTGAAGCTCATGATAGACTGGGTCGACAAGACCTGTCAGCGCGTCCTGCAGATTCTGCCCATCAACGATACCAACATCACCCACACCTGGCAGGACTCCTACCCCTACAACTCCATCAGCATCTATGCCCTGCACCCGCAATATACGGACCTGCGCCAGCTGCCGGAGCTCAAGGACAAAGAGAAGAAGGCCGAGTTCGAGGCCCTGCGCCAGGAGCTGAACGCCCTTGAGCAGATAGACTACGAGCGCGTCAACGAGGCCAAGATGCAGTACCTCAGGCTGCTCTTCGAGCAGGAGTGGAAGAGCCTGAGCCGTCGCGCCAGCTACAAGGAGTTCTTCGAGCGCAACAAGGAGTGGCTCGTGCCCTACGCAGCCTTCTCCGTCAACCGCGACAAGTACGGCACGGCCGACTTCTCCCAGTGGGGAAAGGACGCCACTTATTCAGCCGACAGCCAACAGCCGACAGCCAGCACCAAGAAAGAACTTGATTTCTGGTACTTCGTACAGTACAACCTCGACCAGCAGATGCGCAGCGCCCACGAGTACGCCCGCGCCCACCGCGTCATACTGAAGGGCGACATACCCATCGGTATTTCGCGCGACGGCGTGGAGGCCTGGGTAGAGCCTAAGTACTTCAACCTGAACGGACAGGCCGGTGCGCCGCCCGACCCCTTCTCGGCCGACGGCCAGAACTGGGGCTTCCC
>DGTH01000161.1 GCA_002393705.1 Prevotella sp. UBA4341 | reverse complement strand
AGAACATGAACATCATGTTCTCGCTACCCGAAGATGCGGGTCTCCGGCTGAAAGCCTCTGCATTCTGAGAACTACATACCAATGCCTTCACGCCTTCTAAAATGCATGAAGCCGTTGGTTTTTGTTAATAGGAGCGGATACAAACTAATTTACTTTGTTGCCTGAGTACTAATTAGCGGTATCTGAAGAAGGCTTTAGCGCCTGCTCATTTCGTGATTTTCCGCTTGCCTTTGATATATACGCCGGGCTTCTGCATATTGTTGACACGGCGTCCACTAAGGTCATAGACAGGACTGTCGGCTGGTGTTTCGGCTTGTATTCCGCCAATATGGGCTGCTGCCAGATCCTCCACTTTCAGTTGCCAAGTCTTGCTGTTTACGGTGAGGCGGTATTCTCCGGCAGCGAGCTTCATGGCGAAATCACCGGCTTTTGACAGCTGATAGGTGTTGCCGATGCTGATGGGATCGTCCTTCACGCCTGTTGACAAACGATAGGTTGCATTATAGGTGTCCCAGCTGAGGTCGGTGCCGTCACTGAAGCAGAGCCAGATGTCGCCTGTGGGTTTCACGTCGATATAATAACTTGCACCGTCAGCGCATGGGGTCATGGCCTTACAGTTGCTCAGATTCCAGTCGCCCAGTTCTTCGCCGGTGCCTAAGGCATAGATTTGCTTGACTTCATGTTCCGTGCTGGAACTCTTGCCGAGGAATTCCTGAATGATGTAGAGGGCCTCCACAGCATGACCGGTGGAGGTGCTGAACAGTCCGTGGTTGTACCACGGCGCGTAGACGGTGTTATTGGCCGACTGGTTTTCCTCGGGGAACCAGTAGAGCAGTCCCGTCACGTAGCTCAGGTCTTTCGTGGCCGCCACCAGGTCGGTGAGGAATTTCTTCTGTCCTTCGGGCGAGGCGGGCCAGGTGCTTTCGAATTTGTAGGTGGCATCTTCTCTGTACCAGTTGTTGTAATAGCCGGTCTCCACGATCATCACTTCTTTAGAGGGATAGGTGTTGTGGCAGTTGGTCAGCGTGCTTTTCAGCGTGGCGATGTTGTTGTGCCATTCAGGATAGTAGGAAAGGCCGATGACGTCGTAGTCAAGCGCGTTGAGTTTGTCGTATATGCCCTTTGTGGTTGACCAGTTGCCCGTGCGCTCGGTGTGGATGATGATTTTGGCTTGGGGGCACACTTCGCGGCAGGCCTTTCCTGCGTTTGTGAGCAATGAGATGAAACTGTCCCAGTTGGCAGTGCTGGATGTGTTGCATTTCTTCAGACTGCTGCTGCCCTGGGCTCCCCAGAGCATGCCGTAGGAGATTTCGTTGCCGGTCTGGATGAAGTCGGGCGTTGCGCCGTAGGCTTTCAGCGCGTTGAGGCATTCCTTGGTGTAGTCGTAGATCTTGGTGTAGAGGTCGGCATCGCTCAGGCTGCTCCATGCTGCCGGTGTGTATTGGTTGCTGGGGTCGGCCCAGGTGTCGCTATAGTGGAAATCCAGCATGAAGGCCATGCACGCGTCTTTGATTTGCTTTCCCAATTTCTTCACGTAGTCGAGATCCTGGCAGACGCCCGTGGCTCCCGTGGGATTCACGAACAGTCGCACGCGGACGATGTTGAATCCGGCATCGTCGCGCAGGAATTCCAGCAGTTTGCCGTTTTCAATCTTGGTGCCGTTCACGTCGTAGTAGGCCACGTTGGCTTCCTCGTATTTCGTGAGCATGGAGAGATCGCCTCCCGCATATTTTGTCTGGGCACTTCCACAAATGGATGCAAAAGCGAGGATACCAGTGAGTAGAGTTCTGATTTTCATAAGTAGTTTTTGTTAAATAATGAGTCCGTTTGCGTGCAAAGGTATGGATAAAAAATGAAAGGGCAAAACTTTTACCTGAACTTTTTCATTTCTTGCAGGGCTGGCAGGGCGCGACCCGTTCGGTTGTCGAAGAGTCCGCGGTTGAGCCATCCCTTGGTGACGGTGTTCTTGTAGCCGTTTTCCTCGGGGAACCACCAGAATAGTCCCGTTACGTTACGGTGGCGATTCAGTTCGCTGACGAGTTCTGCCGTGAACTGCCGCTGGCCCTCGATGCTGATGGGGTAGTATTCGCTGTATTGCGAGGGCTTGGCCCAGGGGTCGTTCTCGTGACTATAGTAGAAAGCGGTCTCTACAATCATCACAGGTTTCTGCGGGAACTCGCGCTCCAGCATGCGAAGCGTCTCGGAGAGAATGGGCAGCCGCTCGTGCCACATGGGATAGTAGGAGAGTCCGATGATGTCGTAATCAACGCCGAATGCCGCCAGTTTTTCGTAGTACGCACGGGTGGCAGCCGAATCCTGTGCGTGCTCCGTGTGAATGATAATTTTCGCCTCGGGACAAACCTCACGGCAGGCCTTCACACCACTCTTGAGCAACTGGCAGAGATAGGGCCAGCGCTCGGGCTTTAGCGGGTCTACCTTGGCTTTCGGCCAAAGCATTCCGAAGGTGATTTCGTTACCCATCTGAATGAGTTCAGGAGCGCATCCGGCCTTTACCATTGCCTGCAGACAGCGACGGGTGTACTGGTAGAGCGTGTCGGGCAGTGCCAAGCTGTCTGTTTGCAGCCAGCCGTTAGGAGTGAACTGCTTGCCGGGATCGGCCCAGGTGTCGCTGTAGTGGAAGTCGAGCATCAGCTGATGTCCGGCCTGCTTGATGTCCTTGGAGAGTGCAATCACGTAGTCGAGGTCTTGGCACACGCCTTCACCCTTGTGGGCTTGCGGTGCTTTTTCGGGATCCACAAAAAGCCTTACGCGCATGGCGTTCCAACCCTGCTGGCGGAAGAAACGGAGCGGACGCTTGATGCGCCGTCCCGACTCGGTGCGGAACTCCGTACCTTTTTCTATATACGAGGGCAGCAGCGAGATGTCGCCGCCGAGCAGTTTCTTCTGAGCAGAAACAGGAATGCAGCCCGTGAGCCACATTCCTGCGAATATAATGAGAAAACTAATATTTTTCATCTCTTGATGTATCGTTTGCCATTATGGATATAGATACCCGGGCGGTTGGGCACCACCTGCTGGCCGTTCAGGTTGTAGTAGCGGTTGTCTGAAGATGGACTATCGGCGCTGATAGCCTTAATGCCGGTAACAATCCCCTGTAGGGCACCGGCTTCTGTATAGTAGCCGCCGTTATGGAAGTCCAAGTCGGGTGTCTGCTGCCCATTATTGTTGTTATTGAAGATGATGTAAGTGGGTACGGTTGTTAGTGTGCCGCTATAGCTCCACTTCCACACGTTGTTTCCATTGTTTGTACCCACCTTGGTGCAAACTGCACCAGGCCATGTTCCGCCCGTGTAGTTGTTCTTGCTGTCCCATGCCCAACATTTTACGGTGCTCCACGTGGAGTTAGCAGGAGCCTCGAAGAAGGCGCACACCTCACCTTCGTTAACCGTGCAGCAGTCAGGTGCCGTGAATGTGTCTTCCTTGATATCATCCAGCGCAGACAGATCTACGTTGCCACTCACATAGAGGCGGTAGTTGGTGCCTTCTAAGGCTATTTTGTAGTTGTCTTGGGCTGTATTGCCAGCGTTTTCAGTATCACCTCCCAACAGTAGCAAGATTTTGCCCCTTGTTCCCTGTACGCACAGCGTAAAACCTTGCGCAGAAGCCTGCTGGGTCAGGATTTGGCTTTGGTTGGTGATGCCGGCAGCACGACGGATGAGAATCTGTTTTTTGATGGCTGTCTTGTACGTCTTCCAATGGCTCAGCCAAACGCACGGTGTGCCTGGTAACGATAGAATGTATGCGTTGGCAGCCTCCACGTTGGCGTACAGCGGGCATTCGCTGAAGCGACCCGTGTCGTGGTTGTCCACGAAGGTTACCGCATATCGCTTGTAGCTATTGTCGTCGCATAAAGCGCCAGCGCTTAGACGGCTCCACTTACCCTCGGCAAAGGCATCGTTGATGTAGTACTTCATGGGAAAGTCGAAAGCTGCCGATTGGATCTTTCCGTCCTGCTTCGTGCCGTTCAGCCAGTTAGTTACCACCGTTTTGTTGCCGTCCCAGCATTCGCCTACGCTGTAGGTAACGTTGGCAGCCTGATTGTACATGGCCACATACTTCGGTGCGTATCCCTTCACGAAATCATAGCGGAATCCGACATAGCCTAAGTCGTTCAGCAGGAAATCCTCATAGGCCTTAACATTGTCCTGAACGTTCTGGCTAGTGTGGTCTAGGTCGCGAGCACCGCCCCATGATTCGCCAGTATCCTTGGCACCAGTCGGTTTGTAACCGTTGTCCTTCGCCTCGTCATCTTGACAGATGTCGCTGGCAGTCAGCTGGTAGGTTATGCCCTTATAAGTCTCTCTTGGGAAATTCAGCCAGTTGGAGTTCACACTGGCGCGGTGGTTGATGACCACATCTTCGATGATTCCCGTTCCTTTGTTCTTGAACGTTTTAATCATGGAGCGTAGTTGTGCCTCTGTGCCGAAAGCGCTTCGGTGGTCGAACCAATAGACTGGGTGATAGCCCATATTATTCGACGATGCGTTGGCGTATGCCGAATTAGGCACCCAAATCAACTCGAAAAACTGTGAAAGTTCGTCGGCTTGAGATTCCAGATTAGCCCAACTTGTGTCAGAAAACGAGTCCCAATAGAATCCTTGCAGCATCACGCCATTATAATTGGCTGGCCATCCTTCGGTGGCCATGGTTTCTTGTGAGGTGCTTATGCAGAGCAGGAAAGCAAGCAGTAATATCAGCAGTTTCTTCATTGTTAAAGCGTTTTATAGGATTTACGGTGCAAAGATACAAAGTTTTCAGAACCGTTGTTCCCGAAAGGATTAGTTTTCAAATCCTTATATTGTGCAAACGTTTGCATTTTGCATAAAGAAAAGGTGGACTTCTCTCTAAAGGAAGTCCACCTTTTGAATTATTGGTTTATTAGTTAGCAAAGGTTATTCCACCGTGCAATAGATCTTGTCGGAAGTCTTGCGGGTGGGGTAGAGCTTGATGGTAGAACCTGCAACACCGAGGTTCTTACCGTTGGCCACCAGGTCGCTGATGTTAGCCGAAGGCTCTACACTGTCATTACCTCCGAGGTTAATGCCCCAGTCACTGTTCACACGGAACTTCCATCCGTTGGTGTTTACGCCTGCTCCTGTAGCCTCGAAGCAATAGTCTGTAGCATTCCATGTCATGACCACATCGCCTCCCCAGCCATTGAAGTCACCGATGATGCCCATGGTATTCACTTTCACGCCCTTCAGCGTACCAGTGGCGAGATTAGCCTCAATGTAGTAGACGCCTTCACCGGCATTGGCCTTGATGTTGGTGCCGCCACCTGCTACGAAGTCACCGCTGACGCCGCCTGAGAAGGTGCCGAAGTTGATCTCGTTGTCCCATGAACCGGCCACACGCTGGAACTTGAATTCATTGCCCCATCCGTTCGGATCGGCGCAATAGATGTATCCAGTGTAGATGCCGCCGTCGTCGGTCAGCGCCAGTTTCTGCTCGGCATTGGCCCAGCCGTCGGTAGCGCCGATGTAGTAGATAAACGGCTCGAAGTTGAGCGGAGTGATGGTGTAGGTCATGTCGAGTGCATTAATCTGGAAGCGGTAGAACTTGGCCGAACCGTCCACGTGGAACGAATGGTCACCGCCCAGGTTGCTGCGACGATCGAAAGAGCCGCTCATGTCTTCGCTGGCACCCTTTGTTCCGAAGAGCTGATTCCAGTCGCCGGCATCGATGGCGTCGAGTGCTGCAGCATCACCGAAGGCAAACCACATTTCTTTGCCGCCTGCAAAGACGTATGTGAATACGGGATCGTCGAATACATCCTTGTCGCTGTGCGAGAATTTCAGGCTCTTGTCATTACCCCATGTTCCCATGTCGCCAATTAGGTAATAACTGTCGGCAATGTTGACGGCCTCAACCTTGAAGGTCTGCTCCATCATGTCGATGGTGACGCGAATCTTCTTGGCTCCGGCGGGAACACAGAACGAGTTGTCGCCTCCCAGTTCCGAACGGCGTGCAATCTTGCCTTCCTTGGCCTGGTTGTCGCCGCCCACGATACCGAAGAGCTGTGACCAATCACCGTTGCCGACGGCATCGCAAGCCTTGTCGTCGCCGATGGCAAACCAGGTGTCGCCTTCCTTAGCAGCGTCGAACGTCACGGTGAACACGGGGTCAATATAGACATCCTCGTCGCTGTGCTGGAACTTGATGCTGCGGTCGGCAGCAGAAGCGGCCCAGTCGTTAGGTCCGCCCACAATGTAGTAGGCTGGAGCGATTTCCAGCAGGTTCAGCGGGGTGAACGAAACGGTCTTCTCCGTGTAGTAGTTCTCGCCGGGCTTTCCCACGATGGCCACGGCATCGCCGTTGGTCACGGTGTAGAGAATAGTGCGCACGTAGAGATCCGTGGTGTTCGGATTCTTGGTAATCTCGCTGAAATAGGCATTCTGCAAGGCTTCTGCACTGATACTGATCTCGTTAGACTCTTCCAGGCTGTTGGAGGGGATCGTGATCATCTCGCTGAAGTCGGGCGTGCGTGAGAACTGCACGTCAGCCTTCAGTGTGGTGTTGGCGGGCAGGGCTCCCTCCTTGACGGTGGGGACGCCAATGGGAATAGGAGTCTCGCTGTTAATATAGTCAGCAATCTTGATTGTATTGGGGATTGTGCTGCTGACGCTGACATCGCTCGTCTGGAGCAGACTCTCGGGGAGATTGGACTGCGGTCCCACTTCGGGGTCGAAGTTCTCTGTGCAGGCCACTAACCCGATGCTCAGAAAAGCCATCAAATATATGCTTAACTTTTTCATAATCGTTGTTGTTTTAGCTTTTAGACACTCATTAATTAATCGTGAAGTTGACGGTCTTCTTCTTCAGGTCCACCTTCATGGTGATGGTACCGCCTGCGAAGGCACCGAAATTCCAAGAGCCTTTATAGAACGAATTCTTGTCCCACATGATGGAGCCATCGTAGCTGCCGTTGGCAAAGGCGCAGTCAACGCCGGCATCAGCTTCCTGCGGTCCCATTGAGGTGAGGTCCCAGCCGAGCAGTTCGCGATAGAAACGGAACTGGAGCGGATCGATGGCGGGGATCTCGAAGGTGCCGTAGTAGACGTCGCTGCCAATCTCGTCAGGCTTTTCATACAGACGCCAGGGGATGTAGGTCTCCAAGTTGCCTGCATTAGGAGTAGTCCAGCCGGTAGGGTTGCCCACCAGATAGATGTAGGCGGGACTCTTCACGGCATTGTAGGCTGCCATGTGCTTGAAGGTTGCATAGTTGTCTGACACGATGCCCGTGTTGGGGATTTCTTCTTCGTTGGCATTGAACAGACTTGAATAGACGCGCAGTGCCACCTCGCGGAAACCCTGGTCCACATAGCTGTCGGCATCCTTGAATCCGTCGAGGTCGCAGATGGACTCAGCTATTTCCTCGCCGCTGATGGCAGCTTTGCAGGTTGTGTAGGTAGTCTTCAGGTATTTGGGAGCACCGTTCTTGGTGTTCCAGGTCACGTTGCCGTCTTTCACCAAGCCCACCTGAATCTGGTAAGTGGCAAGCGCATTGAATCCGTAGTTGGGTTGCGACCAGGTCAGATAGACGTTATTGTCGCTGGCCAGCTGGATGTATTGTTCTGCTAACGGAGACGCATTGATGGTGAACTCCGTAGGCTGAGTCACTGTCGGGTTGCTGTCATTGTCGTCGCTGCACGATGTGAGCATCGGCAGGGCGGCTACCATGGCCAGCAACAAGCTATTGAATATCTTTTTCATAATTGCAGTTTTGTTCGTTGATTTCTAATCTTACCTACTGTTAATAACCAGGGTTCTGAACCAAGTTGGGATTATTGGTCAGGTCGTTGTTGGGTATAGGATAGATGAAGCGGTATTTGGGCAGGTTGTACTTGCCGAAACGAATCTGGTCGATACGGGCACGGCCCTCGAACCAGTATTCACGGATCCACTCCTCTTCGATTTCATCCAGGCTGTACGAGTTGTGCAGCACAGCATGGGCGCGATTGCGCAGCGCGTCAATCTTTTCCTTGGCGGCACCGGTAGCTCCGTTCATGCGTGTCTCAGCCTCTGCATAGGTGAGATAGGCCTCAGCAATACGCATCAGAGGCAGGTCGGTGTCCACCTTGGCCAGTGCACTGGCGGGCTTGCCGTCGGATCGCACGTTGCGGAACTTCACGCAGCCGTAGCCTTGCGACTCCTGTGAACGGTCGGTAATGTCGCGTGTATAGTTAGTGGTATAGAACAGTGCGCGGTCGTCGCCTGCTGCCGAAGTGATGTCGGTCACGCTGTTGGTGGTGGAAGGTGCGGAAACGCCCTTGCCGAAGAACACATCAACCAACTGGCCCGTGACGGCCATACACTTACCCCACGATACATCGGTGCCCGAAGGAATGATGACGTCCATTTGGCTGTCTTCACGCTTGGGATAGTTCGAGAGCACCAGGAAGTGCATCGAACCGTGGCTCTGGGTCTTGATGCCGTCGTTCAGAATGGGGAAGATGTTCTCATACTGTGCGCCGTTGGTGTCGTTGTCAGCCAGGAACAGCATCTGATAGGCAGAATAGTTGTTGGTGCCGGTGGTGTTCAGATGATAGTAACCGTTGTTGATCACCTTCTCGGCATATTCCTTTGCCTTTGCCCACTGGGCTGTGCCGGTGTAAACCTCTGCGTTTAGGTAGAGACGTGAGAGCAGCATCCATGCGGCCACCTTGTCTACGCGTCCGTATTTGTTGGTTCCGGGGGCAGCCAGATCGTTCTCAGCTTCCAGCAGTTCCTTTTCGATGTAGCTGTAGTACTGGTCGCGGGTGTAGCGAACGCCAGGCTCCAGGCTGACATGCTCGATGAAGGCGGCATTGGCATAGAAGTCCATCACGTAGTAGTAGAGCATAGAGCGGATGAAGCGAACCTCGGCGCGCTTCTGCTTGGTGTCAGCATTACCGTCGTCGGCCACTTCGTCGAGATAGTAGTTGCAAAGGGTGATAGAGAAGAATAGACGATAGTAGAGGCCGACCGAACTGGCGTTATCGGCACCCCATGTCTTGTTGAGCAGTTCGGGAAGTCCTGTATCATCCCATTGCCAACTGGCTTCACCCGTTGGGAATTCGTTCATCTCCCAGCTCTTGCGGTAGAGGTCGGAACGTCCCTCGTCGATGTCAGCAATATCCTTGTCGCCGTCAGGTCCCACCTGTCCGGTCAGCACGAAGCTGGAGTAAATCTTGTTGAGCAGTGCGTCGGCATCCAGCTCACTGGTCTGCTGCGGGTTGATGTTCTCAACGTGCAGGTCGTTGACGCAGGAGGTCATACATCCCATCGACAGCGCGAAGGCCAGGGTAGGAACCAATGACTTAATTCTATTTAGTTTCATAATTATCTTCCTTTTTTAGTTGATTAGAAATTCAGGCTCAGACCGAGAATGCCGACAAACGGACGTGGATAGATGTTACCGTCGTAGCCACCGTCGATTTCCGGGTCAAGACCCTTATAGTCGGTAATGGTGAACACATTCTGAGCAGTTGCATAGACGCGTCCGCTGGCCTTCAGACCAAACAGGGTGTCGAATGAGTAGCCAAGCGTGATGTTGTCGCACTTCAGGAACGAGGCATTCTGGATGTAGTAGTCGCTGAGGGCACCCTGAATGTTGGCGGTCTGCCAGTTCTTGTCGCGTGCCATGCCCAGGATGTTATGCCAGGCATTTCCTAAGTAGACCTGTGTCATTGACAGGTTGGAGTTTCCGGCCTCGATACCGTTGTAGACGTAGTTGTTGAAGCTTGCGCGGAACGAGACACCCAGATCCCAGTTCTTATACAGCCATTTCGAGGTGAGGCCCATCGTCACATCAGGAGTGCTCTTTTTATAGTAGTAGCGGTCGTCCTGATTGATGATACCGTCGGCATTGCGGTCTACATACTGACCGTCGATAGGCTGGCCGTCCACGCCGTAAACCTGCTGGTAGGGATAGAATGCTTCTACAGCATTGCCCACGTGCCACGACTTGATACCGTCGGAACCGGAGTCACCGATGGCAAGTCCGCCGTGCAGGATCTTGTAGTCCTCGCCGGTGCTGGCCACGAGCTCGTCAATCTCGTTCTTGTTCCAAGTGAAGTTGTAGCCAATCTGCCAGCTGAAGTCCTTGGCCTGGATGGCGCGCCAGTTGGCGGAGAACTCGAAACCAGTGTTGTGGAGCGAACCGATGTTGCTGGTCACCTTGTTAGAGAAGTTGGTACCCACGGGAATCACCACCGTGTTGATCAGGTCGGTAGTCTTGCGGTGATAGAAGTCGAAGGTAAGGGTCAGACGGTCGTTCAGTACGCCGAAGTCTAGACCGGCATTCCATGTGGTGGTCTTCTCCCATGTCAGGGCGTTGTTGTAAGCGTCAGGACGATAGGTGATTCCGCTATCGGTGAACAGCGGGTAGTAGGCACCCTGCTTGTTGGGTGTGTAGGTGGGAATATAGGTGTAGTCACCGATGCCTTCCTGCTGACCGGTGATACCCCAACCGGCACGGAGCTTGAAGTCAGAGAGCCACTGAGCGTCCTTCAAGAACGGCTCGTTGTTAATCTTCCAGGCCAGGGCCACTGATGGGAAGATACCCCACTGCTCGTTCTTGCCGCCGCTGGAGGTAATCCAGTTGAAGCGCGACGAACCGTCGGCACGCAGCGTGGCAGTGAGCAGATAGCGGTCGAGAAGTGAATAATTCAAGCGGCCGAAGAAGGAAACCAGGTAGTTCTCGGTCTTATAGAGCGTAGTGCCCTCAGAAGGCAGATACTGCTTGCCGGCCAGTGCATTGCCGTCGGCATCCACTTTCTGTGAGGTGGAGGGATAGTAGCCCGTGTAGAAATAGTCGGTCTTCTTGTGGAAGTGCTGCCACTCGTAGCCGGCCATGATGTCGAAGTGATGGGCCTCGTTGAAGTCCTTCATATACTGGGCGTACATGTTGAGCGAGAGGTTGTGGGTATCCATCTTGTTCCAGCCGTAGTTACCATAGTAGTAAGTTCCGGAGCCGTAGGTGTAGGGCGACTGGTCCTTGTTGCTCTTACCCGATGTGATGTCCATGCCGGCATTCAGGTGCAGGTGCAGGTCTTCGAAACCGTGTACCTTATAGTCCACTTCCAGATTGCCTACCAAAGCCTTTGTCTTACCCTTGTCGGAGTAGTTGTTCAGTGCAGCCACGGGGTTGCCTGTTGCGTAGGTGTTGATGTTGGTGCTCCAGGCTGTGTCTTCCCAGTCGGCTGTGCTTCCCCACTGCCAGTAGCCGCCGAAGCCGTTGTTGGCATTCGTGTCATAGACGGGCTTGGTGGGATCCATGAAGATGGCGCTGCCGATGGCCGAACCGGCATTGGCATAGGTGGTCTTCGAATACATACCCTTGGCATTGATGTTGAAGTTCAGATGGTCGTTGAGCAGTGACGGCGAGAGGTTCACACTGGCCGTGTAGCGCTGGTAGTTGCTCGTTTTCACGATACCGTTCTGGTCGGTATAGCCAACCGATACGCGGTAGGGCATGTTCTTCATGCCTCCGGTCAGCGTGATGTTGTGGTCGGTAGAGATGGCTGTGCGGTAGATCTCGTCCTGCCAGTCGGTGTTGGCAAACACGTGATTGCCGGCAGCATCGGTGTAACCCAGGCTGGCATACTCAGAACTGGCCAGCCATTCGTCCTCGGTATAGCCTTTCTTTGTCATGAACAGGTTCTTGACGAAATCCTGATACTGCGGACCGTCCATCACGTCCATGGTCTTCTTCACGGTGCTCACCGAAACGTTACCGTTGTAGCTCACTTGCAGTTTTTGGTTCTTGCGGCCCTTCTTGGTGGTGATGATGATCACACCATTGGAAGCGCGGCTACCATAAATAGCCGTTGCCGAAGCATCCTTCAGCACGGTGAACGACTCGATATCATTCGGGTTGACCAGCGAGAGAGGGTTCGATGCTCCCTGCATGCCATAGCTGTCCATGGCCAGACCGTCGATGACGATCAGCGGGTTATTGGAAGCATTCAACGAAGAACCGCCGCGGATGCGGATGGTTGCTCCGGCACCGGGCTCACCACCACTGTTGGTAATGTTCACACCGGCAATCTTACCCTGGAGCATGTCCTGGGCAGATGTCTGCAGACCGTGGTTCATCTCGTCGGGCTTGATGGCTGTCACGGAACCCGTCAGGTCGTTCTTCTTGGCGCGTCCGTAACCGATGACCACCACGTCATTCAGTGTCTGGGCATCGTCCTGCATCGTCA
>DGTH01000031.1:14318-24605 GCA_002393705.1 Prevotella sp. UBA4341 | reverse complement strand
AGCGTAAGTACCTTCGGCGAAGCCAAAGGTACTAAAAAGTGAGCACAAAACAAAATAAAAACACGAAGTTTTTTTAACCCCAGACAATTTTAGTACCCTCAATATTCTTCATTACCGAATAGTAAGTGCGCTTGTCAGCAATCAGTGTTTCAAGCGAATAACCTTCAATGAGCATCGTTACATTAGCGGAATACTCGATGATGTCCTCCAAACGTCCCTTATCCCTCGCTCTTTCTCTCATAAATCAATATTTTATCACGGTTAGCGGTTTCTGCGGCGTATGGACGGAGTGACCCTTCCACAACCAAATCGACTTCACGGCCAAGCAGTTCCTGCAAGTCCATCAGCATACCACCGTGCGTGAAAAGCGTGAAGGGTTTGCCGGAATAGTCGGGAACAAAAAGTATATCAACATCGCTCCTGGGAGTTTCCTCGCCTCGGGCGAACGACCCGAAGAGCCATGCTTTCAAGACGGGCTGCGTCTTGAAGTAGTCGGCTATCGTCTTCTGCATTACCTGAGTATTCATAAGCATTTCGTTTTAGAAATCCGCTACAAAAATACAAATAAATTTTGATTAATTATGCCATTCCGGCAAAAGTATTATAAGCAGGCGGAAAATGTTGTTGTTAAAAATGGCCTGATATTTGCATTGATGAAAGTAACATTACCCAATCCTTCCCTCTGTTCATCGGCAAATGCGGCTGAAAGTGGAAGCATGCTTTTTCAGTCAACTCGATTCGTGGATTTGTCGAAGGAGCGTTTTTTCCCAGTTTTGTTGGTGGATTAAAGAAAAAAGTCGTACCTTTGTGGGCAGTATATAAATATAATAATGTGTTACGCCAATGAAACAAGTAAAGCCGAAGAAGAACCTGGGTCAGCACTTTCTGACTGACCTGACCATTGCCCGCCGCATAGCTGACACGGTGGATGCCTGCCCAGGGCTGCCCGTGCTCGAAGTGGGTCCCGGCATGGGTGTGCTGACGCAGTACCTCATGGAGAAGCCACGCGAGCTGAAGCTCGTAGAGATAGACACCGAGAGCGTGGCGTATCTGAAGGAGTACTTTTCGAGGTACGAGGAGTCTTCGAGGTACGAGGAGTCTTCGAGGTACGAGGTACGAGGTACGAGGTGCGAGGATAGTTTAGAGGCAGAGGAGGGCGTGCAAGGTAATCTCGTACCTCGTACCTCGCACCTCGCACCTCGAGGAAATACCTCGCACCGCGTTTCCCGAAGAATCCCGGAAATCATTGAGGGCGACTTCCTGCGCATGGACCTCAGGGAACTGTTTCAGGGAGGGCAGTTCGTCCTGACGGGCAACTATCCGTACGACATATCGTCGCAGATATTCTTCAAGATGATAGACAACCGCGACCTCATACCCTGCTGCACAGGCATGATACAGCGAGAGGTGGCCCAGCGCATAGCCTCCCAGCCGGGCACTAAGGCCTACGGCATCCTCTCGGTGCTGATACAGGCGTGGTACGACGTGGAGTATCTCTTCACCGTGGATGAAGGGGTGTTCAATCCGCCTCCGAAGGTGAAGAGTGCCGTCATCCGCATGACGCGCAACGCCACGGCGCATCTGGGCTGTGACGAGCAGCTGTTTCGGCGCGTAGTCAAGACGGTCTTCCAGCAGCGTCGCAAGATGCTGCGCGTGTCGCTGCGCCAGCTGTTTTCGAGGTGCGAGGAATCTTCGAGGTACGAGGAATCTTCGAGGTACGAGGTACGAGGTACGAGGTGCGAGAATAGTTTAGAGGCAGAGGAGGGCGTGCAAGGTAATCTCGTACCTCGTACCTCGCACCTCGCACCTCGTGCCTCGCACCTCGCACCTCGTGCCTCGCACCTCGCACCTCGAGAAGAAAGGATAGAACGTTTTATGACCAAACGCCCGGAGCAGCTGTCAATAGCAGAGTTCGTAGAGCTCACAAATTGGGTGGAAAAGGCCCTGTGTGCGAACACAAACAATTGATGTAGGTCAAAAACGGGGGCGTTTTTCCAAAAAAACGGCCCAGAAATGTTGGAGCGAACAAAAATTCGCCTTACCTTTGCACTGTCAAAAGGAAAAAACACCCGCCTCAATATAAGATAGGTTTAGGGTAGAAAGAAAGGATAACACGAACATTAAAGAAAAAAAGTTTGAGAGAAAGTAAAAAGGTAAAAGATTGTTGAACTAAAGTAAAAGAAAGGGTAACATTATGACACTAACATTATTAATTGAACTGTTCGCTATCTTTGCAGTATCGGCATTTGTGATTGACCGTAGCATAGAAAAGCGCTAAACATGAGAGAGAGCATTAGATTTTAGGTTTTTAGTTATTAATATTCAGAGTGCGGTTTTCGGAGTGATTCCGGGAACCGCATTTTTCTGTACGCTCTCAACCCTTAACGCTCAGCCTTTCCTGCCAGCGCCCGAAGAAGAGGCGGCTCAAGAAGAGTAGTCCGCGCACGGTGAGCTCGATGGCCATGGCCGTCCAGACGCCCGGCAGTCCGTACTCGCGGGCCAGCAGGGCAGCCAGCGTCAGGCGTACACCCCACATGCAGCAAAGGCTCATGACGGCAGGGCGCAGCGTGTCGCCGGCACCTATGAAGACACCGTTGCAGACAATGGCCGCTGCAAACATGGGTTCGGCAAAGGCCTCGATGCGCAGGACGTGGGCGCCCAGGTCGCGTATTTCGGCTACGGGCGTCATGATAGACATCAGCTCAGGGGCAAAGATATACATCAGCACGCCCATCATGGTCATAATGCCGATGCCCAGGCCTACCGACATGCGTGCGAAGGAGTGCGTGAGCAGTTTCTGGCCGGCTCCGATGCCCTGGCCCACGAGCGTGGTGGCAGCCTCGGAAATACCGTAGCCCGGCATGTAGCAAAGGCTCTCGACGGTGATGGCCAGCGAGTGGGCCGCTATGGCTATGGTGCCTAAGGGGGCCACGATGAGCGTGCTCACAATCTGCGCCGACCCCATGAGCAGGTGTTGCAGCCCCATGGGCGCACCTATCTTAAAGGCCGTGCGGACGGTTGACTCCTGCGGACGGAAGGAGCCTGGGCGGCCCCGCAGTCCGAGAATGTCGGACCGCCAGACGAGGAAGTAGAGCATGAGCGCGGCCGTGACGATTTCGGCCAGACCCGTGCCTAAGGCGGCACCCATGACGCCCAACTCGAGGATGTAGATAAAGAAGTAATTGAACACCACGTCCATGACGCACATCAGGATGTTCAGCACCGACGGCACCTTCATGTTGCCCGAACTCTTCAGCATGGAGCCCGCCAGCCCCTCCATCTGGAAGAACATGCCAAAGACACCGATGAGCATGAAGTAGAGCGAGGCATCGTGGGCTATCTCCTCCGTGCCGCCCAGCCAGTAGGGCAGGAAAGGCCCGCAGGCCAAGGCCGTCAGCGTGATGGTGAGCGACCAGATGAGACAGCAGACGAACGATTGCCGCATGACCCTGCGGGCCGCCTCGAAGTCGTTGGCCCCAATGAAGTGGGCCACCTGGACGGCAAAGCCCATGTTGGCCGCCGAGGCCAGTCCGCCCATGAGCCAGCCCGTCGTTTCAACAAGACCGATGGCCGCCGAAGCCCGGGCACCGAGATGTCCCACCATCGAGGCATCGATGAAGAACATCACGGTGGCCGAGATTTGCGCCAGGATAGAGGGGACGCTCAGGCTGACGATGAGCCTCAGCTTCTCGCTCTGAGTCATGGGGCGCCCTTCGCGTATGTAGGCCAGCAGGTCTTGCTTCATTGACTATTTTTAGAAGAACAGCGTGCGCTCAACCCAGTAAACCAGAATACCGGCCAGGTAGCCCACGAAGACTACCCACGTAATGCGCTTGAGGTACCAGCCGAAGGTAATCTTCTCAAGACCCATGACCACCACGCCGGCTGCCGAACCGATGATGAGCATCGAGCCGCCCACGCCGGCACAGTAGGCCAGCAGCTGCCAGAAGATGCCATCGACAGCCATGGCTCCCGTTTCGGCCACGGGGTACATGCCCATGCAGCCGGCTACTAAGGGCACATTATCGACAATGCTCGACAGAATGCCGATGATGCCGTTAATGAGGTAGTAGTTGCCCGAGAAGGCCGTGTTGAGTCCTTCGCCCAGTGCCGCCAGTACGCCAATTTCCTGCAGTACGGCAACGGCCATCAGGATGCCCAGGAAGAACATGATGGTGGCGAGGTCTATCTTGGAAAGTAGGTCGCTGACGCGCTTGGCCATCGTGTCGTCCTCGTCAGTGTGGTAGTGGAAAATCTCCGTCACCGTCCACAGTACGCCCAGCACAAGGAGAATGCCCATGAACGGCGGCAGGTGGGTCAGCGTCTTGAAGACGGGCACAAAGCACAGTCCGCCCACGCCCAGCCAGAAGATGATGGTACGCTGCGTCTTGGTAAACTGAGTCACGACGGCCATCTGCTGGGTCTGTTCTTCATCGAACTTGCCCTTCAGCATGTACTGCATGATGAGCGCTGGAATGACCATAGAGACCAGCGAGGGGATGAATATTTCGGTAATGACGCCTTGAGCCGTAATGACGCCCTTAATCCAGAGCATGATGGTCGTTACGTCGCCAATGGGCGAGAAGGCTCCGCCGGAGTTGGCCGCAATGATGACCAGGGCGGCGTAGATCATGCGCTCCTCGTGGTTCTGCACCAGTTTCCTGAGCACCATAATCATGACGATGGAGGTAGTGAGGTTGTCCAGGATGGCCGACAGGAAGAACGTGATGAAGGCCACGCGCCACAGGAGCTTGCGCTTTGAGCTGGTCTGGAGGGTGTCACGCACGAAGTTGAAGCCCCCGTTGTAATCGACTATCTCAACGATGGTCATGGCTCCCATCAGGAAGAACAGCGTGCCGCCGGCGTCGCCCAAGTGGTGCTCAATGACTTCGGCAATGTGGTGCATCAGTCCGTCGGCCGGCACGTCGGGGTAGTAGGCTCCGGGGGCCAGGACAAAGAGCGTCCAGCAGCCCACGCACATGAGTAGCGCAATGGCGGCCTTGTTGATGCGGGTAAAGCTCTCCAGGGCTATGCACAGGTAGCCTACAACGAAGAGCGTGACAATAAGTACTGTAATTGTTGACATGTTGTTGTTTTGTTTGTAGTTTGTTCAAAATTTTTGCAAAGGTAGAAAATAATTATGAATTATGAATTATGAATTATAATTTTTTTTTGTACCTTTGCCGACAATATGCAGGAAAAGAAAAATGTCATACTGGTTGATGCGGACTACATAGACCGTGTAGCCTTCAACCTCATCGTTAACTTCGAGCGTATGCTGGAGCGCCGCATACCCCAGGCCGACCTGGCTCTCTGGTTAGACTGTGTGGCCCTGGACGGCGGCTTGCGGCCAGCAGACAACCTGACACAGGTGGTTCTGCTACACTCGGACAAGGCGTTTCAGAACTTTCTTCCCGCCAGCTTCAGCGACGAGCTGGACGGCAAGGCCTTCAGCGACAACCTGGGGGAGTTCCTCATCAGCAGCGTCAGGGTGGAAAGCATCACCACGATGGACGCGCTCTACCGTGAGTCCTTACAGCATCTGGCTCAGCAGAAAGACGTTGAGCGCCTTATGCTGGTGCCCGGCGAGCAGTACCTGACCGTTCTGGGCCACGAGCTGAAGTCGGTAGAGAAACCCTGCTGTGTCTTCACGATGGAACCGCAAGTAGGCCGCTACGAGCAGCAGATGCTCGGCTTCTCGCTCATGAAGGCGTTAGGCATCCGCTCGGACGAAATCGTTAAATAGTAAATTCGTCAATTGAAAATCCGTAAATAGTAAGTAACATGCAAAAAATAAGTTGGTATTTTCGAGGTACGAGGTACGAGATTACCTTGCAGACAGAATTCTTCACAGCAGAGTATTCTCGCACCTCGATTCGTACCAAGTTATTTTTTAACGATTACTAAATCCGTAAATCGAAAATCCGTAAATCGAAAATCCGTAAATCCGTAAATCGAAAATAAAAAAGATGTCAAGAGTATTAATGATTGGCGCAGGCGGTGTAGCCACCGTAGCCGCCCACAAGATTGCACAGAATGCTGACGTGTTCAGCGAGTTTATCATTGCAAGCCGCCGTAAGGAGAAGTGCGACGCCATAGTTGAGGCCATCAAGGCAAAGGGACTTCTGACACCCAGCACCCAGCACCCAACACCCATCAGCATCAAGACCGCACAGGTAGATGCTGATGACGTAGAGCAGCTGAAGGCCCTCTTCACCAAGTACCAGCCCGAGCTGGTCGTCAATTTGGCATTGCCCTATCAGGACCTGACCATCATGGAGGCCTGTCTGGCCTGCGGCTGCAGCTATTTAGACACTGCCAACTACGAGCCTAAGGACGAGGCACACTTCGAGTACTCCTGGCAATGGGCTTACCGCGAACGCTTCCGCGAGGCAGGCCTGACGGCCATTCTGGGCTGCGGGTTTGACCCGGGCGTCACCAGCATCTTTACCGCCTATGCAGTCAAGCACCATTTCAAGGAGCTGCAGTATCTGGACATCGTAGATTGCAACGCCGGTGACCACCATAAGGCCTTCGCCACCAACTTCAACCCCGAAATCAACATCCGCGAAATTACCCAGAAGGGACTCTACTGGGAGAACGGCAAGTGGGAGGAGACGGAACCCCTGGAAATACATAAAGACCTGACATACCCCGAAATAGGGCCCCGCGACAGCTATCTCTTACACCATGAGGAGATAGAGTCGCTGGTCATTAACTACCCCACCATCAAGCGTGCCCGCTTCTGGATGACTTTCGGTCAGCAGTACCTGAAGCACCTGGAGGTCATTCAGAACATTGGCATGAGCCGCATTGACGAAATCGTCTATGAGGCCCCGCTGGCTGAAGAGCCCGGAAAGACCGTAAAAGTAAAAATTGTGCCTCTGCAGTTCCTGAAGGCAGTGCTGCCCAATCCGCAGGACCTCGGACAGAACTACGAAGGCCAGACCTCCATAGGCTGCCGCATACGTGGCATTGGCAACGATGGTCAGGAGCACACCTATTACGTCTATAACAACTGTTCGCACCAGGCTGCCTTCGAGGAGACGGGCATGCAGGGCGTAAGCTACACAACGGGCGTGCCCGCCATGATAGGTGCCATGATGTTCTGCAAGGGCCTCTGGCGTAAGCCCGGCGTCTTCAATGTCGAAGAGTTTGACCCCGACCCCTTCATGGAGCAGCTGAACTGCCAAGGACTGCCTTGGCACGAAATACACGACGGCGACTTGGAGTTGTAAAATCGAAAATCCGTAAATCGAAAATCCGTAAATCGAAAATCCGTAAATCGAAAATCGAAAATAAATAGAGTTATGGCAAAGAAAGAAACCGAGGGCGACGCCCTCAACCCACAGCAAGAAAAGCTGAAGGCCCTGCAAGCCGCCATGTCGAAGATTGAGAAAGACTTCGGGAAAGGTAGCATCATGCGCATGGGCGACGAGAAGATAGAAAATGTGGAAGTCATCCATACGGGCTCCATAGGCCTTGACGCTGCACTCGGCGTAGGTGGCTATCCAAGAGGAAGAATCATTGAGATATTCGGCCCAGAGTCGTCAGGTAAGACCACGCTGGCTATTCACGCCATTGCAGAGGTGCAGAAGACTGGCGGCATAGCAGCATTTATCGATGCTGAGCACGCCTTTGACCGCTTCTACGCCGAGAAGTTAGGCGTTGACATTGAAAACCTCTACATCTCGCAGCCCGACAACGGAGAGCAGGCACTCGAAATAGCCGACCAGCTCATTCGCTCAAGTGCCATCGACATCATTGTCATCGACTCCGTGGCTGCACTCACGCCGAAGAAAGAGATAGAAGGCGACATGGGCGACTCGGCCGTCGGTCTGCACGCACGACTGATGAGCCAGGCGCTGCGCAAGCTGACATCCACCATCGCCAAGACCAACACCACGTGCATCTTCATCAACCAGCTGCGCGAGAAAATTGGCATCATGTTCGGTAACCCTGAAACCACTACTGGAGGTAACGCCCTGAAGTTTTATGCATCTGTACGCTTAGACATTCGCAAGTCAACACCCATCAAGGATGGCGACAACGTGCTAGGAAACCTGACCAAGGTGAAGGTAGTCAAGAACAAGGTGGCGCCTCCTTTCCGCAAGTGTGAGTTTGAGATTCTCTTCGGGGAGGGCATTTCGCGTCTGGGCGAAATTGTTGACCTCGGTGTCGAGTACGGCATTATTAAGAAGAGCGGGTCGTGGTTCTCGTATGAAGACAACAAGCTGGCACAGGGCCGCGATGCCACGAAACAGCTGTTGGCCGACAATCCTGAACTCTGTGAAGAACTGGAGGCAAAGATTAAGGCCGCCATTGCCGACAAGGACTAAAAAAAGAATGAGGTTTGCCGTCATAGCAGCAGGCGAAGGCTCGCGGCTGGCTGCTGAAGGCATCAAAGAGCCGAAACCACTGGTCAGGGTAGGGGGCGAAGCGCTCCTTACCCGCCTTTTGCGTATATTCCGCCAGAACGGGGCCACCGAGGTGGTGGTCGTTTGTAACGACCGCACGGCTCCGGCCGTAAGCAGCGTCATCAGCGGCGAGGTGCGCCTCGTGGTGAAGAGTACGCCAAGCTCCATGCACAGCCTGTGGGCTATAAGCCCTTATCTGGCCGGAGAACCCTTTGTGCTGACGACGGTCGATACGGTATTCAACGAGCAGGAGTTCAGTCGCTATGTAGCTGACTTCTGCTGTACCGAAGCCGATGCGCTGATGGGCATTACACACTACGTGGACGACGAAAAACCACTGTGGGTGGGGGTGGAAGAAGAGGAGAGAGGAGAGAGGAGAGAGGAGAGAGAATTGCTCATCACGGGATTTTACGACACTCGGACATCCAAATTCCAAACTCCGGATTCTGAATTCGTCTCTGCAGGCATCTATGGCCTGAAGCCGCAAGCTCTCAAGGTGTTGGAACGCTGTATAGAGCGGGGTGAGAGCCGCATGCGAAACTTCCAGCGTGCACTCATCAGCGAAGGTCTAAAGGTCAAAGCCTGGCAGTTCGGGAAAGTTATCGACATTGACCATGCGTCAGACATCCTCGAGGCAGAAAAACTGACAAAGTGACATGAAGATGGAAAAAGAAATAGAAAATAGAAAATCCGAAAATAGAAAATTCAGCGACATGCTTCGACAGTCGTTCAAGTCGGACGATACGGAGGAGTGGCTCGACATCTACTTTACGCGCCCCATCGGACTTGTCTTTGCCTTGGGCTGGATGAAGCTGGGCGTTCACCCTAACGTGGTGACCGTCTTGAGCATTTTTTTAGGCATGGGGGCGGGCTACATGTTCTATTTTACCGACCTCTGGCACAACCTGGCCGGTGTACTGCTGCTCATGCTGGCCAACTTCTGCGACTCTACCGATGGACAAATGGCCCGCCTGACGGGAAAGAAAACCCTCATTGGCCGCATGCTCGACGGCTTTTCGGGCGACGTCTGGTTCTTCTGTGTCTATCTGGCCCTGCTGCTACGCATGGGCAACATGTGGCAGCCAATATTGGGTTGGTGGGCCTACTTAGCAGCTTTCGCCCTGTGCTTTGCGGCCAGTATTCTGTGCCACTCTAAGCAGAGCTCGCTGGCCGATTACTACCGGCAGGTGCATCTGTACTTCCTCTTAGGCCGCGAAGGCAGCGAACTGGACAGCTACCATAGCCAGCGCAGCATCTATGAAGCACTGCCAAAGGATAAATGGCTTGACCGCATCTTCTACTATAACTACGCCAACTACTGCCATTCGCAGGAGCAGCGTACGCCCCGCTTTCAGCAATTCTTTGGAAAGGTGAAGCACAGCTGGCCCAATGCTGACGACATGCCTCAGCAGCTGCGTCAGGACTTCAGACAGGGGTCACTACCGCTCATGAAATACACCAACCTGCTGACGTTCAATACGCGCGCGATACTTATATATATAGTCTGCCTGTTGGACGTCCCCTTTGTCTATCCTCTCCTGGAGCTTACTGTCTATCAGCTCATGTACCTCTACATGCGCAGCCGCCACGAGGCACTCTCGGAGCGTTTGGAGGCAAAGTACTTCGGCTGAGCTTACTCGATGAGCTCAAAGTGCTGGAAATCCTTACACGTCTTCCAGTCGCCGCCCCACTCAAAACCATTCTCCGTAAACAGCTTGTAACAAAGATCCTGCTTGTCTATCTTGTAGGGGAACGAGCCTGTGCGGTTGCAATACTGTGCGGCTGTAGCGGGCTGAATGAAGCGTGTACCGTCAGCTCGGTCTTTGTAGTAGGGGTTGTAGAGCGTGTTAATGTCCACGGCCAAACCGCG
>DGTH01000031.1:13832-14143 GCA_002393705.1 Prevotella sp. UBA4341 | reverse complement strand
GTAGAGCTGTCGGAAAATGCGCACCAAACGGTCGGCAATGAGCTTGTTCGACACCATTTCGCCCACGTGGATGCGCCCGTCATAGTCCCAGTGTAACGTGCGAATGTGGCGCAGGTCGGCACGGCCAATGTGGGGGTTCGTCTTGTAAGTCTTGCCCTGCATGCGCTGCCATACGGCGTCAGGAATCTCCTCTGCCGCAAAGCACTTCTCTAACCCGCCGAACGCCTCTATGTCAGCCTCGCTGACGATGGCTCCGGCTTGCCACTGGCTGAGGGCGATGGGTGTCGGGTGATGGGTGTTGGGTGATGGGT
>DGTH01000031.1:266-13717 GCA_002393705.1 Prevotella sp. UBA4341 | reverse complement strand
GGTGTTGGGTGATGGGTGATGGGTGCACGACGAACAACACTGAGCACTGGTCGTGAGCCAGCTGCCGAGAACGAATGCCAAGAGAATTGTTTTCAAAATCATATTGTTATTGTTTTAATTGTTTTTTCTAAACAAAAACTCAAGCCTATCTCACGACAAGCTTGAGCCTTTTCTAACTAACTTATTATCAACTATTCATTACTCATTCTGAATTCCGAGTGCAAAGTTAGGAATAAAACTGATAGATTGTATCGTTTTTTTGAAAAAAAGTAACGTAAACGTTTGCAAATTCGTAGATTTTGTGTATTTTTGCACTCAACAACAACAAAAGCAATGACAAACAATAACAAAAAACCTGCTGCCAAACGGCGTACTTCACTTAAAGATTTGGCCCGTGAACTGGGGGTGAGCATTGCTACCGTCAGCCGAGCTTTGAGGTCTTCTCCTGAAATAGGCAAGGAGATGCAGCAACGCGTGAAAGAGTTGGCTAAGTTGAAAAACTATCGTCCGAACCCCTTTGCACAGAGCCTAAGGCGTGAGGCCCCCAAAATATTAGGTGTTGTGGTGCCCCACTTGGAAACCCACTACTATGCAGCTATTTTGGCAGGTATCGAAGCCGAAGCGGCCAAGGAGGGCTACAGCGTCATCAGTGCCAACAGCCATGAGGACTTTGAGGCAGAAGCACGCACCATCGACAACTTTGTCAGCATGCACGTAGAGGGAGTCATAGCCTGTCTGGCACAAACTACAACCGACTATAAACCCTTCGAGGTACTGTCCGACATGGGCATTCCGCTCGTGTTCTTCGGACGAACATGTCTGCCCGAGAAATTCTCGTCGGTGAAAGCCAATGGCGACGAAGCAGCCCAGCAAGCCACCCAGCACCTCTTGGACACAGGCAGCAAGCGCGTGGCCTTTGTGGGAGGGCCGAATCATCTGGACATGGTGCGACGCCGTAAGCACGGCTATCTGGAGGCGTTACGCGACAACCATCTGCCCATACTGCGCGAAATGGTGGTGTGCGGAAAGATTGACTACCAATGGGCGCTGGAGGAAACCAGCAAGTTACTGCAACGGGAAGACCGGCCAGATGCCATTCTGGCCTTTAACGACATTATCACGTTTGCTGCCTTTACGGCCATTAAGCAGCTGAAGCTGCGCATTCCGGAAGATGTGGCCCTCATCGGTTTTACTGACGATGCACATGCCGCCTACGTCACGCCACAATTGTCTGCCATTATGGACCAGAGCCACCTGATGGGCGAGCGGGCTTGCAAAATGTTGCTTCGCCAGATAGCAGGAGACCGCACCATTTACCATGAAATAGTGCCTCAGAAATTGGTTATCAGGGAAACGTCGGCTAAGCGGAAGTAGTCAAATGTTGCTGATTAATGATACTATTTTGTCATTTTCAAGAAAAATGGCGTAAAAGTTTGGGTGTTGCGAAAAAATGTTTTTATCTTTGCATGCCTACTATAACCTATGGTAATAATTACTAACTATAATAATAAAAATTGTATGAAAAAAACGTGCTCAATTCTGAGCCATGTGTTTGCTGAATGCAGATGCATAGCTCTCTTGGCCGTGATGTTTCCGCTTATGGCACTGGCCCAGAGCGTAAATATTCATGGTACGATAACTGACGCCTCTACGGGCGAGGAGGTTATCGGTGCAACGGTGAAGGTGAGAGGTGTCGCTGGAGGAACCATCACCGACGCCATGGGTAATTACAAGATTTCTGCCAACGTGGGGCAGACGCTGGAGGTGTCGTACATCGGTTACACCACCAAGCAGGTACGCGTTACGAAGGGTGGACAGCTTGACATTCAACTATCAGAGGATGCTACTTCGCTCGACGAAGTCGTTGTGGTAGGTTATGGTGTCATGAAACGTTCCGACCTGACGGGCTCTGTGGCTTCCATCAACGAAGAGCAGATCAAGCAAGGTGTGAACACGAGTATTGAACAAGCCATGCAGGGCCGCATTGCCGGTGTGCAGGTGACTCAGAACTCAGGTGCTCCTGGTGGTGGCATTTCGGTGCAGATTCGTGGTATCAACTCACTCTCAGGCAACGAGCCGCTCTACGTTATTGACGGTATTGCCATGAGCGGTAATACCAGCAGCAATACCTCGGCACTGGCCAGCATCAACCCCTCTGACATTACCTCTATCGAGGTACTGAAGGATGCTTCGGCCACGGCCATCTACGGTTCGCGTGCTTCTAATGGTGTGGTACTCATCACAACCAAACGCGGTGAAGAGGGCAAGGCCAAGATTCAGTACGAAGGCTACATAGGTTGGCAGCAGCTGCCCACAAGACTTAGCGTCATGAACTTGCCGCAGTATGCCGAATTCTATAACGTGCGTGCTGCCATTCAGGGATGGGGTACTCGTGAGGATTATAAGCACCCTGAACTGCTGACCAATGGTACTGACTGGCAGGACGAGTTGTTCCAGACAGCTTTCATGCAGAACCATACTGTCAACATCAATGGCGGTAATAAGGACATGCACTACAGCATCTCGGGTGGTTATCTCGACCAGGAGGGTGTAGGTATCGGCTCTGGCTTTACGCGTGCTTCGTTCCGTACCAACTTCGACACTAACATTACTGATTGGCTGCAGGTAGGTACTAACATGTCGTACTCGAACACTAAGCAGATTATTACCTTTACGGAGAACAACGTTATTTCTACGGCCTTGAGCCAGTTCCCCGACGTGGCTCCGCGTAACCCCGACGGCAGCTACGGCGTACCCGAAGTCAACGACTTTGCTACGTACTATTCGAACCCCATCTTCGAGGCCAACATGAAGGAGAACCGTACGAACAACTATCAGCTGGACTACAACGTCTATGCCAACATCAAGCCAGTGAAGGGCCTGAATATTCGTGTAGAATATGGAGGAAGCCGCGGTTGGCTGAACTCATTCTACTTCGTCCCTGAATATACCTATGGTTCCATCATGGTTGAGTCGCAGTCAACGCGTTCGAAGAACCTTAGCAAATATACCTCGTTCAAGCAGTATGCCACCTATGACCTTGACCTGCTGCAGGGCCACCACTTCCAGCTCATGCTGGGTCATGAGTCGCAGTGGGGTAACTGGGAGAGCCTGAGTGCTTCACGTAAGGGCTACATCAGCGACGCTATTCACTCGCTGAACGTGGGTGACTCTTCAACAGCTACCAATAGCGGTGATGACGGTACGAAGTGGGGTATCGAGTCATACTTCGGACGTTTGAACTACAACATTCTTGACCGTTACCTCCTCACGGCAACTCTGCGTACTGATGGTTCCAGCAGCTTCGGTCCTAACAACCGCTGGGGTTGGTTCCCCTCGGTAGCTCTGGCTTGGCGCATCAGCAACGAGAAGTTCTTGGAGAACGCAGAGTGGCTCAACAACCTGAAACTTCGTCTCGGCTGGGGTCTCGTAGGTAACCAGAGCTCTGGTTCTTTTGCTTATGGTGCAACGATGGCTAACACGGCTACGGCTTGGGGCACGGGCTACTATCCTGGTAACTTCCCCAACGCGAACCTGAAGTGGGAGAGCACAAAGGCGTGGAACGTCGGTCTGGACATTTCTGCTTTCAACAACCGCATAGAGTTTATCGTTGACTGGTACTATAAAAATACCGACAACCTGCTGATGCAGGCTTCGCTGCCTTCTTACGTCATCAATAACGACTGGATGGGTATGTCGGCTCCTTGGGTGAACACGGGTGCCATTCGCAATACCGGTATTGAGTTCACGCTGAACACCGTCAACATTTCCAGTAAGGACTGGCAGTGGCGTACGGGTGCTACACTTTCGTTCAACCGTAACAAGCTGACCAAACTGAACAGCGAGGGCTCAACCATTTCGGGTACCATCGGTACAGAGACTTACACGCTCTCCGACATAGGCGGACCGGTAGGCCGCTTCTATGGCTACAAGGTCGTGGGCATGTTTAAGAACGAAAGCGACTTCTACCAGAAGAACGACTTAGGTGAGTTCCTGCTTGATGCCCAGGGCAACCGCGTGCCCGTGGCTCGTCCGGTTGACACCGAGGGTAACTTGCAGCCCATAGCTCAGAACAGCGTCTGGGTGGGTGACTACATCTTTGAGGATATTAACGGCGACGGCAAGATAACCGAGGCTGACCGTACCTATATAGGCAACCCGAACCCTGACTTCACCTTCGGTCTGAACAATGTCATTACGTGGAAGGACTTTGAGTTGAGCTTCTTCCTGAACGGTTCTGTAGGCGGCGACATTTACAACCTCGTTCGCCAGGAGCATACCAACACGCAGGGCTACGGCAACAAGATGAGTGAAGTGGCCAACTACGCACGTGTGGAAATGATTAACTCCGAAGGTTCTGCTAACGACATTACCAATGTCTTTGTGTCGAATGCAGAGTCGGCCACCGTGCAGCGCATAAGTGCCGCTGGTACGAGTCTGAACGACAACAACCGTGTCAGCGACCGCTTCGTCGAGAACGGTTCTTACCTGCGACTGAAGACCCTCTCGCTGGCTTGGAACCTGCCGAAGAAGTGGCTCCAGCCGCTGAAGTTAGAGTGGGTTCAGGTCTATGGAAACATTCAGAACCTCTTTACCATCTGTGGATATGATGGCTATGATCCGGAAATCGGTGCCCAGGGACAGAGTGTGATACTTCAGGGTATTGATAACTACCGTTATCCCTCACAGCGTATTTATACCTTCGGTTTGAAAGTGAAATTCTAAATAGGAACAGTTCTATGAAAAAGATTAATAAATATATTATGTGTGCGCTGGCAGGTCTCTCGCTGACCCTGACGGGTTGTTCGGATGACTTCCTGGACAAGAAACCTACCGGCAATTATACAGCCGAGACGTTCTATGCGTCTGATGCGGCAGTAAGAAAAGGCACGGAACCGCTCTTCAACCGTGCGTGGTTCGACTTCAACCGCCGTGCCATCATCGGTATGGGCTCTTATCGTGCTAACGATGCGTGGAACCCCTACGTGAGTGCTGAGTTCGCACGTTTCCAGGTTACCGCCCTTACCCAGGACATGGGCTTGGCATGGTCTGCTCTTTACAACGTGGTGACAATGAGTAATGCCACGCTCTACAACCTTGACAGGTATTGCAGCAGCGAGGTTTCTGAGAGCACGAAGATGGCCGCTATGGGCGAGTGTTACCTCATGCGTGGATGGGCTTACTTCTACTTGCTGCGCGGTTGGGGTGCCAACATTCTCTTCGAGGATAACCAGGTGATGATAGACAACCCCATTCGTCCGCTCAATCCAGAGAGTGACGTGCTGAAGTTTATCGTACGCGACTTCCGTAAGGCTGCCGAACTGCTGCCTGAGACGGGTACCGACTTCCACCCCTCTAAGTATGTTGCCAAGGCTGCACTGGCTAAGGCTCTGCTGGCTCAGAGCGGATGGGCACTTTTCAGCGATGTTAAGGGTGACCACGAGCGTAACGAGTCCATGCTGGCCGAAGTGGTTCAGCTCTGCGATGAGGTCATCAACTGTGGTCAGTACAAGCTGATGGATAACTACGAAGACCTTTTCAAGGCTCAGAACAATGACAACTCAGAGACGCTGCTTGCCATGCGATGGGCCGACCCGAACAGCGGAGAGTGGGGTGCAATGAATGCTTTGTACTCCGACTTGGCCTTCCCCGAAGTGACCGACGTCAACGTATGGGGCGGTTCGCTGCATGCTTCGGTCGATATGATTGACCTCTACAATGAAGACCCGAAGGACTCCATTCGTCGTGATGCAACATTCTTCACACCCAATGAGTACTACAGCTACATTAAGGCTGCCGACGGCGGTTACACCTATGCCCACAACTGGATGCAGCTGAAGAAGGGCGTCTTAGGAACAAAGGCTGACGTGGCTCCTTGTGGACTGGCACAGATGGCCTCGCCGCTGAATACTTACATTCAGCGTCTGGCCGATGTCTATCTGATGAAGGCCGAGGCTATTTTGGGCAATGCCGAATCAACGACCGACGGACAGGCGCTGGCTGCTTTCAATGCTGTACGCTTGCGCGCGAAAGTGGCTCCATATACTAAGATTACCTTTGCCGACATTCTGCGCGAGCGCCGCATAGAGTTCTGTATGGAATACTGCAACTGGTGGGACATGGTAACCTACTACCGCTGGAAACCCCAGACCATGCTCGACTTCTTCAACAACAAGCAGTATCGTGCGTGGGAAATGCGCGAGGGATGTATCTTGAAGAACGAAGATGGTACCATCAGCTATCGAGGTGTATTCCCTGGAACCAACAACTGGTATCTTACTACCGAGGAGGGCTATTGCCTTTGGAACGACTGCTTGCGTCAGAGCATCGATGACAATACGGTCGTACAGAAACTGACCCATAAAGAGTTCGTAGAACTGCGTAGCAAGTTGCTTGAAGCCAAGGGTGCCGACTATCAGCCCATTACGCTCAGCGAGACTAACATCTTCATGCCTTATCCTGAGAGTGATGTTATTCAGAACGATTACTTGAAGAAAAAGCCCGAACCTTACGACTTCGGTGAATAAGCTAAGAACGAAAAGAACATAACTAAAAATAGGATTTTTTTCTTATGAAGAACAAAATAAATATGACAAGTCTGTTGGTGCTGTTCCTTTCGGTAATGGTAGCCTTCGGCTTCATGGCCTGCAGCGATAACAACTCCAGCGGCGGCCAGCCCGAAATAACGGGTGTTAAGATTCTGAGTTCAGACACTACCAACTATAGCTACGACGAGTTCTACACCAAGGCTGGACCCGGCACCATGCTGGCCGTTATGGGTAAGAACTTGGGTGGTGCGCTGCATGTCTTTATTAACAATCAGGAAGTGTCGTTCAATACAACGATGAATACTGACCACAGCCTCATTGTTACTGTGCCTACTGAGGTCAATGGTTTTAAACTTTCGGCTTTCGACAGCTCGATACCTGACGAGATACGTATTGAGACAGGCGGCGGAACAGCTACTTACGGCTTCAAAATAACGGCTCCCGGCCCGCAGATGCAACGCATACAGGCACGCTATCCGCGTGAGACCGGCAACGAAATCAACATCTTCGGCCTGAACCTTGTTGATATTGAGGAGGCTTTCTTCTCAGACGTTACGGCTGAAGAGCTGGCTACCACCGAATGGACGGAGATAGGCGGCAACCATGTGGCCATTAATGGTATTCAGACGGTGCTCATGGACCATCACCTCAATACGACGACCAATAGCTACGAAACAAAGTCGCAGCTGAAATTCCAGATGCCTGACCTGCCTTATGAGACGGGAGTCTTGGTGCTGAAGTGTACTGCCGGAACGAGCTATCTGCCTTTCTACAAACGTCCTGGACAGCCTACAATAACCTTCGTTTCTTCTGACATGCCGCAGATTGGCGAAAACCTCATTATTCGTGGCTCTGAGTATGTGCAGGTCGAGAGCATCAAGTATGGCGACGTAACGCTGACAGCTGACGACTTCACCGTCAATGATGAGGAGAATGAAATTGTCGTTCCCTTCACGCGTAAGCCTACTGACGGAAGTGGTACTACGCTGACCGTTACAACGCCTGGTGGTGTGGTGTCGGTAGAGCGTTTCTACGACTACTCGACCATTCTGACCACCTTCGACGGTGATGCTACGGACAACGGATGGGGACCCAACTGTACCTATGGTAACGACGGAACGGCCGACGGCATTTATGCTCATTTCGATATTCCTGTTGAGTATCAGCAGTGGTGGGGTACCATGATTTATTATCGCAAAGACTGGAGTGGTAACTCTTTCTCCATGTCGCCCAACATTCCTGCAACGGCTACGGCTGACGAAGTGTATTTCGCCATCAACGTCTATAACGACGGTTCAGACTATAACAATGGTGTCTTTACGGGCTACATCCGCTATATGTTCCAGCCTATAGGCGATGCAGAGAATCAGTATGACAACGGCTTCGAATGGGAAGACTATGATACTCAGACTCCAAAATTTGCACGTCCTGTGCTGGCTGACATCAACGACGAAGCTCCTACTGGTAAGTGGTATCGCCATGTACTGCCGCTCAGCTCCTTCGCTTGCTACACGGGCAAATCTTATAGCGAAATTGTTGCCACTGGCCTGAATCAATTCCGTCTGCAGTCTATCAATCAGGGAACGCCGTCGGGAAAGATAAACGTAAAGTTTGATAATGCCCGAATCATCTACATCCCCTCAAGTAAATAAAACCCAATAAGAATAAAGACGATTATGAAAATAAAAAGCATATTTAGCATTGTGTTGCTCGCCGCCGCAGCTCTTGGATTCCAGGGCTGCAGCGACAGCGATAATGGCACCATCGTCAGCAACATCACTGCTCCGGGAACAGTGATATCGTTGGCCCATGACGGTACACCCATTCATGAACTCAACTTGGCCATGGGTGAGCTGACCTCTTACATGATTTCCGTGGAGACCGATGGTGGCTGGACGGTATCCGTACCCGATACAGACACCACGTGGGTGCACATTACTCCGCACGCCGGCTATGGCTGGGATGTTAACGACACTACAGCTGTAAACACCCGTGCCTACGTAAAGCTGAAGGTTGATTATAATGAAGGTGCTACACGTACCTCGAAACTGACTTTCCAGACGGGAACGCTTCAGGCCGTCCTCACCATCAACCAGGCTGGTAGGGGCTCAAGCTCTGACCCCATTGAGAGCGCATGGGACATGGTTGCCAAACTGAAGATGGGCTATAACCTCGGTAATACGCTTGAGTCGAACCACGATCCCTCGGCTGACTGGTTCCACCCCGCTGGTCCTGGCGATTGGCAGACCTATGAAACCTGTTGGGGACAGCCAGTCACCACACAGGCTATCATCGATGAGATTGCCGCCAAGGGCTTCAATATTATCCGTGTTCCTGTTACTTGGTTCCCGCACATTGACGACCAAGGTAACATCAACGAAGAATGGATGAACCGTGTAGAAGAGGTGGTAAACTATGTGCTCAATGCCAACTGTTACTGCATTATCAACGTCATGCACGACACTGGAGCACGAGCTGCAGGACGAACTGACAAACAGTGCTGGCTGATGGCCGACATGGATAGCTATGCTGAGAATACAGTGCTTTACCAGAAGATTTGGCAACAGATTTGCGAACGCTTTAAGAACTATGACGAGCGCCTTATCTTTGAGTCGTTCAACGAGATTCTGAATGCCTCTTATTCCTGGACTGCACCTTCGTCAGTGACGGATCAGGCTTACGAGGCTATTAATAAGCTGCAGCAGGACTTCGTTAACGTGGTACGTGCCTCTGGTGGCAATAACCTCTATCGCAACCTTGCTGTTACCACATACTCTGCTACAGGTAATAACGATGTGCCGGTCAATGCATTCCAGGCTCCTCAGGACAAGGTGGCTAACCACATGTATCTGACTATTCACTCTTATGACCCCTATAACTTCTGTAACAACAATGCCGGAAAGAATGCTGAAGGCGAAGAGTACGACTACAACATCAAGATTTTCGACGACGACTGTAAGGCTGTCATCGATGGCGTCTTCACTCGCGTCAACAAGCGTGCCACTGAGTGTGGTATGCCCTTCATCTTTGGTGAGTTTGGTGCCATTGACGAGGAAAAGTCCATGGCTGAACGCGTCAAGTACGCGCAGTACTTGAAGCAGAAGTTCAATCAGTACAACACCTGCGGTCTTTGGTGGATGGGACTCTATAATCGCGCTACTAATACTTGGTACGAGCAGGAGATTGTTAACGCCCTGATGCAGTAATACTGTAAGCCAACAGATTGACGTAAGTCAAAGAAATAAGCCCCTCGCCGTTAAAGCAAGGGGCTTTTCTTTGTTTGACTGTCGAAAGAAATTACCTTTGCACCCGTTTTTAAAAGGTAAAAAGAGATATGTTTTTAGAATTTCAGACAGCCGTATTGTTGGTGTCGGTTGCTATTTTGACGGTTTTAAGTGTTTATATGCTCATGCATACCGACGTACACTGAGCTTACCGAGTTTTTATTCCAGTCACTTTGCCGTTCTTTCCAAACTGAACAATAAGCAGTTTCTTCGTACGCTGGTAAATCCAGTCAGTACGGCCGTTGCTGGCGGCTACCACGTTGTCGGGCTCACCCATGGCTAATTCTACTTCTTCCTCGGTCATGCCGTGTATGACGCGTCCCTGGCGGATGGCAGCACGCGTTTCGGGTGTTGAGTTACGCAGTTTGCCTTCGCCCAGGCCGAACAAATAGCCGAAGTAGTCCTCCTTCTTTACGTCGGGGTCGCCTGTGGCTTCAAAGTTTACGAACGTTATCTCCTTCTTGTAGATACGGCGCGACTCGGCTTCCGTCAATGTCAGCTCTACGTATTTGCTGCCCGAAATGGGCGTAATGGCATCGACAACAAACTCCATCAGACGAGGAACTTTTACCTTGCGTACCTTGCCGTCGCCGCGTGACTCCATTTCGGTGGCATATTTTGTGAAGATGGTCTTGCCCATATATTCACGGTAGTCCTCGCTGACGATGTCCGTACCGTCAAGCACGCTAAACGAGTTGAGGAATACGTACTTTTTGTTATCCATGATGAGTTCTTCGTCGCGCATGCCATTGTTGGTGCGACTCATGACCACGTTCTGGAAGAATTCTTTACCGGTTTTCGGGTCTTCAACGATAATCTTGACGGGAAATTTGCGTGAACCTACACCTACGGCTCTTACCACGACCTCCGTGTTCTCTGCTATCTTGACCTGCTCTACACCGTCACCCTCGTACTGGGTGTCAATGAAGAAAATAGGCTGGCGCGTAATGAGCGTCTTGCCCAGCAAGAGTTCACGGGCCTTATCTACATCGTCCAGATAGGCCAATGTCGGTACGCCCAACTTGCTGTAGCAGTAGTCTTCAAATGAGCCGTGAGGTAGCTCAAAATAGTAGGCGCGGTTGTCATCTTGGCAGACGAAGTTCACGTGCTCACGCCCGTCAGAGGCTGTTGTGTGGTTCTTGTAAACCATAATCTTGTTGCGCAGTTTGCCATTGCCGACCTCCTTGCCTGTCGATGCGTCACGGAAGGTGTTGACTATCAGGTCGTACTTCTCTGGGATAACCATGAACTTCATACCATCTGTCCAGTCACACATGCTGCGATACTTGAAATTCTTTGTCACAAAGTTTTGGGGCTCTGTGCTTGTTTCTTCGGGCATCTCGTTTGCCACGGTTGCAGCTACTGACGGCTTGGCTGCCGGCTTCACGTTCTTGGTCTTCACAATGTATGAATTCTGCGACCATCCCGACAACACGGCAAGTGCCATAGCTGTTGTAAAGAATATTCTCTTCATGATGATTAACTTATTGACTTTGATTAAAACGTTTTAATTCTTTTTCTGCGTGCAAAGATAATAAAAGTTTTTTATACTTGTGCCAAAATGTCATTATTATCTTCAAAAAAAATGATTTGGCACGAGCTTTGCAGTACTCTGGCAGCGAATAATCGCAAGAAAACGAAAATAATAACAAATAAAAACAAATAGAATTATGGGAAAGATTATTGGAATCGATTTAGGAACAACGAACAGCTGTGTTGCCGTATTCGAAGGCAACGAGCCGGTTGTAATTGCCAACAGTGAGGGTAAGCGCACGACTCCTTCGGTTGTTGGTTTTGTTGAGAACGGTGAGCGCAAGATTGGCGACCCTGCCAAGCGTCAGGCCATTACAAACCCGAAGAAGACGGTTTACTCTATTAAGCGTTTCATGGGTGAGAACTGGCAGCAGACGGAGAAGGAAATCTCGCGTGTACCTTACGCTGTAGTCAACGAGGGAGGTTACCCCCGCGTCGATATTGACGGACGTAAATATACGCCGCAGGAGATCAGCGCCATGGTGCTGCAGAAGATGAAAAAGACTGCCGAGGATTATCTGGGACAGGAGGTGACCGATGCCGTTATTACCGTTCCGGCTTACTTCTCCGACTCGCAGCGTCAGGCTACGAAGGAGGCTGGTCAGATTGCCGGTCTGAACGTACGTCGTATCGTCAACGAACCTACGGCAGCAGCCCTGGCATACGGTGTCGATAAGGCTAATAAGGACATGAAGATTGCAGTCTTCGACCTTGGTGGCGGTACGTTCGATATCTCTATCCTGGAGTTCGGCGGTGGCGTGTTCGAGGTGCTCTCTACCAATGGTGATACTCACCTCGGTGGTGATGACTTCGACCAGGTCATCATCGACTGGCTGGTACAGGAGTTCAAGAACGACGAGGGTGCCGACCTGAAAGCCGACCCCATGGCCATGCAGCGCCTGAAGGAGGCTGCCGAGAAGGCAAAGATTGAGTTGTCAAGCTCTACCTCGACCGAGATTAACCTGCCGTACATCATGCCTGTAGGCGGCGTGCCCAAGCACCTGGTGAAGACGCTCACGCGTGCCAAGTTCGAGCAGCTGGCTCACGACTTGATTCAGGCTTGTCTGGCTCCGTGTCAGAAGGCCATGGCCGATGCCAAGCTGTCAACCAGCGACATTGACGAGGTTATCCTCGTGGGTGGTTCAAGCCGTATCCCCGCTGTGCAGACACTCGTCAAGAACTATTTCGGCAAGGAACCTTCAAAGGGTGTCAACCCCGACGAGGTGGTTGCCGTAGGTGCCAGCATTCAGGGTGCCATCCTGAACAAGGAAGGCGGCGTGGGCGACATCGTACTGCTTGACGTAACACCGCTGACGCTGGGTATCGAGACCCTCGGCGGTGTGATGACCAAGCTCATCGAGGCTAACACCACCATCCCCTGCAAGAAGAGCGAAACGTTCTCTACCGCAGCCGACAACCAGACCGAGGTGACCATCCATGTGCTGCAGGGCGAGCGCCCCATGGCTGCACAGAACAAGTCTATCGGTCAGTTCAACCTTACCGGCATTGCTCCTGCCCGTCGTGGCATTCCTCAGATTGAGGTAACCTTCGACATCGACGCCAACGGTATCCTCAAGGTCAGCGCCAAGGACAAGGCCACTGGTAAGGAGCAGGCCATCCGCATCGAGGCCAGCAGCGGTCTGTCGCAGGACGAAATCAACCGCATGAAGGCCGAGGCCGAACAAAATGCCGAGAACGACAAGCGTGAGCGTGAGCGCATTGACAAGTTGAATCAGGCTGACAGCATGATTTTCCAAACCGAGAATCAGCTGAAGGAAATTGGCGACAAGATTCCTGCCGACAAGAAGCCCGCCATTGAGCAGGCCCTGCAGCAGCTGAAGGATGCCCACAAGGCAGCTGACATCAACGCCATCGACACTGCCATTGCAGCTCTGAACAACGCTTGGCAGGAGGCCTCTCAGCAGATGTACTCTCAAGGTCAGCAGGCTGGTCCTCAGCCTGGTGCAGACCAAGGTTTCCAGGGCGGCCAGCAGACGCAGTCGAATCCCAACGACGACGTCCAGGACGCCGACTTTGAGGAGGTCAAATGAGACGCATAAGCAAAGACATAACAAAACACTATCAA
>DGTH01000031.1:0-202 GCA_002393705.1 Prevotella sp. UBA4341 | reverse complement strand
ACTATCAAATGGCGTGTAGCTCTGGTGAGTTACACGCTATTTACTTTTTATGGGCTCATGTTTTCTATGTGCTTATTCTGCTTTTTTATATTACTATCCGCTAAACCTTAATCATCTTCAGGGAAATACTCATAATAAATATCACCAATTGTATCTGCAAATCCCCATCCGCATGGGGAAGCCCACTCCATACATTGTCTCA
>DGTH01000178.1 GCA_002393705.1 Prevotella sp. UBA4341 | reverse complement strand
AACGAGGAGAAGGTGCTCATCACGCAGAGCGTGCGCGAGGTGAACCAGATTATGTCCAACTACGTGGGCATCGTACGCTCTAACCTGCGCCTGCATCGGGCCTGGGACCGCCTGGACATGCTCTACGAGGAGACGGAGCGACTCTTCAAGCGCGTCAAGGCCAGCCGCGACATCTGCGAACTGCGCAACATGATTAACGTGGGCTACCTCATCACACGCTGGGCCCTTGAGCGCAAGGAGTGCCGAGGCCTGCACTTCACCACCGACTACCCGCTGCATGCCTACGACAAGAAAGACGAACCACGGGCCACAAACATTGCCGAAGCACTGATATAAAATGCACGTAGGATGAAGGCCAAGAGTTTCCCTGTCGAGGAGATTGCAGAGATAACAGGTCTTTCCGTTGAAGAAATCGAACAATTGTAAGGAACAAACATAGAATCTCGGCGGATACCTTTTTTAGGGGGATTTCGGGGAATCAATCGTGCATATTTTGAGCGTGGCAGGCATCGACCACCGTAATGGTGTCGCCCTCGATGATGTAGGCGTAGTACCATTTGTCGGTATTCGCCATGTGGTAGCCCTCCCATCGGCTGATGGTAGGGCAGCGGCGAGGCAGCGTTCTCTCTATTGCGTAGATGGCGAAGAAAGCATCACGCACGTTGCGCTCCATATCTTCGTACGAATAGGTGTGCTGGTACTTCTTGGCCACGTTTCGGTAGAAACTTCTTATCTTGGCAGCCGTACGCTTGGTATAGAAATACTTATAATGCATACTCCTTGTCGTAGATAGCCTTGATGTCCTTCATCGTCAGTTCGTAGGCCTCTTCGGGCGTGTATAGTTCCTTGTCCATGTCGGGGAAGTCCTCCTCGAGTGGCATATCAGGCAGCATTCTGGTCTGTATGGGCTTGACGCTCTCTATGAGTATCGACACCAACTCCAGCTTCTGGCTGTCGTCCATGTCCTTCACCATTTCGCGGTAGTAGCTCATTGGATGAACTGTGCGTTGTTTTGCGGTTGTTGTTGCCATAACTTCTTACGTTTAGAATTACTGGCTGCAAAGATACAACTTTTCCGCGAGATTAGCGCAGAATCCCCTCAGAGTTTTTTCCCGATTTTCACTGCCACACTGCAACACTCGCTGACAGTCAGCGTGTTAAGTGTGGCAGTGTGGTGGCAGTGGTGGCAGTAAAAAGGCGTTTAGCCTATGATTTTTACGAAATATTCCGTTCCGCGACGGGTACGACGACGCTGCAAACCCTCGATATTGGACAGTACGCGGGCAAAATTCACCACGTTGCCGTAGCGCAAGGCGGAGCCGGCACGGCGGTGAATGCGCTCGTAGATGGCCGTGGCAGAAAGGTACTCGCCATCAGCCTCAGTCGCCGGAATGGCGAAACACTCGTAGAAGAACAGCTCCTCGGGCGAGCGCTGCTGGAAACGGCGGTTCGACTCCATGACCAGGCGGGTCTGCTCCTCGTCGAACCAGAAGGGCTCGCCCTGGTTGAGCAGCGCCATGGCCTGTGCGTAGAGCTGCGTGTAGTCAATGGGCTTGCTCATGTTGATGGGGCCGGTGAGCTCAGCGCGTAAGCGAGAACTTCAGGGAGAGGCCGAAGTCGTGGGTGACAGTGGGGTACGAGCTGGAGGAGAGCAGAGGCGTGTTGGTCTGCAGGTCGTAGTAAGCCGAGAGGGTGAGCAGCTTGGAGAGCGTGTAGTCGGCCATGAAGGAGGCCTTGAAGGCAGAGTTGCCGCTGGAGGCGTTGCTCGTCATGGTGGCAATGTCGCGCACCAGGGCAGCCTGGCGGCGGTAGGTCAGGTCGAGGCGCAGGTTCAGGTCGTGGTTGACGCCACTGGTGCCTCGGGGCTGCGTGGTGGTGGTGCGTTCGGCGGTTTCTTCTGCACCTTTTCCCTTACCCTTCTTGTTGCGCTGGGCCTTCTTGATTTTGCGATCGGTGCCCGAGCCGAAGAGCCGGAAGTTCTGAATCTTGTAGCCCATGCCGATGACCCAGTCGTTAGAGCGGCTCTCGTTCATCTGGAAACTGGTCATGGAAAGGTTCAGGACGCGCGTGGTGCGGTACTCGGCCTTCAAGGTCATGGAGTTCTGCAGCGTCATATCGACACCGATGAGCGGCGTAAACGACTCGTTGATGCTGACGGTGGGCACGTTGAGCTTGTCGCTGTCGAGCGAGATCTGGCTGTAGCTCATGATGGGGGTTGAGTAGCTGCCTATGCCGAAGATGGACTTATAGCCGTGGTTGACGTTGAAGCTCTTGAAGTTGTCCTTGAACCACTGGTAGCGCATGAGTCCCGTGTAGCGCAGGGTCCAGTTGGGCAGCATGGCCCGCAGTTTAGGGATGATGCCGCCCGAGGCTGAGGAGCTGGTGTAGGCCTCGAGGAAGGCGGGAATCATTCGCCCGGCGTTGAGGTTGGAGAGCTGAGAGGCGTCGCCGCCGGGCGTTACGCCGAGCAGCTCACAGAACTTGCTGAACGATGCCGAGGGGTAGCCGTCGTTAGCATCGCCAATGCCCTCGAGGGCAGAGCCGAGGCTGATGGTGGTCATGGTCAGCGAGCCGCTCTGCGTGGTGGGCATGCCGTCGTACATGTACTGAATGCTGCGTGCTCGCGTCTCGTTGCGGGCCCAGTTTAGGTCAATCTTCAGGTCGGGCAGTGGCTCGAGAGTCATGCGTATGGTGAGGTCCTGCGTAGAGTTGATGGTGGCGGGCGTGGTGGCCTGCGGGTCGGTGCAGAGCCAGCCCTCGCGCATGCTCTTGTCGATGTAGGAGTCGCCGGCCAGTCCGAAGGCAAAGTCGAGTCCTGGCGACATGACGCAGCCCGTGCGCTGTCCGAAGGCGTCGCCCACGCGGGGCAGGAATCCGGGCAGTGCCATGCCGCGCAGGTCGCGGTAGCTGATGCTGACGTTGCGCACCATCATGAGGAAGCGGGCGGCCTGCTGGGCGGGGTTGTACCACCACTGGTTCTCGGTGGGCTTCTTGGCGTTGATGGTGACCATGACGGTCAGCGTGTCGAGGTTCTGAATCTCGATGGTGTTCTCGTCCTTCACCTTGTACTTCAGCTTATAGGTGCGGCCGTCGGCGGTGCGGGCGCTGACGCGGATGCGCTTGGTCTTCTTGTCGTGCTTGAGCAGCTGGACGGTGTCGGCCTTGAGCTTGACCTCCTTCATGAAGGCCTGTCGGTTCTTGGGCAGGTTTTTCTCCTCGGGCGACTCACCGGGTTTCTTGCCCTTGCCACGGTCTCGGTTGCGATTGTTCGTGGCAGTGGTGCGGGCGTTCTTCTTGAAGCGCTCGTTGACCTTCTTGAGGAAGGGCACGTTGTTGTAGAGCGTCTCCATGTTCCACGTAGAGTTGATGGTCAGCTGGCGGTTGTTGGTTATGGTGTTGCCCAGCGAGGTGCCG
>DGTH01000021.1:33621-35081 GCA_002393705.1 Prevotella sp. UBA4341 | reverse complement strand
GTGCGCCAGTCGCCCCCCACAAATGCCGACACCAGCAGCAGCAGCGTGCTCTGCGGCTGGTGGAAGTTCGTCACCAGCATCTTCACTATCTTGTAGTCGTAACCCGGCGCAATGATAATCTGCGTCGAGGAGTGCAGCGTCGTCAGCCCGCTGCGGTCCATCCAGTCAGCTATCTGCTGCAAGGCCTCCTTGGGGCTCAATTCCTCGCACCTCGCACCTCGCACCTCGCACCTCGTACCTCGTACCTCGCACCTCGATTCGTATGGTTCCCACTGCGTCACGTGCAGTTCTTCCTCCGTCAGGTTCGGGTTCTGGGCCAGCTTCAGGCCCATGTAGTACAGGCTTTCCAAGGTCCTTACGCTCGTGGTTCCCACGGCTATCGCCCTTGCGTCGTGAGCAATGAGCCGCTCAATGGTTTCACGCCTCACACTGACGTACTCCGTGTGCATCTGGTGGTCGGCTATACGCTGGCTCTTCACCGGCTTAAACGTTCCGGCGCCCACGTGCAGCGTCAGCTCCTGTCGTTCTATGCCTGCCTGGTCTATGGCCTGCAATACTCGCTCGGTAAAGTGCAGTCCTGCCGTCGGGGCGGCCACGCTGCCCTTGATTTTCGAATATACCGTCTGGTACGTCGTCTTGTCGCTCTCCTCGGTCTTCCGGTTCAGGTAGGGCGGAATGGGCAGTTCGCCCACGGCGTCTATCACCTCGGCAAAGCTCATGGAGCCTCCTCTCTCCTCTTTCCACTCTCCACTCTCCTCTCTTTTCCATTCAAACTCCACCACCTGGCTCGTGCCCTGCTCGCCCCGGCGCGTGGCCGTCAGCGTCAGCGGGCCCTGCTTCAGCGTCAGCGTACCTTCTTTCCACTTCTTCAGGTTGCCTACCAGGCAGTTCCACGTGCAGCGCTGCTTCGACTGAAACATCTGTTCGTAGTCGCGCGGTTCCAACGGCTCCAGGAGGAATATCTCTATCAGGGCCCCCGTCTCCTTGCGGAAGTGGATGCGGGCCTGAATCACCTTTGTGTTGTTAAACACCATCAGGGCTCCCTTAGGCAGGTAACGGGGCAGGTTGTAGAACACGTCCTCGCTCACCTTACCTTTATTATATATAAGCAACTTCGAGTGGTCGCGCTCCTTCAGCGGAAACTTCGCTATGCGCTCCTCCGGCAGTTCGTAGTTATAGTCACTAATCGCTATTTCTTTTGTCTTCATACTGCAAAGGTACGAATAAGTGAGTTCATTACAAAACAAAAAGCGAAGTTTTTTGTTTTTATTGTCAAGCAAAAGTACTTTCAACCGCTTGGTCAAGGATGTGCATTGCAAATGCACTTGCCGGCAGCATCGGCATTACAAATGCCGATGAACAAAGCCGGTTCTCCGGGAGAGAAGTGCCGGTTCTCCGGGAGAGAAGTGCCGGTTCTCTTGGGGAGAAGTGCCGGTTCTCTTGGGGAGAAGTGCCGGTTC
>DGTH01000021.1:31661-33491 GCA_002393705.1 Prevotella sp. UBA4341 | reverse complement strand
TCTGGGAGAGAAGTACCGTTTCTCTGGATTTAAATTTTTTTTTGCTCATTTGTTTGGCAGTGTCAAAAGAAATGCGTAATTTTGCAGCCGATTCGGGAAGTCGAGTACCGTTTCGTCCAAAACAATCTGGTTGTTTTCCCCCGTCGGGGAAGCACCAACATCACAACAACGACAATTCAAACCAAAACGAGCCACCGTTAAGTGGTATTAGTATGTATAAGAAAGAAGATTTAGAGTCAATGGAGATTCCCAAACTGATGGAAGTCGCCGCAGATTTGGGTGTGAAGGTAAGTCCGAAGGACGAGCTGCAGGACGTGATATACGCCATACTGGACAAGGCTGCCGAAGACAGCGCTGCCAACATGAGCGAACAGCCGAAACGCAAGCGTACACGCATCAGCAAGAAAGATACGGACCGCGTATATACCGTCAGCGGTCAGGAGGGAGAGAACTTCGACGTGAAGAACGGCCGACAGCAGCCGGCTGCCGAGCCGGAGCCCTCGCTCTTTGCCGACGACCCGGCTGCTGCCCCCGCTGCTGCTGCCTCAGCAGAAACGGCACCCGCCGCTGAGCCGGAGAAGCCCGCTCCGAAGAAGCGCGGCCGTAAGTCGAAGGCTGAGAAGGCCGCCGAGGAGGCAGCAAAGGCTGCTGCCGAGGCTGCTGCAAAGGCTGCAGAGGAGGCTGCTGCTAAAGCCGCTGAGACTACGACGGAGGCTGCCGCCGACGTGCCTGAGGCCATGGCCGACGTGACGCCCGCCACCGGCGAGGCTGCCGACCACGACATGCTGGAGCAGCTGCAAGAGAAGATGAACACCCAACACCCAACACCCGACACCCAACACCCAACACCCACCGACCCGCTGACCGACGAAACCATCGACGGCGTATGGGCCGGCGACCCTGGCGACGGTACAGACTTCATCACCATTGTCGATTTGCCCATAGAGGACCAGGCGGCCATGCCCGTGCTTGACATGTTTGACCGCCCCGTGGTTCAGCACCAGCAGCCCAACGAGGCACCGCAGCGCAACTATGCGCCCCAACCGGCGGCCACGGAGCAGTACGACTTTGCCGACCTCATCAGCGGCAACGGCGTGTTGGAGATGCTGCAAGACGGCTACGGCTTCCTGCGCTCAAGCGACTATAATTACTTGTCGTCACCCGACGACATCTACGTGTCGCCGCAGCAGATTAAGAAGTACAGCCTGAAGACCGGCGACGTGGTCGATTGCACCGTACGTCCGCCACATGACAACGAGAAATACTTTGCCCTCTCGCAGGTGAACAGCATCAACGGCCGCCATCCTTCAGAAGTGCGCGACCGCGTCAGCTTCGAACACCTGACGCCGCTCTTCCCCGAAGAGAAGTTCACGCTGTGCGGCGACCAGGCCACGACGAACCCCTCGGTACGTATCGTTGACTTGTTCTCGCCCATAGGTAAAGGTCAGCGTGCGCTCATCGTGGCCCAGCCCAAGACGGGTAAGACCATCCTGATGAAGGACATTGCCAACGCCATAGCCGCCAACCACCCGGAGGCATACATCATGATGCTGCTCATTGACGAGCGCCCGGAGGAGGTGACCGACATGGCCCGCACGGTGAATGCCGAGGTCATAGCCTCTACGTTCGACGAGCCGGCCGACCGCCACGTCAAGATAGCCGGCATCGTGCTGGAGAAGGCCAAGCGCATGGTGGAGTGCGGCCACGACGTGGTCATCTTCCTCGACTCCATTACCCGACTGGCCCGTGCCTACAACACCGTGGCCCCGGCCAGCGGCAAGGTGCTGACCGGTGGTGTCGATGCGAACGCCCTGCAGAAGCCCAAGCGCT
>DGTH01000021.1:14540-31611 GCA_002393705.1 Prevotella sp. UBA4341 | reverse complement strand
AGCCCAAGCGCTTCTTCGGTGCCGCACGCAACATAGAGGGCGGCGGCTCGCTGACCATCATTGCTACAGCACTTGTCGATACGGGCTCAAAGATGGACGAAGTGATATTCGAGGAGTTCAAGGGTACCGGCAACTCGGAGATTCAGCTCAGCCGCCAGCTCTCCAACAAGCGTATCTTCCCGGCCATCGACCTGGTGCAGTCAAGCACGCGCCGCGACGACCTGCTGCAGGACCAGACCACGCTGAACCGCATGTGGATCATCCGCAAGTTCATTGCCGAAATGAACGCCATGGAGGCCATGGACACCGTGCGCGACCGCTTGGTGCGTACGGCCAACAACGAGGAGTTCCTCATGTCGATGAATGGATGATCAACACGCTCTCAGTCTCATCACTAACACGGAAACGGTTGTCGGTTCTGTAGCCGACCAGCCATACTACAGCGTTCGTCGCGTCACAAACGACGAGCGCTTTTCTTTTGTCCAGGAGGTTGACCTTGCGGTCGGTCAAGAAGTCGCTGACCAGCTTGCGGCCCGTCATGCCGAAGGGTACAAACCAGTCGCCCTCCTGCACCCGGCGCACCGTGAGCGGGAAGCGGACCTTCCCCCCATCGACATGGACCAGGTGTTGTTCTTTCGACGGCTGGAACGTGGCATCCCTCTCAAACTGCGCCAGCGTCAGCTTCACGCCCGAAGTCAAGCAATAGGTGCCACACTCCGGCAGGACGAGGGGGCGGTCTTCAGCTGTCCGACGCCTCACCACGAGGTACTCCCTATCGACCACGGCGTCATACTCCTGGCTGCTGAACAGGCGTCCCGTCTTGCGCCGCTGCGAAGCCAGCCCACAGGTGACCGCCGCAGAAAAGCCATAGGGCTTGAGCAGCTCGAAGAGCAAGGATTCGCTTCTGACTTTCCGCATGTCAAGCTTCAGGCCCTCGTCGCTCTCCTCTACGACGGCCTCACGGCGCTGGCGCTCAATGGCTTCGTCATAGACGCTCAGCGCATCGGCCACGCAACGTGCCGCCCACCTGATGTTCTCGGCGGCCTTCGGGTTCACGGCGCGTAGCTGCGGCATCACGTTCAGTCTGATTTTGTTTCTCAAGGCGTCGGCTTCCAAGTTGGTGCTGTCGGTGACGTAAGGCTGCTGCTTGTCCTTGAGGTACTGCTCAACATCCTTGCGACTGACTGACAGCAAGGGCCTTACCACGTAGCCATTCTTGGGCCTTATGCCTTGAAGGCCTCTTAACCCCGTGCCGCGTATGAGGTTCAGCAGCACCGTCTCGGCAACATCGTCCCCATGATGGGCCACGCAAATGGCATCCATCGCCAAGTCTTGGCGCAGCTGCTCAAAGTAGCGGTAACGCAACTCGCGGGCTGCCATCTCTATGCTCACGTGGTGCAGCTCAGCATAGCCACGCGTGTCGAAATGGGCACGGTGCAGGCTGATGTCCCGCTCGCGGCATAGCTCCAAGACAAACTGCTCGTCGCGGTCAGACTCCGGGCCCCGCAGCCTGAAGTTACAGTGGACGGCCTCTACCTGATAGCCCAGCTCCTGAAGCACGAGCAGCAGGGCCACACTATCAGCCCCGCCACTGAGGGCCACCAGGTAGCGGCCGTCACGCCGCAACAGGCGGTAGCGGTCTATCAGCGCGCGTACCTTATTCAACATAGACGACGAGCCCCTTCAGGTATTCGCCTTCGGGGTGATAGATGTTGATGGGGTGGTCTTCAGGCTGGTGCAGCTGGTGCAGAATGCGCACCTTCCTGCGAGCCAGGGCAGCAGCCGTAAACACGGCGTTGCGGAAGTTGTCCTTGGTCACAACCTGCGAACAGGAGAAAGTAAACAGCACGCCCCCTGGCTCTATCTTCTCGAAAGCCTTCTGGTTCAGGCGTGTATATCCCTTCAGCGCGTTGTGCAGGGCTCCACGGTGTTTGGCGAATGCCGGCGGGTCCAGGATAATGAGGTCGTAGGATGGGTGTTGGGGGTTGGGGGTTGGGTGTTGGCTGTTGTCGAGGAACTTGAAGGCATCGTCGCAGAAGGCCTCATGACGAGGGTCGTCGCCAAAGTTCAGGGCTACGTTCTGGCGGGTCAGCTCGATGGCCTTGGCCGAACTATCGACGGAGTGTACCGACTCCGCCCCACCCCGCAGGGCATAAACCGAAAAGCCGCCCGTATAGCAGAACATGTTAAGGACACGTCGCCCCCGGGCGTAGTGCTCTAACAGCTGGCGGTTGTTGCGCTGGTCAATGAAGAAGCCCGTCTTCTGGCCCTTCAGCCAATCTACGCGGAACTTCAGCCCATTCTCCACGGCGACGTTTTCCCGGCTACCGCCAACCAGAAAGCCATTCTCGGGCTCCATGAAGGGAAGTGTCGTCTCACTCTTGTAATAGACATGGCTGACTCTTCCGTCCAACACCTGCATCAGCTGGTCGGCTATTTCACGGCGCTGAAGATGCATGCCGATGCTGTGAGCCTGCATCACGGCCGTCTGTCCATAGATGTCAATAACCAGTCCTGGCAGAAGGTCGCCCTCGCCATGTACCAGGCGGTAGGTATTATTCCGCTCGTTGTCGGCCAGCCCGATGGTCTGCCGCAACGTAAAGGCAGACCGAAGGCGCGAAAGCCAAAACTCCCGGTCTATTGGTACATCGCTGAACGAGAGCACCCTTACCGTGATGCTTCCACGCTGGTAGTGACCGACAGCCAGGAAGTCGCCGTCGGCCGACAACACACGGACCACGTCACCCTCGTTCAGGTCGTCGCTTTCACGCTGTATGGCCCCCGAGAACACCCAGGGATGAAACCTGCGCAGGCTCTCCTCCTTACCGCGCTTGAGTTGTATGAGTTTATCCATTTGCTTCAACTTTTATCAGTTCGTAGTCATTAGTCTGTTTCAGCCGTTGCAGCTCGTCATAGATCATGATGCAGCTCCAGGCGTCGGTAGCGGCGTAGAGCTTCTGGCGCTCAGTCAGCACGTCGGCCTCCCAGTTAGTCAGCCGCTGCCGCTTGCTGATCTTGCGGTGAAACAGGTTCGCATAGATTTTCTGCAGGCTCATGTCCTCAATGCCTATCTCGCGCACGTGGTCCTGAAGGTCTATAAAGTTGCCCGTCACGAAGTCGTGACGCCGGTGCAGCTGCATCAGGTCGTCGTGTAGCGAGAGGCCTATCTTAGGCACCGTGGCATCCTCTAACAGCCGGCGTATAGACGGAGAAATGCCCGTATGGTTCAGCCGGAAGAGGTAACACACTTGCCGGTCGGACACTTGCAGCAGCGATACAGGATTCATGGGTCCCTTCTGGAACGAAGGGCGAGTCTCCGTGTCAATGCCCAACTCGCTCTGTGAGAGCAGGTATTTGACGGCCCGTTCGGCCTCACCCTCGTTGAGCACCTCGACCACACGACCGTCAAAGAGCACAGGCTCCAGTTCGGCTATGCGGGTCTTGTCGAATTTGGAATATATCGTTTTCTTCATTTCTTACTGTATTTCTTTATAACGGAATAGGCGGTGTAGAGTCCTAACTCGCCTGCTTTCGAAAGATCAGTAACGCCCTCCTGCTGGTGGCCGGCATAAAGGTGAGAGAGTCCCCGGTTGTACCATGCCTCAGCCAGTGTGGGGTCAAGCTGCAGCGCCTGGTTGTAGTCGGCGATGGCCCGTTCGTAGTCGGACTGCTTGGCATAGACGGTGGCCCGGTCATAATAGAGGTAGGCGTTCTGCTGACTCAAGCTGATGGCCTCCGTCAGGTCTCCAATGACGCTGGCCGTCTTCATGGCCACGTCGGTACCTTGAGCGGCATGGAAGTCGTTAGCCTTCGACTGGCAGTAGGCTCGCTGCCAAAGCGCAAGCACCGAGGCCGTATCGGACTGCAGATAAGTGGTAAGGTCATCAATCGCACTGTCAAAGTTCTGTATCTCGGCGTAGGCTACGGCCCGCTGGAACAGCTGTTGGCTGCTGGGGGCTGACTGTTGGCCAATAGCCACCGAAAGCGAGTCGATGTAGGCAAAGAGGCTGTTGGTCTGCTGTTCGTCAAGGTTTGACGAAGTGTTGGAGAGGTAGATACGCCTCACTCCCTTCTGCCTGTTATAGGCCTCGGTGAGCGGGTTGAACGTTGAGCGTTGCGTGCTGAGCGTTGCGTGCTGGGGAATGAGCGACAAGCCGAAGAGCGGCAACAGCTCTATTTGCACGCGGCGGTTCTGCACGCGGCCACGGTATTCGCTCTTGTATTCATGGTCTATCTCCTGCTCATCGGCCACTACAATCTGGTTATACTTCTCCAGGTCGTCATCAGAGCGCTTACGCATCTGCTTCTTGGAGAGTCGCGGCTGGGTACCATAGAGGTGCTTATAGAGCTGGGCCTTATAGACGCGGAACTCGTCTGCATCGGCTTGCTTCGTCATGCCCAACCGCCTGTAGCAAGAGGCTCGGCTCTCGAGTCCGGTCCAGAAGTTGGGGTACTGATCTATTACCTTGGTGTAGTCGCGTATGGCCCCACGCAGGTCACCCGTCTTGTCGAGCAAGGTTGCCCGGTTGTAGAGTGCCATGAGGTTCTCCGGCTCCAGCTTCAGCACGAAGTCGAAGTCGAGAATGGCGCGGTTGTCATCGCCCACCTGGGCGCGCAGCAGTCCACGGTTGTAGTGTCCAAGAAAGTTGTTGGGGTCAAAGTCGAGGGCTGTGTCGTAGTCGGCCATGGCCCCACGCAGGTTGTTCTGGTTGTAGCGTGCCAAGGCCCGGTTGATGTAGTTATTAGCCTGTTTGGGCAGCAAGTGGATGGCTTTACTGAGAAACTCCTCCGACTCCCTCCACTCGCTACGGGCCAGGCTGATGATAGCACGTTCAGCCCAGATGCCACCGTCGTAGGGGTCCAGCTCTAAGCTGCGGTCCAAGGCCGTGATAGCCTGTGCGGTATCTTGCTGCATCATATACACCTCTGCCCGCATGGCATAGCCCCGTGCATACTGACTCCAGCGGGTCAGCATGGTGTCAAGCTCCAAGTGGGCATGGTCGTAGTCCTTTTCCTGAATGCGACAAAGTATTCGGTTGTGCCAGAGGTTCTGGCCTTCGGGGTCGTACTTCAAGGCTCGCGTGTAGTCATTAATCGCCTCACTGTATTTCTTCTGTTGAATGCGCGTAAGCCCGCGTAGCTCGTAAAGGTTCACGATGTAGGGGTTACGCTCGATGGCCTCCGAGCAGTCTGCCTCGGCTCCGGCATAGTCATCAAGATAGTACTTTGCCACCGCCCGGAAGAACCAGGGCTCATAGAGGTAAGGCTTGGCGGCTATGGCCTGGTTGAAGTACTGAATGCTGAGCACGTAGTCCTCATAGTAGAGTGCCGAGCGCCCTATCATAATCAGCCGGTCAGTATTGAACTGGGCAAAACAAGCTGAAGTGAAGAGTGAAGAGTGAAGAGTGAAGAATGAAACGCACAACAGCAGACGCGGCAACAGACTTCTCACTCCTCCCACCCTTCGCCGGGCGGTATCAAATTCTTCACACTTCATTCTTCACACTTCATTCTTCACTCTTCATTCTTCACTCTTCACTTTTCACTCTTCACTTAGATAGTGCCTTCGTCTTGTAGCCACAGCGGTAGCGCCCCTGCAACAGGGCGCGCAGCTTGCTCTTGATGAGCTGTTTGCGAAGCGGCGATATGCGGTCAATAAACATCTTGCCGTCCAAATGGTCGAACTCATGCTGCATGACACGCGCCAAATAGCCCTCGACCCATTCGTCGTGCGGCTGTAGGTCTTCATCAAGCCACGTAACGTGAATGCGCGTGGGGCGCGTCACCTTCTCGTGAATAGCGGGCAGCGAGAGACAGCCTTCCTCCAGGGTCTCTGTTTTCTCGTCGTCAAACTCCAGGATGTGCGGGTTGATGTAGGCACAACGGAAGTCCTTGTACTCGGGGTAGTCCTCCTTAAGCACATCCAGGTCGATGACAGCCACACGAATGGCCTTGCCTATTTGTGGTGCTGCCAGTCCAACGCCGTCGGAGGCGGTCAGTGTTTCAAACATGTCGGCCAGCAACTGCTTCAAGTCAGGATAGTCGGTAGGAATATCCTGTGCCTCTTTGCGCAAGACGGGCTGGCCGTAGGTATATATGGGGAGTATCATTTACGATTTACTGATTTTCGATTGACGATTTACTGATTATCGATTTACAATTTACGTGAACGCATGTAGTCTTCAAGAAGAATGGTAGCACTGATTTCATCTACCAGCGCCTTGTTCTGGCGTGCCTTCTTGCGCAGCCCACCGTCGAGCATGGCCTGATGGGCCAGTACGGAGGTAAAACGCTCGTCATACAGTTCAATGGGCACCGCAGGCATGGCCTTTCGCCAGCGGGCTACAAACTGCATGACACGCACCAGGTTCTCGCTGGGCTGGCCGTTCGGCTGTCGGGGCTCGCCAATTACGATGCACTCTACCGGCTCCCGGTCAATGTAAGCCTTCAGGTAATCAAAGAGTTCAGAAGTAGAGACAGTCGCCAACCCTCCAGCTATGAGCTGCAGAGGGTCGGTGACTGCCAGTCCTGTACGCTTCTTACCGTAGTCAATGGAAAGAATACGCGCCACGCTTATACTTCTGAATTATTTTGCATAGAGCAGCCATGCGCCTTGATACTGCTGTGAGAGTTGGTCACGGCTCTGAGCGGCCTCGGGCTTGGTGTCGAACGATGAAGCTACGACGCGATACATATTGTTCTCAGCCGAATAAACCAGACGAGCATCGTAACCCTTGTTGAGCAGACGCTGTACTTCACCCTCGGCATTGCCGCGCAGCTGGAAGGAGCCGACGACGACGCTGTATGCCTTCAAGGCGGCACCCGACTGTACTTCTACACGTTCCTGACGGACAGGCGTAGCATCGGTATTGTCGATAATGCGTGTATTGTTAGCAGGAGTAGTGGTGACAGGAGTCACGGTGGGAGTCTCCGTCACGGCAGGAGTAGTAACTGTAGGCTGTGTGGTAGCAACGGGCGTCACCTGAGTCTGCGCTTCGGTGCGCTGCTGAGCCTTCAGATAAGCCTTACGATAAGCACTCTCACTAGTTCCACAACTGGTCAATGCCATGGCGAGGCATAAACCTGCGCCCAAAAACATGTACTTGTTCATTTCTTTCATCATTATTATTGTTAAACTATTTATGTCCTGTTCAATATTGACGGCGAAATTACAAATTATCGTTGAAATATCCTTACTTTTGCAACCTAAAGTTTGTTAAATGCGGCAAATATGCTCGTTTTTGCCTTTTTTTTTCACAATTCTTTGACACAATAAAAATATTTTTGTACTTTTGTGAGGCAAAAACTCATGTCTAACATTTTAAAACAAAACGCTTATGAAAGGTTATGGTTATATTGGCGCATTCTTAGGAGGCGCACTTGTAGGTGCAACACTTGGTCTCATTCTGGCTCCTGAAAAGGGTTCTGACACGCGCGAGAAAATCAGCGATGCCACCAAGGAGTTTCTCAAGAAGCACAAGATCAAGCTAAAGAAAGACGAGGTTGAGGAGCTGGTTGACGAGCTGGAAGAAGCAGCTACTGACGCAGAATAACCCCTGAGAGAGAGATAGCAACATTGTTTCGCCTATGATTTCGAGCGACCAAAATGTTGAGAACATTGGCCAGTTGGTCAGTGAACTCAGGGAATACTATCTGCTGCAGAAGGAATACCTGCAGTTAGACATCATCGACAAGACGGTGCGCATCCTTACGGTGCTTATCCTGACAATCGTCATCACGGTGTTCACGTTGCTGGTGCTGTTCTACCTCTCGTTTGCGACCGTCCACTGGATAGAGCCCTTCGTCGGTCTGGGCTGGGCCTATGCCATTGTGTCGGCTTTCTTCCTGTTGCTGCTTTTGCTGGCAGTTCTCTTGCGCAAACCGCTCATTGAACGGCCTTTGGTAAGGTTTCTCTCTGAAACGCTGATGAATGCTTAATTAAACCTCGAACTTATGAAAGTGTATAGCAGTCTAAAAGAAGTAGAACAGCGCAAGGAACTCCTGCGTGAGCGTATCAGAAATGGAAACACTACCATTACCCGGCTCAGTTCTGACATCTTCATTCCGAAGACTCCCGACACCCGTAAGGAGCGCATAGCCCAGTGGGTCAATGCGGGGCTCATCGGCTTCGACATCGTGATGCTGGCCAAGAAACTTGACAACAAGTACGCCTTCGTCATGAAGAGTATGGAGCTCTTCAAGAAGTGGCGGTCGTAGCGAGCTGAACCACCTGCCCGTCGTGGGCTAACTGAATGTTACAGGGAAGCATGGCGTTAACCTCGCTGTGCTTCCCTATTTCGTGGCTGGGGTGAATGAGCCACGTCTGCCGGGCTCCTACCCTTTGTGCAAAGTTGACGGCATCCTGTAGTAGCTGGTGCGAATGGTGGGGTTTTTCCTGCCTGAGGGCATTGACTACGAGGGTATCTACGTGGTCCAAGTAGGCCATCTCGCTCTCGCTGATAGTCTTCATGTCGGTGATATAGACGAGGGGGGCGATGCTCTGCGGGAAAACCGCCGGGTGCTGTGTGGGGTGATGCTCAAAGCGAAAGCCGAGTATGGGCAACTTGCCATGCATCACCTCAATGGGCGTGATGACGATGTCGCCTATCTGGAACGTCTCATGGGCGTGTATCTCGTTCAAGTGTATGGCCGGCACGCCCGGGTAACGGTTTTTGGCGAAGCAGTAAGGCAGCATCTCAAGCAGTCCCTGCTTGGCCAAGGGGTCGGCATAGACGTTGATTTCGCCAAACTGGCAGTACGGCCTGAGGTCGTCCATTCCGCCCATGTGGTCATAATGGGCATGGGTAATGAGTACGCCGTCTATCTTGCGGAAGGGCTGTTCCATGATCTGTTGGCGGAAGTCGGGTCCGCAGTCTATGAGCAGCCGGGTGGTTTCTGTCTCTAAGAGTGCCGAGCAGCGCAAGCGCTTGTCGTGGGAGTCCTGGCTGGTACATACTTCGCACTGGCAGCCAATGGTTGGTACGCCACACGATGTTCCGGTGCCTAAGAATGTGAGGGTCATGTCGGGTAATGGTTATATAATGATGACTTCGGGCTTCAGGCTGATGCCGAAACGCTGTTTGACGTCGTGCTGTATCTGCTGACACAAGGCCACAACATCCTGCCCCGTCGCCCCGCCAAGGTTGACGAGTACCAAGGCCTGGCGGTCGTGCACGCCAGCACGCCCCAGCGAGCGTCCCTTCCATCCGCACTGTTCAATGAGCCATCCGGCAGGAATTTTCTCGTGCTCCTCGTCTATATAATAATGTGGCATCTGCGGATAGTCCTTCAGCAGCTGTTCAAACCGGCTACGTTCTACCACGGGGTTCATGAAGAAGCTGCCGGCATTGCCCAGCTCCTTGGGGTCAGGCAGTTTCTGGCGGCGAATGTCTATGACGACCTGTCGCAGTTGTTCGGCCGTGGGTTCCGTTATTCCCTTGGCGGCCAGTTCGCTTCTGATGTTGCCATACTCCAACTTAGGGGTGAAGGTGTTGCTAAGGCGATAGGTAACGTAGGTAATGAAAAACCTTCCGCGCCACTCCCCCTTGAAGCGGCTCTGCCTGTAAGCATACTGGCAGTCAGCCGTGCTGAAGGTATATTTGCGCCCTGTTGCTATCTCTATGGCCTCAACCTGCTCGATGATGTCTTTGGCTTCCACGCCGTAGGCACCGATGTTCTGTACTGCCGAAGCGCCCACATCGCCGGGAATCAGCGAGAGGTTCTCAGCACCATAGATGCCCTGGCCCACGCAGAAGCCCACCACGTAGTCCCACTCTACTCCGGAACCGCAGCGTACATGACAGCCGCCCATGTCGGCAGCAACCTGAATGCCCATAATGCCTGAGCGGAGTACCGTCCCGTGGAAGTCCTGCGTCAACAGCAGGTTGCTTCCCCTTCCTATGACGAGCAACGGCTCAGTAAGGGGGAGCAACGACTGGAACTCAGCCTCGCTGCCTACTTGGACAAAGCGGTCACAGCGAGCCTCTATACCAAACGTATTATGCTTTAAAAGACTATAGTTCTTAATATCCTTCATAATAACTCAAACCTCAACTAAGTGACCAGCTTCGTCAACCGCCAGTGTTCACCACTCTGCTTGAATGTCAGCTCCACCTCAAAGCCGTTGGCAATACCGCGAATGACAAACACCCGCTTATCGCCCGCCGCCGTCTGGTCGCCGTAAATGATGTTATAAATCATGTCCGAGGGCAACTCGGGTGCAAAGGCCGGCCATGTGTCCTTCGTGATGACACCCTCCATCTGGGCAAAGTCGTCGTCGGGATCAGGACCAACGAAGTCAACCGTCGCACTCAGGCTCTCCACTTGGAAGAGCGAGTCGGCAACAAACTTTGAGTAAAAGTTCAGGAACGAGGCATTAGGCGATTCGTCCAGGTCAATGAGCTGAACGCGCTGCATCATCCACAGACCGTTCTCACGCCCGAAGACATACTGTTTGACAAACTTCTTGTTCAGGTAAATTTTCTCGAGCGTGACGTGATTGACCGACGTGTCGTTGCAGAGCTGCATCTGCGCCTCGTCGCTGAAAATGAGCGTGTAGAACCCTTGCTGCATGAAGAAGTGGTCTGTCGTCCAGCCGCTCTTCTGCACCTGCTCGTGCTCCTCGCCCTTCACCACCTGCAGGGGAAAGTGGATGCGGGCCAGCTGCACCTTCTTGCTAGCAGCAAAGTTGAAGATGAAGTCATCAAACAGCTCGTCGGCAGCCTTCGGCATCGGTGTCTCCGAAATCAGCTCCTCCAGCGTGTCGTTGGGCACGCTATCAGCTACGCCCGTTGAGTCAGCAGGTGCATCGTTGCCTCCTCCTGAACGGCGGTCGGTGCAGGCAACTGAAAGTAAGACGACGGCCGTCATCAGCCATAATAGTTTCTTCATGCGCTCTCTTCTGTCGTAACTGTTTCCAACCACACATAGCGAGAGTAGGGTTCGCCCTCACGCTCATCGGCTTCTGCCACTTTCTCGTTGATATACTTCAGGGGGAAGCTCACTTCGTCCATCGTGTCTTCGTCGGCCTTAGCATCGCCGGGGGTTGCCTTGGCCGCCCCGTCAATGGGGAGCCACTCAGCAGCAGGAGCTCCTACGGGCTCTCCCATTTTCTTCTTGAAAGCCTCGATGTCCTCAGCTGTGACCATCTCAGAGTTGATGAAAAACGTCTCGTACTCCACCTCATCCTGGTCACCCGCAATGTCAAACTTCACTTCATGCATATACCTGTCACCATGACGGCTGTTCTGCAACGTGCCAATACCGTCATAAGCACGGCCTGGAGAGTAATAAGCCTGATAGCCTACACCATTCTTATAAAACTCCAAGTCGGTGCAACCGTCGGCATAGGCCAGCATCCAGAGGCTGTCGCCCTCGATGGTGTAAACGGCCTGATAGTGGATTTCGGTGTCACGCACCATCAGCTCACTCTTACCGTCGCCGTCAATGTCAACCAATGCATACTCTTTAGGAGCAAGCTCATCTGACGTAAAGACATAGCGGAGCTCGTCGTTTTCCTTTATCTGGTTCAAATACTTCGTAATATCAAACGCTCCACTATCACTCTGAGCCGCATTCTGCCCACAGCAAGTCATCGTAATGCCCAGTACAAATGCTAAAACGAAAACCTTTTTCATATTACCTCTATGCTTGATTTTTGTGCAAAGGTACAAAAAAAACGTAATTCATAATTCATAATTCATAATTATTTTATACCTTTGCACAAAATTTTCAGATTATGATACTCAACAAGATAGAACAGTTACTTAACGAAGTTAAGAACTTAGATGCCAAAAACGCAGCCGACATTGAGGAGCTGCGCCTCAAGTATCTCAGTAAGAAAGGTGAAATCAATGCCCTGATGCAGGATTTCCGTAGTGTGGCTGCCGAGGACAAAAAGGCCATCGGCATGAAGATAAACGAGCTGAAGCAGACGGCCTTCGACCGCATCAACGCGCTGCGCGACCAGCTGGAGCAGCAGGGCGGTCAGGAGCAGGGCGCCATGGACCTGACGCGCACCCCCTACCCCATTGAACTGGGCACACGCCACCCGCTGACCATCGTGACGAACGAGATAATCGACATCTTCTCGCGCATGGGCTTCGTGCTGGCCGACGGTCCCGAGGTGGAGGACGACCTGCACGTGTTCACCAAGATGAACTTTGCTGCCGACCACCCTGCGCGCGACATGCAGGACACGTTCTTCGTCTCGCAGCACCCTGACGACGTGACCAAAAACATCCTGCTGCGCTCGCACACCTCGAGCGTCCAGGCCCGCGTCATGGAGCACATGCACACCGAGGACGGCAAGCTGACGGAACCCATCCGCGTCATCTGCCCGGGTCGCGTCTATCGCAACGAGGCCATCACCGCCCGTGCACATTGTTTCTTCCATCAGGTGGAGGGTCTCTACATCGACAAGAACGTCTCGTTTACCGACCTGAAGCAGGTGCTGCTGTCGTTTGCCCGCGAAATGTTCGGCGCCGACACGAAGATTCGCCTGCGTCCATCGTACTTCCCGTTCACCGAGCCCTCGGCCGAGATGGACATTTCGTGCTTCATCTGCGGCGGCGAAGGCTGCGGCTTCTGCAAGCATACCGGCTGGGTGGAGATTCTGGGCTGCGGCATGGTCGATCCCAACGTCTTGGAGCTCTGCGGCATCGACCCCAACGAGTACAGCGGCTATGCCTTCGGCATGGGCGTGGAGCGCATTACCAACCTGAAGTACCGCGTGTCCGACCTGCGTCTGTTCTCGGAGAACGACACGCGCTTCCTGCGTGAGTTTGAGTCGGCCGACTAATGACTGACCGTCTTAGGAATGCCAACTATATAAAGGCGATGACGGCGAACTTCTCGCTGTTCTTCGCCTTTTTTGTTTTAACACCCTTGCCTCCTGCCTTGGAGGCATCATTGCTATTTCGCCGCCATCCTTCAGTTCTTCATCAGGCGCAGACACACTGAGTAGCCCCCCTTTACTGAGCCTTACTGTAGAAGAAGCCTACAGTATTATCGGAGAAGCTGTAAATGTATTGCACCAGGTCACTCTTTTCCTTCATCACCGCATCGACAATTATCGATATCTGTTCCGTGCTGAGTTTCTTCACGTCAAGGTGGTGGCCTTCCTCGTTCTCCGTCATGCGCTTGGCATAAGAGAGGGTGATGTAGCCGTCTATCTCATTAATCTGGATGCCCTCGGCAGCTTCTTATATTTCGAAATCTTTGTTACATTCCATGCTGTAAGCACAGGGAATGGCCACGCAACTGTCAAGAATGACCCCCACGGAAAGTCTCTCGCCCCAGAGTTCGTCTTCTTCATACATCAGCAAAAGGCCCTTATACTTACCTTCTTTCACATAAAGCCAAAACCACCCCGGAAGGCGACTCTCAACAGAGTCGGGTTTGAGGCGGACATAGTCAATGTCGCTGACGCACGCTTTCGAGACATAACCGCTCTCAATGTCACACCCAGGCGTAAGGGTGCTCACCAGGTAGTATCCGTCTGTCTCGCCGAGCACAGGGAAGAGACGATCTTCGTAGGCCTGCATCGTCTCCCTTTGATATTCAGGCTTGCCCGGCTCGTCAGACCACCGGTAAAGAATGTCGCAGTCCTCGCCCTCACACTCTTCCACCCAGGCCACCATGACCGAGCTGTTGCTGCGAGGCTGTTGATAGATTTCAGCATTCTGTTTCACCCTCACGAACTTCTTGAACGGCGGCTTCGTCACCTTGATGATGTCTCCACCTTGAGCACCCAGCAGGGACAGCAGCATACCTGCCAACACGAACAGTCTCAATGCAATTGTTTTCATCTTTATATTTTCATTTGGTTTATGTCTATGGCAGAGATACGATGCGAGACATCAACTTTACCCGTAGTGACGACGCTACTCCATGGGGAACAGTCCGTAGAGCTTGGCGTCAATCATGTCGGTGACCTGCAGGAAGTGCTCGTGGCTGTCGCCGAACTTGCAGGTGTCGCCATCGACGATGATGAGGTTACCCTTGTAGCCGGCAATCCACTCCTCGTAGCGCTGGTTCAGTCCCTGCAGGTAGTCCAGCTGCATGGTCTGCTCGTAGTCGCGGCCGCGCTTCTGAATCTGCGCCACCAGGTTGGGAATAGTGGAGCGTATGTAAATCATGAGGTCGGGCAGTTTGACCAGCGACATCATCAGGTCGAACAGGTCAGTGTAGTTCTTGAAGTCGCGGTCGCTCATCATTCCCTGTCCGTGCAGGTTGGGTGCAAAGATGCGGGCGTCCTCGAAGATGGTGCGGTCCTGAATGACGGTCTGCTTCGACTGTGCAATCTCTACCACCTCCTTGAATCGTTTGTTCAGGAAATATATCTGCAGGTTGAACGACCACCGCTTCATGTCGGCATAGAAGTCGGCCAGGTAGGGGTTGTTGTCAACGGGTTCGTACCTCGGTGTCCAGCCGTATCGTTTGGCCAGCATCCGTGTCAGCGTGGTCTTGCCACTGCCAATGTTTCCAGCTATTGCTATGTGCATCTTGTTTATTTACGATTTAACGATTTACAATTTACGATTTTTTCCTTCCTCCTTAGTCCTTCCTCCTTCCTCGCTAATCGGGGAACAGTCCGAAGAGCGTGCGGTCTATCTTATCGACGATGGTGGCAAAGTCGCGCGGCACGTGCTCAAAGTCCATCTCATCGACATCGACCACCAGCAGTCGGCCCTTATACCTATTATATATAAAGTCCTCGTAGCGCTGGTTCAGGTTCTGCAGGTACTCCAGCTGTATGGTCTGCTCGTAGTCGCGGCCGCGCTTCTGAATGTTGGCCACGAGGTGGGGCACCTGTGCCCTGAGGTATATCATCAGCTCGGGCATGCGCACCGTGCTCATCATCTGCTCAAAGAGTTCCATGTAGGTCTGGAAGTCGCGGTCCGAGAGGTTGCCCATGGCCTTGTTGTTGGCCGTAAAGACATAGACTCCCTCAAAGATGCTCCGGTCCTGAATAATGGTGTGCTGCGCCTCGTTGATGCGCAGCAGGTCACGGAAGCGCTCCTTGAGGAAAAACACCTCCAAGGCAAACGACCACCGCTTGATGTCCTTGTAGTAGTCCTCCAGGTAGGGGTTCTGCGTCACGGCCTCGAAGCGTGCCTCCCAGCCGTAGTGGTGGGCCAGCATGTTCGTCAGCGTGGTCTTTCCGCTTCCTATGTTTCCGGCTATTGCTATATACACCTTGTTTATTTACGATTTAACGATTTACGATTTACAATTTTAGATTGACGCACAAAGTTACAAAATATTCTTCAAATTATGCTCGGCTATTCAGTTTTTTTAGTAATTTTGCAGCAAATAACCAAAAGAAGTAAACATCATGGAACAGAACCAACCACAGCCCACGCGCGTCGTCTGTGCCGTCGTCAGGCACGAAGGCAAGCTACTCTGCATGCAGCGCACACGCAGCCGCTACCCCTATATTTCCGAGCACTGGGAGTTTCCAGGCGGAAAGGTCGAGGCCGGCGAGTCAGACCACGAAGCCCTACTGCGCGAGATACGTGAGGAGATGCACTGGGACATCTTCATAGGCCGCCGGCTGGCGGAGCTGGACTACGCCTACCCCGACTTCCAGACCCACCTCGTGGCCTACGACTGCCGCACGGACGCCCCCGACGGCTTTCTGCTGCTCGACCACTTAGACTACCGCTGGCTCACGCCCAAGGAGCTGCCCACGCTCAACTGGACGGCCGCCGACCGCGAGCTGCTCGCCCTGCTGACATGAAGATTATCCATGTCGATATGGACCAGTTTTTCGCAGCCGTGGAGCAGCGCGACCAGCCCGAGTTGCGCGGCAAGCCCGTGGCCGTGGGCTGGGATGCGGAGCGCGGCGTTGTCTCGACGGCCAGCTACGAGGCCCGTAAGTTCGGCATTCACTCGGCACAGTCCATTCAGGTGGCCAAGCGTCTCTGTCCGCAGCTCATCATCGTGGAGCCCCACTTCCACCGGTACAAGGAGGTGTCCCAGCAGATACGCGACATCTTCCACGACTACACCGACCTCGTTGAGCCCCTGTCGCTCGACGAGGCCTTTCTTGACGTGACCGACAACAAGAAGGGCATGCAGATGGCGGTCGATATAGCCCGCGAAATCAAGCAGCGCATTCTCCACACCACCGGCCTGACGGCATCGGCCGGCGTCAGCTACTGCAAGTTCCTGGCCAAGATAGCCTCCGACTGGCACAAGCCCAACGGCCTGACCGTCGTCCACCCCGACCGCGCCCTCGACTTCATAACCTCGCTGAGGGTTGAGAAGATATGGGGCGTCGGCGAGAAGACGGCCGAGAAGCTGCACACGATGGGCATCTTCACCGGCTCCGACCTGCGCCGCTGCTCTGAGCGGCGGCTCACTCAGGAGTTTGGCAAGATGGGCCTCGTGTTCTACAACTTCGCACGCGGCATTGACCAGCGCCCCGTCGTCGCCGAGTGGGAGCGCAAGTCGGTAAGCTGCGAGCACACCTTCGAGACCGACATCAGCAGCCCGGCGGCTGTCACCATCCAGCTGTACCACATCGTCGAGGAGCTGGTGAGGCGCATCGAGAAGAACCACTTCCTGGGCTACACGCTGACGCTGAAGGTAAAGTTTCTTGACTTCCAGCAGATTACGCGCAGCATGACCGTCGAGAACCCCCTGCGCACCAAGGACGACATTCTGCCCCTGGCCAAACACCTCATGGAGGACGTGGAGTTTCGCATCCACCCCATACGGCTGCTCGGACTGGGCGTCGCTAACCAGAAGCTGCACAGCAAGGACGAGGCCGACGCCTCCGTCCGGCAGTGGCAGGAAGGCGAGCTGCCCTTCCGGCCGTGGCCTGACGAGGAGTAAGCAACGGGATTTTTTTCCTGTCTTTTCTTGCATACCTCGCAGCAAATGGCTAACTTTGCACCTGTTAACCCATCACGATGAAAAACAGTGGACAGTAGGACAGTAGGACAGTAGAATTCAGAAAGTCCTCGCGTACGTACGCGTACGTACGCGTGAAATCTTATATATCTACTGTCCTACTGTCCACTGTCCATGAAAGTAACCTACCGAATCTCCAAGAGAGAAGTGC
>DGTH01000021.1:1447-14399 GCA_002393705.1 Prevotella sp. UBA4341 | reverse complement strand
AGGCAAAAGGTGACTTTAACTGATAAGCTCCAGAAACTCATCCTCCGTCAGCAGGCGGACGCCGAGTTTCTGGGCTTTCTCGAGCTTGGCAGGCCCCATGTTCTCACCGGCCAGCACGAAACTCGTCTTCTTGCTGATGGAGCCCACGTTCTTGCCGCCGTGCTGCTCAATGAGCGCCTTGTACTCGTCACGGCTGTGGTGCTGGAAGACTCCGCTAATGACGACGGTCTGGCCCGCCAGCCGGTCGCTCTGCTGGCTGAGCTGCGCCTCGCTGAGCTGCATCTGCAGGCCGTAGCTCTTCAGCCGCTCTAATAGCCGGCGGTTGTCCTCGTTGCGGAACCAGCCCACGATGCTGGCCGCCATGACGTCGCCAATGCCATCGACCTCGACCAGCTCTTCGGCCGTGGCCGTCTGGAGGGCCTCCATGGTCTTGAAGTGGCGCGCCAGTAGCTTGGCCGACTGCTCGCCGACGAAGCGAATGCCCAAGGCAAAGACCACGCGCTCGAAGGGCACCTGCTTCGAGGCCTCAATGGCCGAGACCACGCGCTGAGCCGAACGGGTGCGCGAACCGTCGCCGTTAATCTGCTGGACCTCAATAAGGTACAGGTCAGCCACATCTCTGATGAGTCCGCGCCGGAAGTACTCATCGACGGTCTCCGGGCCCAGCGAGTCAATGTTCATGGCCCGGCGCGAGATGAAGTGCTCTATCTTGCCCTTCAGCTGCGGCGCACACTGCGTGTCGTTGGGGCAGTACCAGGCGGCCTCGCCCTCGTAGCGCACCAGTCGGGCGCCACACTCCGGACAGTGCTTGATGAACTCCACGGGCTGGGCCACTATGGGGCGAGCCTCCACATCGACACCCACTATCTTCGGAATGATTTCGCCCCCCTTCTCCACATAGACGTAGTCACCTATGTGCAGGTCGAAGGAGCGAATGAAGTCTTCGTTGTTCAGCGTGGCCCGCTTGACGGTGGTGCCGGCCAGCTGGACGGGCTCCATGTTGGCCACGGGGGTCACGGCACCCGTGCGCCCCACCTGGTAGCTGACGCTCTCCAAGCGCGTGCGGGCCCGTTCGGCCTTGAACTTGTAGGCAATGGCCCAGCGGGGGCTCTTGGCCGTAAAGCCCAGCATGCGCTGCTGGCGCAGCGAGTTCACCTTGAGCACGATGCCGTCGGTGGCCACGGGCAGGTTCTTGCGCTCGGTGTCCCAATAGTTGATGAAGTCGAAGATTTCGCCCACCGTGCGCACCTTGCGCATGCCCTGGGAAATCTTGAAGCCCCAGGAGGCCGCCGCCTGCAGGTTCTCGTAGTGGCCGTCAGAGGGCAACTCGTCGCCCAGCAGGTAGTAGAGGTAGGCATCGAGCTGCCTGCTGGCCACGACGGCCGACTGCTGGCTTTTCAGCGTACCGCTGGCCGCATTGCGGGGGTTGGCGAAGAGGGGTTCCTCGGCGGCCTCGCGCTCCTGGTTAAGCCGCTCGAAGACCCGCCAGGGCATGAGTATCTCACCCCTGATCTCGAAGGACTGGGGCCAATGAGGCGGCTGGGGCTCACTAAGCACCAGCGGTATGGAGCGAATGGTCTTCACGTTCTCCGTCACGTCGTCGCCACGCACGCCGTCGCCGCGCGTCACGGCACGCACCAGGCGACCGTCCTCGTAGGTCAGGGAAATGGAGAGCCCGTCGTACTTCAGCTCACAGCACACCTCGAAGGGTTCGCCCTGCAGGCCGTGCGCCACGCTGTCGTACCAGGAGCTGACGTCCTGCTCGTTGTAGGTATTGGCCAGCGAGAGCATGGGGTAGCGGTGCTCCACCTGCCTGAACTCCTGACTCAGGTCGCTGCCTACGCGCTGCGTCGGCGAGTTGGGGTCGGCCAGCTCGGGGTGGCGCTCCTCCAGGTCCTGCAGCTCGTGCATGAGGTGGTCAAACTCCTCGTCCGTAATGGTGGGTTGATTCAGTACGTAGTAGCGGTGGTTGTGCTCGTGCAGTTCACGGCGCAACTGAAGAATGCGGTCTTTCTCGTTCATAAGTGTTACTCAATTAAGGGCTACAAAGTTAAAGAAAATATACGAAATGGCCAAATTTAGGGGAAAAATTAGGGCAAAAGTAAAAATTTCGGCCAAAGTGTTTGCATAATTTAATAGAAATGATTACATTTGTAACTTGAATATCAAGAATCATACAAAAGAGATGACAAACAAAGACTGGCTATTCCTTAACTCGCGCGACGACCTGCTGCGCATTGACATGAAGGAGATTGCCTACTTCGAGGCCGACGGCAACTACACCAGCATCGTGCTGACTAACAAGCTGAAGTGTACCGTGGGCATGAGTCTGGGCAAGATGGAGCAACTGCTGGCCGAAAGGCTGAAGGGTAAGGTGATGTACTTTGCACGCATAGGCAAGAGCTACATCGTCAACCTGAACCTGGTGTTCCAGATTAACCTGCAGAAGCACCGTCTGGTGCTCTCGGACTACCGCGACGCCTGCTACTCGCTCGAAGTGTCGAAGGATGCCCTGAAGAAGCTCAAGGAGCTGATGATCAAGATGAAGATATAACAGCATAAACAAAAGAAAAATATGGAGATTATCATCGGACGCAACGCACAGAACGGTCAGCTGAACATGACCATGGGCAACAAGACGAAAGGCTACGGCGCTGCCGGCAGCGTGCCCAGAAGCGTAAGCCGCAGCCACTGCCGCATAGAGGTCATGCCCAACGAGGCCTACACGATAGAGAACCTCAAGATGGAGAACGACACCTACGTGAACGGGAACCCCGTCTTCAAGAAGACCGTTACGACCAGCGACGTCGTGGAGCTGGGCGGCGAACACTACCGCCTGGACTGGAACTACGTAAAGGATTTCATAGAGGGCGCCATACCCCCACCCCCGAAGACGGCCGACATCCGCCCACTGAGGCTGACCTGGATGCGCTACGAGGAAGAGACGAACGCCATACAGACCAATCTGGCCAAGAAGAACGCCATACGCGGCGTGGCCGGTGCCTTCGGTACGCTGGGCATTCTGTGTACGTTCATCGAGTCGCTGGGCTTCTTACGCTTCGTGCTCATGGGCTTCGGCCTCTTGCTGACGCTGATTATGATCCTCGTTTCGCTCAACGACTCGAAGAAGGCTCCCATTAAGCGAAAGGAGCTACAACGCAGGCTGAGAGACAGTTACGTCTGTCCGAACTGCAAGAAGTTCTTCACTGTTGACTACGACCTGCTGACCCGCCAGTACGACAACTGCCCGTTCTGCAAGGCCAAGTTTATCAAGTAACAAAAAGTCACCAAAAGCGGGCCTTTCGTCACGAAAGCGCCCCCTTTGGTGAAGAATGCGGCAAAGAATTTGGAAACGGCGGTTTCATGATGTAACTTTGCACCAACAAATAACAATATTACTAACCAATAAAAAAACATCAACGATTATGGAAACAAAGCCAAACATGAACCCGAGACCCATTCCCACACCGAAGAAGAATGACAACGGTCTGGTAGGCGGCGCACTGGGCGCAGCCATCGGAACAGCCTTCGGTGCCGTATTCGGAGTAGGCAGCGCTTACGCCTACAACCGCTTGACTGACAATGAGGAGGATATTCCCGAAATCACCATCGAGCCCAACACCGACGAGGAGGTAAGCATTGCCCCCGAACCCCAGCCCACGCACACCGTACACCATCATCACCACCACACGGACGTAGTAGTAGTACCTACGCCGGTCAATAACAACAACGGCGGAGGTGGCGGCGAAGTCATCGGCGGCGGTGGCGGAGGCGGCGAAGTCACCGGTGGCGGAGGCGACGATATACGCGTACTCTCGTACGAGCGCATCACCATGGACGACGGCTCGCAGATGGACGTAGCCACCGTCAGCATGAACGGCCAGCAGGCCGCCATCGTAGATGTTGATCTGGACGGCTGGGCTGACGGCATGATGGCCGACTACAACAGCGACGGCAACATCAGCGAGGACGAGATACAGTCGTTCCAGGGTACCGATGTGCAAATCAGCATGGGCGACCTGGCCGCCGTAGCCGAGCAGAACAACGTGAGCAACGACCCGGGCAACGGCCCTTCGAGCGAAGTCGTGGTCTATGAGGAAGGCTTCGAAGGCGACGACACCGGAGAAAGCGGAGAAAGCGGAGAAGGCGGAGACGTCATCATCGGAGAAGGAGAAACAGACACAGACATCTATCCTGAGGACGACCCGAACCTCCTCATGACCAGCAACGAGGGCACTGACGGCACCCTGCCCGACTACTGCAACACGGGCGACGTGAGCGACGTGGTGGGCGACAGCGACGACATGCTGCTCGTCTGACGCGGCCTACACCTTATTATATTAATAACAACTAAAAAAAGAATACGACTATGGCAACGAATGAAGAAACCATCATCCTGGGTTTAGGAAACCAGAACCAGAATAACAGTCAGACGCCCCCGCCGCGTCCTAACACCGCTAACGCCGCCGGCCAGCAGCAACAGCCGCGGCCGCAACAGCCGCAACGCCCGCAGCAGGCCTACCGCCCGGCCTACCAGCCGCAGAGCAGTGACAGCAGCCAGACCTGGATGCGCGTCGTGGTAGGTGGCGTGGCCGGCATCCTGTTCGGCTCGGTCAGTGCCGTGGGCGCATCGGCTGCCTACCAGCACTTTGCTAACGGCGAGGAGCCGGAGCCCGAAGTGGATGTCAACTTGGACGACGTGCCCGTCACCCCCGAAAACGAGGGCCACTACACGATGAGCAACGGTCTGGAGGTAGCCGAGGTGAGCGACTCCATGTCGTTCGGCGAGGCCTTTGCCGCCGCCCGCGCCGAGGTAGGCCCCGGCGGTGTGTTCGTATGGCACGGCGGTGTCTATGGCACCTACACGGCCGACGAGTGGAACAGCATGAGCACGGCCGAGCACAACGAGTTTGCACAGCTCTCGCAGCCCGCCATCAGCGAGAACGTCACCGCAGCGCCCGCCAACAACGTTGACGTGGTGCACCACGAGCCCGACGTACACATTCATAACGCTGCCAACGGCGACGACGATGTCTCCATCGTGGGTGTCGAGGAGGTAACACTCTCCGACGGCTCCACCGCCACGCTGGCCCAGGCTAACGTGGATGGCCACGACGTCTATATGGTCGATGTCGATCAGGACGGCACGTTCGACGTGGCAGCCATGGACGCTAACGGCAACGGACAACTCGACGACAACGAAGTCATGGACATCTCCGGCCAGGGCATGGGCATGAGCGGCGGCAGCGGCATGGCTACCACCGTGAGCGACCCGGGCACCGACGACGGACTGCTGACCGACGCCTCCATGGGGTCGGACGGCATGCCCGACTACATGAACGATGCCGGTGGAGACCTCCTGGTATAAACCCCGAAACACGTTACCGCTATGAACAGAAGAACTGTCATACTGGCGCTCCTGATGCTGGTGCTGGGCCTCGGCCCGGCGCTGGCTCAGACGCAGAAGAAGGTCAACAAGATATACATCGTGACCTGCGGCATTGCCGACTACCCGGGCTACGACATGGACCTGGCGCTCTGTGCCAACGACGCAAAAACCATCAAGCAGGTGTTCGAGAAGAACAAGAAAGCCAGCTGCATCCTGCTCACCAACTCGCAGGTGACGAAGGCCACCGTGCTCAACGCCATGAGGACGCAGTTTGCCAAGGCTACGAAGAACGACGCCATCCTCTTCTTCTACAGCGGCCACGGAGCACCCGGCCAATTGGTGTTCTACGACGGACTTATAGAGTACAAAGACATCAAGAACATCATGGCCAAGAGCAAGGCGGGCTCAAAGATGATCTTCGCCGACGCCTGCTTCTCGGGCAAGATGCGCAACGAGCAGCGCACGAACCACAACACCAGCGTGCCGGCCAACCTGAGGAACACGGAGGTCATGTTCTTCCTCTCCTCGCGCTCGGACGAGACCAGCATTGAGCGCCCCAGCATGAAGAACGGCTTCTTCACCGCCTACCTGCAGCGCGGACTGCGCGGCGGGGCCGACGCCAACCGCGACCGCACCATTACGGCCCGCGAGCTCTTCAACTTCGTAAGTCAGGGCGTGAAGAAAATCTCCAACGACAAGCAGCACCCCGTCATGTGGGGAAAGTTCAAACACAACATGCCCGTCATCTCCTGGTAACAAATAACGAACGTAAGACCTATACACACATCGATATGGAAGTAACAAGAATAAAGTGTCCGAAATGCCAAGCACAGCTGGACGTAAAGAACAAACTGAACGTAGCCCAGAAGGTCATCAAGTGTCCCAGCTGCGGCGCACAGATCATGGTGCGCTTCAAGCAGCAGGCACCCCCACAGGATGACGGACACACCATCTACGGCGGCAGCGTGCGCCAGCCGCAACAGCCGCACTCTGCCATGGCGCTGGGCGGATTCCTGGTACTGGGCGGCGTACGCTACGCGCTGAACATTGGCCGCAACACCATAGGCCGCAAACCGGAAGACACCAACGCACCCGCCAAGGCCACCGTGGCACTGCCCACCAACGGCGACAAGACCATGAGCCGACTGCACGCTGTCATTGAGACCATGAAGATGCCCGACGGCTCCATACGCGCCATCATCAGCAACGGCGAGAACAAGAACCCCACCTTCGTGGCCGGCGTGCTGCTGAACGGGGCCGACAAGCTCATACTGAAGAACGGCGCCGAAATCAGAATGGGCGGCGTCACCATGCGTTACGAGATACCCGTCTAACCCCACAAAAACAATAAAACACAGAGGACGTTATGAAATTCAGAATATCACAGCCACAGGCTATACACCAAATAGGTAGCCGACCCACTCAGGAAGACTCCATCTTCCCCGTACTTAACGCTGCCACCACCAACGACCGGCTATTCATACTCTGCGACGGAATGGGCGGACACGAGTCGGGCGAAGTAGCCAGCGGAACGGTCTGCAAGACCATGAGCGACTACATACTGAGCCGCATGCCCGCCGACGGCGTGCTCGAAGACCAACTCCTGGAGGAAGCCCTCAGCGCCGCCTACGCTGCCGTTGACGCCAAGGACACCCACGGGCTCAAGAAGATGGGCACCACGCTGACCCTGCTCTCCATGCACAAGGGCGGCGTAACCGTAGCACACATCGGCGACAGCCGCATCTACCACCTCAGGCCCTCGACGGGGGAGATACTCTACCGTTCGCGCGACCACTCGCTGGTCTATGACCTCTTCGAGGTGGGCGAGCTGACCTTCGAGGAACTGCGGACGGCCAAGAACAAGAACGTCATTACGCGCGTCATCATGGCCAACCAGGAGCGACCCTCGAAGGCTGACATCGTACACATTACCGACGTGGAACCGGGCGACTATTTCTACCTCTGCTCCGACGGCATGCTGGAGCAGATGGACGACGACGACCTCATGGCCATCTTCAGCAGCCAAAAGACCGACGACGAGAAGCGCAAGCTGCTGACCGGAGAGACCATCGACAACAGCGACAACCACTCGGCTTACTTCATACACATAGAGTCGGTGGAGCGCGAGCAGGGCGACAACCTGCTGGTAAGCGACGAGGCCTCGTTCCGCGCCGCCAACAAGGTGTTCATGGCCGAGCGCGAACAGCAGGGCGCCACAGCCATGATGCCACCGGCACCGCCCGTGGCCGACGAGGTGCCCGTAGGCGAAGAGGAGGTGGTCCAGGTAGTGGCCCACGAGCCAGAGCCCCCGCAGGCCATTCCGCCACAGCCGCAGATGCACCAGGCACCGCCGCAGTACAACCAGACGGCCCCCCTGCCACCCACGAAGAACAGTGGCGGCGGCGGAGCCATGAAGTGGGCCATCATCGGCGTGCTGTTCATTGCAGTCATTGCGGTAGCCGGCATTCTCTTCTTCCTGCTGAAGGGCAGCGACGACAAGCCCGCGCCACAGGCACAGCCGCAGGAAATTAACCTGCCCGTGAAGCCTACCCCGGCACCCTCGCGCCAGCAAGACCTGGACGAGGACGACTACATGCAGCCCAGCGCCACGACACCCAGCCGGCCAGCACGCACTACGACAACCACACCAGCAAGACCTGCCAACACAAGCCCGTCGAAGATTAACCAAAGCCACATAGACCAGATTAACACGGGCGGCAAGCACGACGACCCCAACAAGCCCGGCAAGGTGAAGCCTAACACGCAGCCCCAGAAGCCAGCCCCAGGAAAGGACAGCGACACCCACATTAACGACCCCTTCACGGAACCTTCCGACGACTAAGCAACAACCCAATAACACCTATTCAGTTATGAAGACAAACCTTATCAAAACCACCACGCTGTTGCTGATGGCTGCTTTTATCGGCATACAGACGGCAGGAGCTCAGGGCACCATCACCAAGCCCAACAAGCCCGCGCCAAAGCCAAGGACGAACACCAACACCAGCACCACGCGCCCCACCCCCCGCACCAACACCAGCACCAACAGCGGGACGAGGCGTGACGCCATGTCGGGAGTCACCATCACCAAGATAGAGATTGGCAACGTGACCTACAACGGCGAGATGCTGACCTACTACGGCAACACGCTCTACGAGAATGACATGAAGTACGCCAAGCCCCGACTGACCTACAACTGCACAAGGGCAGCCAGCGACGTGACGCTCTACACAAAGATTTACCGCCCCGACGGCTCGCTGGTCACCAACAGCTCGTCGCCCACGGGCTACACCACGACCGACGATGCGGACTTCACCACCGGCACCGCACAGACACTCGCACTGCCCGGATGGGGCAGCGACGAGGGCGGCTACTACGAGAAGGGCATCTGGCGCTGGGAGATATGGTTCAACGGGCGCAAACTGGGCTCGACGTCGTTCTCCGTCTATAGCGGCGGCACGGGCGTAACGCCGTCGAACTCTTCAAGCACCAGCGGCTTCGAATTCTACGGCACCACGCGCAGCTATACCGACGAGGCAAAGGCCCTGTCGTACATCACCACCACCATCAAGGAGTGGGGCGACAACGGCTGCCGCACGGGAGCCATCAGCGAGGACGAGCGCGGCGTGGCCATCTACGGCAAGAACGGCTACTGCTACACCGGCGCCTGTCCCGAGGGTCTGAAGAAGGCCATCAAGGAGTATAACGACAAGGACTATCGCATCTCGGACGTCACCGTCACCGACTCGGGCTGGTGGTGCGTCGTGTGGAACGACAACGGCTACCGTGGACACATGCCCGACAAGATGTCGGAAATGATGAAGCAGTACAACAACGACAGCGAGACCATCTACAGCGTGTCTATCTGCGAGAACGGCAACTTCGTCATCGTGACCGACAAGCACTGGTATGCCTCGCACGAGACGGACAACGCCAACCTGCAGCGTGCCTACGACAAGTTCGGAACCATACGCAGCTGCTCGGTCACGAACAAGGGCTTCGTGGCCTGCTGCGACCGGGGCGTCTATTACAAGGACATTCCCACCAACGTGGAGACGGCCCTGAAGGAACAGGACTTCCGGCCGAAGGTGGTGAAGTTTACCGATAGCGGAACGTACCTCATCACCGACGGCGACAAGCAGCGCTCGTGGTACATGTAAGAAGAAACAGTAAATCGAAAATCCGTAAATCGAAAATCCGTAAATCGAAAATCCGTAAATCGAAAATCCGTAAATCCGTAAATCGTAAATAACAAACAGATGGATACACAACAGAATTCACTACTGCGACAGGGAGCACAGCTCCAGAACGGTCGCTACACCATAGTCCGCGTGCTCGGACAGGGCGGCTTCGGCATTACCTACCAGGCCATCACGAAGGAGAAAGTAACCGGCAACCTGGGCGAAATGGAAGTCGAGGTGCCCGTGGCTGTCAAGGAGTTCTTCATGAAGGACAGCTGCCTGCGCGACCAGGCTAACAACAACGTCTCGCTGCCCTCGACGGGCAGTACCGAGCAGCTGGACAAGTACCGCCAGAAGTTCATCAAGGAGGCTCACAACCTGGCCTCGCTGAACCACCCGAACATTGTGCACGTGGCCGACGTGTTCGAGGAGAACAACACGGTCTATTACGTCATGCAGTTCCTCAAGGACGGCTCACTGCGCGACAAGCTGAAGGCCCAAGGGCGGCTGAGCGATGCTGACGCCAGGCGCTACATCACCCAGATAGCCGAGGCGTTGCACTACATGCACAACGACAAGCACATGTGCCACTACGACGTGAAGCCGGGCAACATCCTGCTCAACGGCGACAAGGCCATGCTCATTGACTTCGGCATATCGAAGAACTACACCTCCGACGGACGCGAGACCAGTGCCACGCCCGTAGGACTGAGCAAGGGCTTCGCTCCCCTGGAGCAGTTCCAGCAGTCGCTGCAGGACTTCTCGCCCGTCTCCGACATCTACAGCCTCGGTGCCACACTCTACAACCTCGTGACCGGCGAAGTGCCCCCCGAGGCATCGACCGTCAACGAGGAAGGACTGGGCCAACGCCCTGACTACGTGGAGGAGCAGACGTGGAAGGCCATCGTGGCCGCCATGCAGCCCCGCCGCAAGGACCGCCCGCAAAGCATGCAGCAGTTCATCGACATTCTCTACAACCAGAACGTGGCACAGCCCGAAGCGGCAGCCGCTGTCGTGGAAACTGGCGACGAGACCATGGTAGGCGGCACGCCACTGCCCCCCGCCATTGAGGAGGAGGACGACGAGGTAGTAGTGTCGCAGGCTGCCCCGCAGGTTCAGGGCGTCATGCCCCCACCCCCGCCCATTCCGGGAGTGACACCGCAGCCAGCCCCCGCCTACACCCCCGCAGGCGGTGCTGACAACGAGGCCACCCAGTACTACGGCCAACACCCAACACCCAACACCCAACACCCAACGGCCAACACCCAACAGCCAACACCCAACACCCAACACCCAACACCCAACACCCAACACCCAACACCCAACACCCAAAAGCCAACACCCAAGAACTACAACATTCCACCGAAGAAGAGCAAGGCACCACTCATCATCCTGATATTCCTCATCTTCCTCATCATCGGCGGCGGGTTAGGCTATCTGTGCTACACATTCCTCGTGAAGGACAACCCCAGCGGAATGGTGGCCGGCAGCGGCGAGGGTGGAGAAGGTGGCGAAACGGTGACCGACCTGCCCATCTACGGAGCCAACAACGCCGTCATCTTCAAATATACAGGAACCGTCAACGACCAGAAACAGCCGCACGGTTACGGCACGGCAAAATATACCGACAGCCAGAAGGACACCTACACAGGTAAGTTCCAGAACGGACTGCGCAACGACAGCAGTGCCACGCTGACCTTCAAGAACGGCGACAAGTACGAAGGCTCGTTCGTTGACGACCAGTTCGGCGAGGGCATCTACACCATAGCCGAGGACGGCAGCTACTTCAAGGGCACCTACCGCGACTACACCCCCTACAACGGCACTTGGTACGAGAAGAACGGAAAACAGTATGCCAAGGTGGTCAACGGCGTAACCAAGTAAGCCCCATGTCGGCACACCCGCTCTACATCCTGAAACTGCTGCTCACGGCACGACGTCCGAGTAAAACCCGGGACATGCGTGCCGTGAGCATGCCTTTCTGGCTACACGGCTCGTACGATGCCGTCACCTTCTTCGGATACATCATCACCAACAACGACCGTGAGGCACAACTCTACAACAGCCTTCCCGCCGAAGGCTACCACCCGGTAAAATACCACGAAACCATACACCTGCGTCAGGCACAGTCCTTACACAACTGCTGGCTGCTGTTCTACCTGCGCTACGGCTGGTACCACCTGCAGGGACTACGGGCCCGCCGCCACCTGAAGAACGCCGGCTACGAGCTGAACCCCTTTGAAATGGAAGCCTATGCCAACATGTACGACCGCCACTACCTGGAGCGTTACCCCGACGGCTGTGCCACCGGCTGGCAACACTACGCCCGCATGAGCGTGGCCGGTCGATACCGCGCCTGGCGTAAACAAAACTTCCGATAAACAGGACACTTCGCAAACCTTTACGCAAAATTTGCGGAGTTATCAGCCCCGATTATTTGGTGTTGTTGTTTTTATTTCGTAACTTTGCACACACTTTAAAAACAATCTAAAAAACGAATATCATTAATTATGAAACCGCTAAACAAACACTTCGCGCCTAAGAGCGTGATGCCCGAGAAAGTTATTCAGTTCGGTGAAGGAAATTTCCTGCGCGCCTTTGTTGATTGGATTATCTGGAACATGGACCAGAAGACTGACTTCAATGGTTCTGTCGTCGTCGTACAGCCTCTGGCTCAAGGTATGATTGAGTGGCTGAATGGTCAGGACTGCCTGTACCACGTGAACCTGCAGGGTCGTGAGAACGGCAAGCCCGTCAACACGCTGGAGCGTATCGACGTCATCAGCCGCTGTCTGAACCCCTACACTCAGAACCAGGCCTACATGGCACTGGCCGACCAGCCAGAGATTCGCTTCGTCATTTCTAACACCACCGAGGCCGGCATTGCCTTCGACCCCACCTGCAAACTGGATGACGCTCCCGCCAGCAGCTACCCCGGCAAACTGGTACAGCTGCTCTACCGCCGCTACCAGACCTTCAACGGCGACCCCACGAAGGGCCTCATCATCTTCCCCTGTGAACTCATCTTCCTGAACGGCCACGTGCTGAAGGACTGCATCTATAAGTACATCGAGCTGTGGCAGTTAGGCGAAGGCTTCAAGAAGTGGTTCGAGGAGGCTTGCGGCGTTTATGCCACGCTGGTTGACCGCATCGTGCCGGGCTTCCCCCGCAAAGAGATTGCCGAAATTCAGGAAAAGATCAGCTACCGCGACAACCTTGTGGTTCAGGCTGAGACGTTCCACCTGTGGGTCATCGAGGCTCCGAAGGAAGTAGCCAAGGAGTTCCCCGCCGACAAGGCCGGTCTGCACGTGCTCTTCGTACCGTCAGAAGAGCCTTACCACAAGCGTAAGGTGACACTGCTCAACGGCCCGCACACCGTGCT
>DGTH01000021.1:0-1386 GCA_002393705.1 Prevotella sp. UBA4341 | reverse complement strand
CGCACACCGTGCTCTCGCCCGTGGCATTCCTCAGCGGCGTCAACATCGTGCGCGACGCCTGCCAGCACGAGGTCATCGGCAAGTACATCCACAAGGTACAGTTCGACGAGCTCATGCAGACCCTCGACCTGCCCATGGACGAGCTGGAGAAGTTTGCCGGCGACGTGCTGGAGCGCTTCGACAACCCGTTTGTTGACCACCAGGTGACAAGCATCATGCTCAACTCGTTCCCGAAGTTCCAGGCACGCGACCTGCCCGGTCTGAAGACCTACTTAGAGCGCAAGGGCGAGCTGCCCAAGGGACTGGTATTCGGTCTGGCAGCCATCATCACCTACTACAAGGGTGGCAAACGTGCCGACGGCGTAGAGATTATTCCCAACGACGACCAGAAGATTATGGACCTGCTCAAGGAGCTTTGGGCTACCGGAGACACGCAGAAGGTGACCGACGGCGTGCTCGGTGCAGAGTTCATCTGGCAGGAAGACCTCAACAAGGTTCAGGGTCTTAACGCACTGGTCAAGCAGTACCTTGACCTCATTCAGAGCAAGGGCATGCTGGAAGCCGTAAAGACCATCCTGTAAGAAGTATAAGTGGAATACATAGAAATAAAGGGCGCGCGGGTCAACAACCTGAAGAATATCAGCCTGAACATCCCGCGCGACCAATTTATCACCATCACGGGCGTCAGCGGCTCGGGTAAATCGTCGCTGGCCTTCGACACACTGTATGCCGAAGGTCAGCGCCGTTATGTGGAGAGCCTGTCGAGCTATGCACGCCAGTTCCTGGGGCGCATGAACAAGCCCGAGTGCGACTACATCAAGGGCATTCCGCCCGCCATCGCCATCGAGCAAAAAGTCATTGCCCGCAACCCTCGTTCCACCGTGGGCACCTCGACGGAGATTTACGACTACCTCAGGCTGCTCTATGCCCGCATTGGCCGGACTTATTCGCCCATTAGCGGACAAGAGGTGAAGAAACATTCGACGGAGGACATCGTGCGCTGTGTGCAACAGTACCAGAAAGGCACCAAGTTCGTGGTCATGGCTCCCATACATCCCGCCGAGGGACGCACCATGAAGCAGCAGCTGCAGCTATATGTCAAAAATGGCTATGTGCGCATCTATGTCAAAGGCCAGCTCGAGCGGATTAATGACTACTTGGACACTATAGATGCTATAGACTCTATAGACACTATAGACACTATAGACACTATAGACACTATCTACCTCGTCATTGACCGCCTCTCGATTGACGACACCAAGGACAGCATTTCGCGCCTCATCGATTCTGCCGAGACAGCCTTCTACGAGGGCGACGGCGAGCTGCGACTGATGGTCTATCCATCAGGAGTCTCCTACGATTTCTCCACCCGCTTCGAAGCCGACG
>DGTH01000113.1:13820-14433 GCA_002393705.1 Prevotella sp. UBA4341 | reverse complement strand
CTGGGAGCGCGGAGTGCCTACAGGCTCCATGACGTAGTAGTCCTGGTCGGCACAGTTGATGCGCCCCGGCACGACGAAATCCGTAGGTAAGCCCCTCCTTTCGTAGGGGTTTGGGGAGGCCTCACCCGGAACGGCCTCACACCTTACCAGCAGCACCCGGCGGGCACTGACGTCCGACTGCAAGGAGTCGGTGGGGTCGTTGACCGCAAGAATGTCGCCCCGGTCAACTGACTTGCGACACAAGCGGTTATAGCTGAGCAACTTGCTGCCACCCACGCGCAGACCGTAGCTCCAGCGGCTCACCAGCACACGGTCGCCAGCCAGAAACGTCGGTTCGAGGGCGTCGCCCTCGACACTGCAGACGGTGACAATGGTTGCCCTGACGAGCAGCATCAGGAGGATGGCCGCCGTCAGGGCAAGTAGGGCTTTTAGCAGTTGGCTCTTAGCGCTTGTCACTGATTACTTCCTGTCATTTAATATTATCGACAAAGCGGAACAGTCGGCTCCAGCGTATGCCGCGCCCGTCAGGATCGGAACTCCACCAGATGAAGATAGGCTTTCCCACGATGTGGTCCTCGGGCACGAAGCCCCAGTAGCGGGAGTCGGCCGAGTT
>DGTH01000113.1:0-13739 GCA_002393705.1 Prevotella sp. UBA4341 | reverse complement strand
TAGTAGTCCATCTTGAAGGTGTAGCGATCGGTCAGCTTGTCGTTGATGTATATCTTGCCATTCCTGACCTCCAGCTTGTTGCCTTCGTAGGCACGGATGCAACGCTCGTAGATGGGCAGGATGTCGAGGTTCAGCAGTAGCGTCTCGTTCTTCTTCGGAATCCATACCGGGCCGTAGTTGTCGCGCGTCCAGTGCTTGTTGCCGTTCAGCGGGTAGATGTCCCACTCGTTGGCCTCGGTATTGATCTCTAAGCGCTCTACGAGGTCCTTGCGCTTCGAGAGTTCTGCCACGGTGCGCTTGGTCATGGGCATGTAGCCCGTGGCGTTCAGGATGCCCAGCTCCTCGTTGGTAATGCCCAGGTCAGCAATCAGCTCCTCGGGCAGGTGCTGCTTCAGCTTGAGCCAGTAGGTGTATTGCACGTTGTCGGGCTCCTTGTTGGGCTTGCCGTCTAGATAGACCACGCGATTCTTGATTTGCAACTCCTGGCCGGGCAGGCCGACGCAGCGCTTCACGTAGTTCTCGCGGCGGTCGGTGGGACGGGTTATGATGCTGCCGTACTCACCAGGATTAGCCTCTATCTGCCGGCGACCTAACTGATACACCTGCTGGTAGAACTTGAGGCGCTGCTCGGCAGTCAGCTCGTTCGGGTTCGGGCGGTTGGGGTACGACTGGTAGCCCAGGGCGTAGCACAGGCGGTAGAAGTCGTCAGCCTGATAGCGCAGGTCAGAACACAGCGTGTCGCCCGACGGGTAGTTGAACACCACGATGTCGTTCAACTCCACCTTTCCAAAGCCTTTTACGCGGCGGTAGTCCCAATGGGGCCACTCCAGATAGCTCTTACACTCCACGACGGGCAGCGTGTGCTGCGTCAGCGGCATGGTGAGCGGCGTCTCTGGAATGCGCGGACCGTACGACACCTTCGACACGAAGAGGTAGTCACCCGTCAGCAGCGACTTCTCGAGCGAGCTGGAGGGAATGACATAGTTCTGGAAGAAGAACAGGTTGATGAAATAGACGGCAACGAGGGCAAACACCAGCGCATCGACCCACGACATGATGAAGCGCACGGGACCTTCGCTCTCGCGCCACCACTGCCACTTGATTTTCTTCGTAATGTAGATGTCGAAGATGAACGGCACCACAAGTAGTCCCCACCATGACTTCACCCACAGCAGGAACAGCAGATAAAGCACAAGGACGACAATGAACTTCGCCCACTGCTTCTTCATGTTCAATTGATTCTTTTCTACCATTGCTTAAAACTTAAACATGTCTGATATCGTCAGCAACCCTTCGTGCTGCTGAGTGTATTCGGCAGCCAGGACGGCACCGAGGGCAAACCCCTTGCGCGAGTGGGCGTCGTGGCTGATGGTGATGAGGTCGGCCTCCGAGTCGTAACGCACGCTGTGAATGCCCGCCACCTCACCACGGCGTATGTGATCGACGCGCAGCAGCTTCGGGTCGGTGGTTTCTTCGGCCCACGACTCCTTACGGTCTATGCGCTCCACAATCTCTTCGGCCAGCGTAATAGCCGTGCCGCTGGGGTGGTCGAGCTTGTGCACGTGGTGCGTCTCCTCCAGCTCCACGTCGTACTGCGGAAACTCATTCATGATCTTGGCCAAATAGCGGTTGACGGCCGAGAAGATGGCAACGCCGATGCTGAAGTTCGATGCCCAGAAGAGGGTCTGTCCGCCAGTGCAGGCCCTGCGCACGTCCTCGCCGTGCTCCTTCATCCAGCCCGTAGAGCCGCTTACCACTTTCACGCCTTTGGCCCAGGCCTTCAGGTAGTTGCCGTAGGCTGCCTGCGGGGCGGTAAACTCTATGGCGACGTCGGCCGAGGCAAAGGACGGGCTCTCAAAGTCCTGCTGGTTGTCAATGTCGATGATACTCACAATTTCGTGGCCACGCTCCAGGGCTATCTGCTCTATCATCTTGCCCATCTTGCCGTAGCCGATTAATGCTATCTTCATATCTTCTTAATTGTTAAAACGCTGCAAAGGTATAAAGAATTTACGATTTACAAATTACAAATTACGTTTTATTAGGTTTTATCTACCTATTTTCGAAAGGTCGCTGAGCAGCCAGACATCCATCTTTCCGGCTCCACGGTGGTTCCAGGCATAGTAGGGTATGAGTTTGATGCGCGTGTCCAGCATGCCTAACTGTCCGCTGGGCATGCGGTGCACTGCCTGCCCAACCGCGCTGATGGCATTGAACGTCATGTGGGGGGTGTCGAGGGTGAATGGTTCAACCTGGAACAGCGGCTTATCGCTCAGCACGAAACTGAACAGGTCGAACGACTGGTCGAACGACTCAGCACAATAGACCAGCGGGCCACGCTCCACGGCCAGTCGGCCACGGTCGGCTGCCACGCGGTCGTTGGCCTTGACGGTACGAACAGGCATGTCGAAGTGAATCGTCACCACGTCGCCCTTCTTCCACTGGCGGTTAATGACTAAGTAGCCCTTGTCCATCTGTCCCTGAGCCAGTACACCATTGACCTTCACCAAGCACGAGTGAGCATCGTCGGCCTCGTTGACAAACTCATACAGGTCACTGGGCACGGGTTCCTTCAGCCAACCAGGAATACGGATGGCCAAGTTGAAGTCCTTGGCTTTGTTCTTCAGCACACGGATAGCAATGTCACCATCCCACGGATAATTCGTCACCTGCTCTATCTCCACGTCCTTGCCTTCCACCTGCATGCTCGCGGTGTTGGCTGCAAAGAGGTTGACATACACTTTGTTGTCCTTCACGGCATACATGTAGCCGGGGAACGAGGGTATGAAGCGGCAGAGGTTGCTCGGACAACAGGCGCAGCCGAACCAAGGCTGGCGCGTGTTGGTATTGTCGGCATTGAACTTGTACTCGCCGTCGGCACTCAGGGGGTTGGGATAGAAGAAACGGCCTCCATCGACCGACATGCCGCTGATGACGCCGTTGTAGAGCGTACGCTCCAGACAGTCTATGTACTTGGCGTCGCCGTGCAACAGGAACATGCGCTGGAAGAGGTAAACCATCGAGATAGCTGCACACGTCTCGTTGTAGGCCGTCAGGTTCGGCAGTTCGTAGTCGGCTCCGAAGGCCTCGCCCTCATGGCGGGCTCCCACGCCGCCAGTGATGTAGTACTTCCTGCCGATGATGTTCTCCGTAATCTTGTCAATGGCCTTGATGTAGGTTGAGTCGCCCGTCAGCGCTGCCACGTCGGCCATACCGGCATACATGTAGCCGGCGCGCACGGCGTGACCCCAGGCCTCGGTCTGCTCCACCACAGGCTTGTCGCTCTGCGAATAGACGTCGCGTCGGCCCGTCTTGCCACGATAGTCCAGCAGGAACTTGGCCTCGTCCAGGTACTTCCGCTCACCCGTCAGTACCGACAGGCGAGCCAGCGCCATCTCGGCAATCTGGTGCCCAGGCACTACACAGGCCTGGCCGGCATTGGGTCCTACCTCACGGATGACGCAGTCAGCATAGCGCTTGGCTATGTTCAGAAACTTGTCGCTGCCCGTAGCCTGATAGTGTGCGCAGGCGGCATCCACCATGTGGCCCAGGTTATACAGCTCGTGGCTCAGAATCTCCTCCACCTCCCAGCGTTTCTTGCCGGCCCAAGAGTGCGGGTGCTTAGGGTTAATGGTACGCGCGGTGTAGAGGTAGCCGTCAGGCTCCTGGGCAGCCCCCACCACGTCGAGCACGGAGTCGATGTAGGCCTTCAACTTTTCGTCAGGATAGGTCTGCAGCACGTAACTGGCTCCCTCAATGGTCTTATACACATCGGTATCGTCGAACGAGAAACCCATGAACTTCGAGACGTCCCACTCTGGCGTTTCCAGTCCTGCATGGCCCGGATGCTGCAGCGTGTAGGCTGCCATTTCAAAGTTCTTGTAACGGTGCTCACTCTCACACTTCGAGAAAGCCAGCGGAATGGTCACCTCGCGGGCCGCCTTGATGCGGTCGCCCCAGAAGGTATTAGGAGTTACTTTCACCGACGTGAAAGGTACTTGGGTAATAGGATAACCCGTTTGTGCCACAGAGTTAGTAATTGATAAGTAACATGTGACAAGTGATAAGACAAATAATATTCGCTTCATATTTAACATATTGATTTATATTCCAAGCTTAAGTCCCCTCTCCTTGGGAGAGGGCGGGGGGGGAGGTTTTACCACCACTCCATCAGCGTGCGCAGGTAGGCCGTCAGCTCACCGGCCATCTTCTGGTGCTGATAGACTGAAGGGTGCCACGAGGCGCCATAGTAGAGGTCGCCCGTCTGCGGCGTGAAGTCGAAGCGATAGACTTCCTTGTCCCCGTCCTTGTGGGCCTCATCCACCACTTCGTCGAGGGTCTTCCTGGCTATCTCCAGCTCCTTGCCAACCAGCATGGAGCCACAGAGATACACAATCTTGGCCTGCGGATTATGGCCACGCACCTGCTTGAGGAACCGCTTGTAGGCCTGCTTCAGCAGCTTCACGTCGTAGTTGTTTGTGGAAAGGTCGTTCGTCCCTAAGTTGATGCACACCACCTGCGGCTGGTAGCGCGAGAAGTCCCAGCGCTCCGAACGGTCATACAGGTTAGTGTATTCATACTCCGTGGTCATCACGTTTTCCGGCGTTCCTTTCTTCGGACCATCGTACGAGCGATAGACGCCAATGCCGCTGCGGGCCACCACATGAGCCATCGCCTCCAGGTTGCGGGTAGTCAACTGGGCATAGGTATAGTAGTGGTTCTCCGTCTCGTATTCGAAGGGGTCGGTCATCTCGATACTCTCGTTGCCATAGCCGCAAGTAATGCTGTTGCCGATGAATTCTATGCGGCGCTGCGGCAGGACGGGCGGGTCGAGCAGCTGGCCGTCACGGTCGAGCACGAAACCCCGAAATTCAGGTTTCAGCTCGTAGCCCTCAATCACGTACATGACGCGCACCTCGTGCTCGCCACGCCCGAGAGCCGTCGCCAACGTGGCTACCGAGTCGCGCTCGCCGCGAAACGCCACCTTGAAGGCTTCCGACCCGTCTATCTGAACCATGAAGTAGCCGCTTTGGGGCTTGGCCACCATGCGCAGCGACGTACCTGTAAAGCGGGCGTTAATCTGCACACCGGGGAACGTGAAGCGGGGCTGCTTGGGGTTTTGGAAACAGATGCGGCCAATGTACTGAATGTGCTGGTCGTCGGCCGGAAAAAATTTTCCCTTCAAGGGCAACGTGGTCGAGGCATAGCCTGACAGACTCATGAGCAACGTCATGAAAGCGGTGAGTAAACGTTTCATTCTTGTCTTAAGTTTTTTGTCTTTTTAGTGTCGCAAAAGTACAAATAATATTTCTAACTTGCAAGAAATGAGAGCAGAGTTGCAAAAAAAAACACACCTTTTGCCGCTTTTTCGCTTAAAAGTTTGTACTTTTGTGCCCACAAACAAACGAAACGACAAGCAATGGACGAAGATTTTGACATCAGACAAGAGCAGCTGAGCAGCAGCGAGAAAGACTTTGAGAACGCTCTCAGGCCCTTGAGCTTCCGCGACTTCAGCGGACAGCAGAAGGTGGTGGAGAACCTCGAGGTCTTCGTGGAGGCTGCCAAATACCGAGGCGAACCGCTCGACCACACCCTGCTGCACGGACCGCCGGGACTGGGCAAGACGACGCTCTCCAACATCATTGCCAACGAGCTGGGCGTGGGATTCAAGATTACCTCCGGACCAGTGCTCGACAAACCTGGCGACCTGGCCGGCATTCTCACCTCGCTGGAGCGTAACGACGTCTTGTTCATTGACGAGATTCACCGCCTCTCACCCGTCGTCGAGGAGTACCTCTACTCGGCCATGGAGGACTACCGCATCGACATCATGATAGACAAAGGCCCCTCGGCCCGCTCCATACAAATAGATCTGAACCCCTTTACCCTCGTTGGCGCCACTACGCGCAGCGGTCTCTTGACGGCACCGTTGCGGGCACGCTTCGGCATCAACATGCACCTGCAGTACTACGAGCCGGAGACGCTGAAGAAGATCCTCAAGCGCTCGGCCAGCATACTCGGCGTACCCATCAGCGACGAAGCCGCCATCGAGATAGCCCGGCGCTCACGCGGCACGCCCCGCATTGCCAACGCCCTGCTGCGCCGCGTGCGCGACTTTGCACAAGTTAAGGGTAACGGAAGCATCAACATCGACATCACCAAACTCTCGCTCACGGCACTCAACATCGACCAGTTCGGACTCGACGAGATAGACAACAAGATTCTGCTCACCATCATCGACAAATTCCGTGGCGGACCCGTCGGCATTACCACCATTGCCACCGCCATCGGCGAGGATGCCGGAACCGTCGAGGAGGTCTATGAGCCCTTCCTCATCATGGAGGGCTTCATCAAGCGGACACCACGCGGACGCATGGTGACGGAACTGGCCTACCGACACTTCGGCCGCAACCCCTACTCGGGAAATATTATGGAGCCAACACTGTTTTGACAAATGAGAACCGGAATATTCGTGGGGTCCTTTAACCCCTTCACCGTGGGTCACCACTCCATCGTGACCAGAGCCCTACCCCTCTTCGACCAACTGGTCATCGGCGTGGTAGGCGACCAAGTACATAAACCCGACATGCCCTCGGCACAGGAGCGCATGGATGTCATCAAGTCACTCTACGCCGACGAGCCCCGCATCAGCGTCAAGCCCTACTACGGCCTGGCCATCGACTTTGCCCGCCAGCAAGGAGCACAGTTCATCGTGAAAGGCGTAAGGAGCGTCAAGGACTTCGAGTACGAGCGCGAACAAGCCGACACGAACCGCATGCTGAGCGGCGTGGAGACCATACTCCTTTGTGCGGAGCCACAACTGGCCAACGTCAGTAGCTCGCTGGTGCGCGAACTCCAGCACTTCGGCACCGACGTCAGCCGCTTCCTGCCCAATATGCCCCATTAGCCCTATCAGCCCTATGATTACCTACTCTTCAGAAAACGTGCGCTTTCCCAACATCCGCCGCCGCGACACAACGGCATGGATACGTCGCGTAGCTGCCACCTACGGCAAGACCGTAGGCGAGGTGGGCTACCTCTTCTGCGACGACGAACACATCCTCCAAATCAACCGCGAATACCTCGGTCACGACTACTACACCGACATCATCACCTTCGACTACTGCGAGGACGACCGGCTCAACGGCGACCTGGTCATCTCCTTAGACACCGTACGCTCCAACGCCGAACTCTTCCATAAGGACTACGATGAGGAGCTGCACCGAGTCATCATCCACGGCATTCTGCACCTCTGCGGCCTCAACGACAAAGGCCCCGGCGAGCGAGAACTCATGGAAGCTGCCGAAAACCGTGCCTTGGCGCTACGCTAAACGTAGGCAAACAGCCGTTTTCACTCCTGCCTGCATAATAGCGTTACAGATACCTGTCGACGGATGGTATGATGCAATCGGTGACCCGACAATCGCAGATGCCATCATCGACAGGATCGCACATACTGCACATCGTATCGAATTGAGTGTTGAATGTCAGGGACGCTTGGCGAGCGCGTTGCTGACGGGCTCTGCATATTCTGTAAGCTTGAGGGTGGCGGTGGCGGCTATGTCGCGGCTGGAGGAGCCTACGGCAAAGGTGTAGTTGCCTGCCTCAAGGAACCAGCGGCTGCCAGCCTCGTCGAACGACGTGAGCAGACGTATGGGGATGCTGATGGTGAGCACTTGCTGCTCGCCGGGCTTCAGTTCGCGCGTCTTGGCAAAACCTTTCAGCTCCTGCATGGGTTTGTTTAACTGGCCTTGTGGGGCACGCATATAGACTTGTGCCACTTCTTTGCCACTGACACGGCCCGTATTCTTCACCGTAACCTGTATCTCTACGTTTTCCTTCTGCACTTTGGCTTTAAGGCCAGAGAAGGTGAACGTGGTATAGCTGAGGCCGAAACCGAAGGGGTAGGCCACGGGCTTCTGGTAGGTGTCGAAGTAGCGATAGCCTACGTAGATGTCTTCTTCGTGGTCGGTGAAGTCGTAACCGGGAACTTCACGGCCGTTGGACTTCATGGCATCGTAAGTGTAGAAGTCTATGAGACCCGGGAAGTTTTGGGTGGAGAGATGGTCGGTGGCTGCAATGGGCCATGTCATGGTCAGCTTGCCACTGGGGCACACCTTACCAGTCAGAATGTCGGCTACGCTGTTGCCTCCCTCCATACCGGGCTGCCAGGCGCAGAGTATGGCATCGGGGTAATGGCTCCAAGAAGCCGTCTCGATGACGGAGCCGCTGTTGATGATGACGATGACGGGTTTGCCGGCTGCATGGAACTGGTTGCAGACATCTACTATGAGTTTGTGCTCCTCGGGGATAAGGTTGAACTCGGTAGCGATGTCACGATCGACTCCCTCGCCAGCTTGTCGGCCTATGGTGATGATGGCTGCGTCGGCCGTCTTCACCTCGTTCATGACGGCAATGGGGTCGAGACCAATCTCGGGGTACTTCTGCTGTCCGAACATCTCCATCTGGTACCACTTGGCGGGGTTTCGCTCGGCCTGGAACTTCACACGTGCAAAGTCGATGTACTTCTTGTAAAGGTCGGTCAGTGTGGCTGACGAGCTGATGCCGGCATTCTTCAGGCCTTCGAGCATATCGACAACATAGGGCGGATGCACACAGCCGGAGCCTGTGCCGCCAGAAAGAAAGTCGTAGGAGTTCTCGCCGAATAGTGCGACGGTCTTTATTTGGGCTGTTGGCTGCTGGTTGCTGGCTGTTGGCTGATTGAAGGGCAGCACGCCATTATTCTTGAGCAGCACCATGCCCTCGCAGGCACTCTGACGCGTGATGGCGGCATGAGCCTGGAAGTCGGGCTTGTTGCTGGCCGGATACTTGCTGAAGCTGGGAGTCTTGACGATGTACTCCAGCATGCGGCGCACGTTACGGTCAACATCGGCCATGCTCAACGTGCCATTCTTTACGCCTGCCACAATCTCGTCAGCCTGAGCGGGCTGTCCGGGCTCCATGAGGTCGTTGCCTGCATGTACCTCGGCAGTAGTGGGAAGTCCCTCGCGTATGCCAATCCAGTCGGTCATGACGATGCCACGATAGCCCCAGTCGTCGCGCAGAATCTTAGTGAGCAGGTCGTGGTTGCCCATGGAGAACTGTCCGTTTACCTTATTATAGGAGGCCATGATGGTCCAAGGGTTACTCTCGCGTACGGCAATCTCGAAACCACGCAGATAGAGCTCTCGAGCGGCACGTGGACTCAAGCGTTCATCGACGCTGGTTCGGCCGGTCTCCTGAGAGTTGACGGCAAAGTGCTTGGCCGACACGCCTGCCCCCTGGCTCTGCACGCCATTGATGTAGGCAGCAGCTATCCAGCCCGTCAGCAAGGGGTCTTCGCTGTAGTACTCAAAATTACGTCCGCAGAGCGGATTACGGTGCAGGTTCATGCCTGGACCCAGAATGACGTCGCAGCGATACTCCTTGGTCTCATTGCCGATGGCCTCACCCACGCGGCGCACGAGTTCGGTGTTCCACGTAGAGGCCAGGCAGGTGCCAATGGGGAAGGCCGTGGCGTAGTAGGTCTGGGTGGTGCCGGGACGAGTGGGGTCGATGCGCACGCCGGCAGGGCCGTCGGTCAAGACCGTGGCTGGAATGCCCAGACGGGGAATGGCTGCTGTGGTACCGGCAGCACCAGCTACGAGGTCGGCCTCGCCGCCTACGACGGCCGAGGTGCCGAAGAAGTTGTTGGCTCCGCCTACGAGCAGTTTGGCTTTCTCTTCAAGCGTCATGGCCTGCAACACCTCGTCGATGTTGTCGGCACGTAGTTGGGGTTGTGCATTCATTGTCGTGACTGTAAGTGTGGCTAAAAAACCGACTAATAATATGGTATTCTTCATGATTATAGGTATTTTTATTTAAACAGTTTCGGGACAAATTGGTTCAGATAGATGCGCCAGTTCTTCCAGATGTGGCCACCATCGGTCTCCACGTATTCGTACTGATAGCCCTTCTGGTCGAGCATCTGACGGAACTGGACGTTGTCCTGATAGAGAAAGTCGGTACGCCCAATGGCAATGTAATACAGGGAGGGCGCAGGACTGAACTGGCGGCCCAGCTTCTCGTCGAGCTGCTTGTAGATGTAGTCGTTCTCACCCTGCCCCTGACGACTGACGGCTGCCGAGAAGAGTCCTACGTAGCCGAAGAGCTGCGGGTTGTTGGCTGAAATATAGAGGGAGTGGAAGCCTCCCATGGAGAGACCGGCAATGGCGCGATGCTGCTTGTCGGCCAAGGTGCGATAGTGGCTATCGACCCAACTGACGAGGTCAGGAAAAGCTACTTCGATGGAGCCTTCCATGGTACGGGCATTCATGAACGAAGGCTTATACATGGAGTTCTCGTAGGCTCCAGGCGTGGCCTTCTGGCCACCATTGCCGTTGGGCATGACGACAATCATGGGCTCTGCCTTTCCCTGAGCAATGAGGTTGTCGAGTATCTGGGCTGCACGGCCCAGCTCGCTCCAGGCATTCTCGTCGCCACCGGCACCATGCAGCAGGTAGAGCACGGGGTAGCGACGTCCCTGACCGCCTGCTCCTTGTTCCTCGTCGTAGCCCGCTGGCAGGTAAATGGTCATGCGACGCTGGTCCATGCCCAGCTTGGGAGCAGGATACCACACCTTGGCCAGGGTGCCATGAGGCACGTCGTGGACCAGATAGTTCGAACAGGCTCCGTCGATGAGGAAGTAGTTGGTGTAGGTGGCAATGTCGCGCAGCTGGTAAACGTTGCTCGGGTCGAGCATGCGCAGTCCGTCAACGTAGAAACAGTAAGTGTGCAGTTCGCTCTCTAAGGGCTGCGACGTGTAGCTCCAAAGCCCGTCGGCCCCTTTGGTCAGCGAGACACGTCCCGTCTGCTCCATTTCGCCAAAGGGCGTCTGCACCTTACGTGGCGGCAGGAACGAGCCTTCCAGTTCAACCGTCCGGGCTTCGGGAGCCAAGAGGCGGAACGTTACTTTGCCGGTAGTAGCATCAATGTCGGGCGAAGTGATGTCGCCCGTGTTCAGGGCAATGGTTTCCTGCCCCTTCATGTTCATGGCACACAGGGCCACGAGCAGTAGAAATGCGATACGTATCATATTTTTAGTTGTTGGTGTTGAGCGTTCTACTTCAGTTTCTTCTTCAGCCGGCTCTTGGTGGAACGCAGGGCCTGTTCGCTGCAGCAGAACAGGTCGAGCTTCTCGTCATCGCTGATGCCAAAGTGCTCCATGACCATGTAGAACGTCTCCTTCGGAGTCAGCGGGTTGTCACTATTGTCGAGTTGGGCAGCAAACGGACTGTCGATGAGCCACAGGGCCTGCAGGGCTGCCTGCTGCTCCATGCGTCCATACTGGCTGATGTTCTGACGGCTGGTGATGGCGTTAAGCACGTCGATGCCTTGCTTCAGGTCCTTGATCTGCAGGTACATCTGGTCTTCGGCAAAGCCACCCGTCAGTTTCTGCTTCATGCGTTCTACCTCCTCCATACGGTCGTCGAGCACCTGCTTCAGGTCTTCAAGCTGTGTGTCACGCTGCAAGAGCAGGTGGGTCATGTCCTGACGCACGTTGCTGATGTACTGTTGCATTTCACGGTGGTGCTGCTGCTGTCGGCGGAAGAAGATGTAGATAATGCCGCCCATGCCCAGCAGCATGGCGATGATGAGCAGGCTCAGCTTGAAGCTGCGCTCTGCCGTGCGGCGCTGGTGCCACTGTTGGTCAAACTGGGTTTGTACGCGCTGAATGTCGAGGGCTGCCCGCTGCTGGGCGATGGAGTCGCTCATCTGGCGCAGCAGCTTCTGCGTCTCGAGAGCCCTGCGATAGTCGCCCCTGCTCTCCTCGAGGTCGCTCTCGGTCATCAGGCGGTTGTAGCGCAGCGTAAGGTTCTCCGTCTGCGGAATCATCGACATGAGAATCTGCGCCTGCTCGTTGTCGCCCTTGTGCAGCATGATGCGGCTCAGCACGCTGAGCGCATTGCCCATGGCGGTAGAGTCTTCGGCCAGCATGGCGGCACGATAGGCCGTCTGTTCTGCCTGCTGGAGGCTGTCGTCAAGCATAAGGTAGTAGGCGCTGTTGCAGAGCAGCGTAGATTGCTGGTTATGCTCAAGGCTGTCATAACGGTTGATGGCCAGCTGGTTGATGCGGCGTCCCTCCTTGGTCTGCCCCATATTGTTGAGAGTGGTAATCTGGTGTATCATGGCATTGACGATATAGTGTCGGTTGCCCGTGGCGTCGGCATACATCTTCGTCATCTGCTCGTAGTCGAGAGCTGTCTGGTGGTTGCCGGCCTGTTCGTTGAGCCAGCCAATGTAAAGACAAATGCGATAACCTAATGAGTCGTTGCGAATGATGGGCAACAGCTTCTCGGCGCGCTTCAGTTGCAGCATGGCCTGCTCGTAGCGCTGGTGGTCTATGTATTCTATAGCACTGTCTAATCTGACGTGGGCTTGCCATTCGGCACTCTCGGTCGTAGTGACGCGCTTTTCGGGGGTGCAGCCAAAAACCATCAGGGTCAGACAAAATAGTAATAATACAGGTCTTTTCATTTCGGCTGCAAATATACAAATAATTTTTGCTTTAATGACCTGAAACCCCGCTTTTAGCTTTTTTTAGCGTTTCGAGATGTGGCGTTGTCCTTTATTCTTCGTACCTTCGCACCCATGATTGACATCGAAGAACTCTTAGAACACCACGGCATCAAGCCCACGGCCAACCGCATCGTCGTAGCACGTACGCTGGCCGGAGCCTTGAGACCCCTTTCGCTGGCCGAACTGGAGCGCAAGCTGCTGACCATCGACAAGTCGGGCATATTCCGCACGCTGACGCTCTTCCGCGAGCAGCACCTCGTTCATGTCATTGAGGGCGGCAGCGAGGGCGTGAAGTATGAGCTCTGCCACAGTCACGACGAACAGTACGACGAAGACCAGCATCCCCACTTCGTCTGCGAACGTTGTCAGCAGACCTTCTGCTTGGACACGCAGCCTGTGCCCCAGGTCCTGCTGCCTCCCGGCTTTCAGGCCCACTCGGCCAACCTCATCATCAAGGGACTCTGCCCCGACTGCTGTAGAGAGTAGGGGTGAGACGCGTTAGCATGCTGCAAGAAACTTGACGTGCTACAGGCCGACAGAAACTCTGGCGTGATGATGTGGCTATGCACATCTATCACGCCCTGAGCCATTCCTTTAGTTGCAACCATCATGGATAGTAACAACAGCGGTAGCAAATTCTTCACTTTTCACTCTTCACTTTTCACTCTTCACTCACTCCATCGAGTGCTCCCAACCGCCACGGGTGTCAATGCCTGTGGCATCGGCGAGTTGTTCCAGTCGGGCCACTTCTTCGGCCGTCAGCTGAATCTTGGCAGCCTCTGCAGCCTCAATGACGTGGCGCTCCTTCGTGGCACCGATGATGGGCATTGTGCCCTTGGCAATAGCCCAGGCGATGCCGACCTGTGAGCACGAGGCATCGTACTTCTTGCCGATGGCCGTCATCTCGTTGGTCAGAGCCTCCAACTGCGGCAGCACCGGGTTGTACTTCTGGCCGCGCTCACTCTCTGCGGGTAGTGGGTTCTCCTTGTTATACTTACCGGAAAGGGCGCCCTGCTCCAAAACCATGTAGGCCCAGAACTCTATGCCGTTTTCTTTGCAGTAGTCCAGTACGCCGCCCTTCTCGCTGCTTCGATAGAGCAAAGAAAAGTGGTTCTGCACAGCCGATACCTTGAAGCCAGCCTCGCCCAGAATCTCATTGGCACGCTGAATCTCCTTGATGT
>DGTH01000166.1 GCA_002393705.1 Prevotella sp. UBA4341 | reverse complement strand
GGCCGAGGCCTACAGGGTGCCGGTGCTGATAGTGTTCAACAAGACCGACCTGCTCAGTGCCGACGAGCTGCATCTGCTGCAAGCCGTCAAGACGCTCTACGAGACCATAGGCTACGACTGTTACGCCATTTCGGCCGAGACGGGTCAGGGCGTGGAGCAGCTGCGTCCCTTGCTGAAGGACAAGATTACCGTGCTGAGTGGCAACAGCGGTGTAGGCAAATCGACCCTCATTAACCGCTTGGCCCCTCATGCTAACCTGCGAACCGCCGACCTTAGTGATGCTCACGGAACGGGCATGCATACCACCACGTTTTCGGAAATGATAGATCTGGAGCCGACTCCTAACACCCAACACCCAACAGCCCTCATCGACACACCGGGCATAAAGGGTTTTGGCTCGTTCGACATGGAGCCCGAAGAAATCTCAAGTTATTTTAGGGAGATCTTCGAGTTCTCCAAGCAGTGCCGCTTCTCCAACTGCACCCACACCCACGAGCCGGGCTGTGCCGTAAGAAAAGCCCTCGACGAACATTACATCGCCGAGAGCCGTTACCAGTCGTACCTCTCCATGCTGGGTGACAAGGACGAGGGGAAGTACCGCGAAGCTTACTGAGTTTTTACTTCTTTTGCTTGATGCTGAGGCCGCCCAGCTTGTACTGGCCGCTGCCTAACTGCGAGTGCTGCAGGGTCTGCACGTCGCCAATGAGTTCGATGTCGCCCGACCCGCGCAGGTCACACGTCACGTTGCCGCAGCGGTTGAAGCCGGCCTTCACGTCGCCAGACCCCTTCACCGTGATGTTCGTCTGTCGTACGCCGTCGTGCTTCATCTCCACATCACCAGAGCCTATGATTTCAATGGCCGATGTCTGTGCCACGACGTGTTCGATATCGATGTCGCCGGAGCCCACGACGGTGCAGCTGATGTTGTCGCAGATGATGTCGTCGAAGTCAATGTCGCCCGCGCCTTTCACTTCAAGTCGCAGGTTGTCGGTGTCCAAGAGATTCTTACACTTGATGTCGCCGGAGCCTATGACTGTGGCCTCGATGAGGTCAGGCGAACTGACATAGATCTTCACGAGGTCGCCGTCGAGTTCAAGGAGCCGCATGCGCTTCAGAACGTCTTTCACGCTGTCGCGCACCTTGATGGTGAGCCTGGCGTCCTTGACCTTCACGTCGATATGCTCCATCAAGTCGGCCGGAGCTTCTACGCGGACGCTGACCTTGGCGGCTTGTGAGTAGTAGAGGGTTGGAGAACCCTCAAGACAGATTCGCTCAAAGGGTTCTACCTGCATGTTCTTCGACACCTTGGGCTGGTGTTCATTCTTCGCCTGCTGTGCGGTGACCTCGCACGCCGTGAGCGCTAAAGCAGCGCAGCACATTACCAGAAATTTCTTCATACGTTCTTTGATTTTGTTTGTTCTCATCAGTTTGACGTTTAAAGTTGAAGAAAAGTTGCAGACGTGTATCCGTAGCTAAGCTTAGCTCTTGACGGCCTTGCGTATCTTGCGCAGTGCCTTGTCGCGTATCTGGCGTACGCGCTCGCGTTTCAGTCCAAGCTCCATGGCAGTCTCCATCATGGTAAGCCGCTCGCAGTCAATGCCGAAGCAGTGGCGTATGACGGCCTGCTCGCGCTCGCTCAGTGAGTCGATGGCACGGATGAATTCTTCCGACAGTGCATTCTCCACCAAGTGGGCGTCGGCCTGCTCGGCGTTCTGGTCTTCAATGATGTTGAGCAGCGTAAAGTTGTTGTTGCTGCCCACGGGCAGCGACTCGTCGGTAGAGAGTGTTGAAGAGCCCGTGTTCTCCGTAAAGTTGGGGATGGCCGCCTCAATGGCCTGCCGGATGTAGGGAGCCGCAAAGGTGACGAAGCGCTTGTCGTGGCTGCCCGAGAAGCGGGCCGCCGCCTTGATCATGCCAATGTTTCCTTCGCTGATGAGGTCGTCGGTGCTGAGCGAGGCCCCCTTGGCGTTGGCTACCTGCAACTGCGGCAAGTATTGGCGGGCAATGGTGACGACGTAGCGCAAGTTAGCTTCTACAAGCTGGCTGACGGCTTTCTGGTCACCCTGTCCAATGCGCACTGCCAGTGCTTGTTCTTCAGCATCGGTCATGATGGCGCTGTCGCCTATCTCGTCCAAATAGCGCTTCAGTGCGTCACGTCCGGGAGTGAGTTTCTTTGTTGATGTCATAAGCTTTCCTTTCTGATTTTGGCTACAAAATTAGCGAAACTTTCGGACATGACAAAGTCTTTGGCTGCGTGGCCAGCATAAATATTGTTAAATATATGCTATATAATAATAAGGTGTAAGGGATTTTTAGTAATTTTGCATCCCGAAAACCAAAAGGCTTTCTAAAGTTTTCAGTAAGTAAGGATTATTCGAATAATTATAATAAAGGATTAACAAAAGTATGAAAAAGAAGAACATGTTATGCGTTGCCGCCCTAGTTGCAGCAATGCTGGTGTCGTGTGGCGGCGGCGGTGGCGGCCGTCCTAATTTCGGCGACAATGAGTATCCTGTAGTAACGGTCGGCACGTCGAGTGCTGACATGCAGAGCACTTACCCCGCTGTCATTAAGGGTGTGCAGGATGTGGAAATCAGGCCGAAGGCTTCCGGTTTCCTGACGCAGATTAACGTACGCGAAGGTCAGACGGTGAGCGCCGGTCAGCTGCTCTTCGTCATTGACAACGAGACCTATCAGGCACAGGTGCGCCAGGCTCAGGCAGCCGTTAATACGGCTACGGCCCAGCTGAACACCGTGAAGCTGACTTACGAGAACTCGAAGAAGCTGCACGAGAACCAAGTCATTGGCGACTTTGAACTGCAGTCGGCACAAAATACTTACGAAAGTGCGAAGGCACAGCTGGCACAGGCCCAGGCTGCACTGGCTTCGGCCAAGGAGGCACTGAGCTTCTGCTACGTCAAGAGTCCCGCATCGGGCGTTGTTGGAACGCTGCCCTTCAAGAAGGGAGCCCTGGTCAGTGGCTCCAACGCGCTGACCACGGTGTCGAACATTTCGACCATGGAGGTGTATTTCTCCATGAACGAGAAAGACGTGCTGGCCATGCAGAGAGAGGGTGACGCCCTGTCGGCACTTCCTTCCGTGAAGTTGCAGCTGGCTGACGGTACGATGTACGGTCAGGAAGGTAAGGTGACCAAGATGAGTGGTGTCATCGATGCTGCTACCGGTACGGTACAGATGATAGCCGTCTTCTCCAACCCCCAGAAGCTGCTGAAGAGCGGTGCCTCTGGCAACATTGTCATTCCGCGTGTGAACTCGGGTGCCATCATCATTCCGCAGTCTTGCGTCATGGAGGTGCAGAACAAGAAGTTTGTCTATACGTTAGGCGAGGGTAACAAAGTGAAATACACCGAGATAAAAGTTGACCCGCAGAACGATGGTAACAACTACGTGGTTACCGACGGTCTGAAACCTGGCGACAAGTATGTAAGCAATGGCATTACGAAACTCTCCGACGGCATGGAGATTGTTCCCATTACGCCAGAGAAATACCAGCAGAAAATAACCGACCAGGCCAAGGCCATGACCTCTGGCGAGATTATCGACGCTGTGCAGAAAAAATAAATAGTTAATCGAAAATGCGTAAATCGTAACTTAGTATTATGACATTTACAACATTCATCAAACGCCCGGTGCTCTCGACGGTGATTTCTATCCTC
>DGTH01000139.1:2860-3447 GCA_002393705.1 Prevotella sp. UBA4341 | reverse complement strand
ATCACTTCTTACGGTGTATTCGTTGACCTGGGCGGTGTTGACGGACTCATCCATATCACCGACCTCTCTTGGGGCCGCGTTGACGACCCGCACAAGGTGGTTGAGCTCGACCAGAAGATTAACGTCGTTATTCTCGACTTTGACGACGAGAAGAAGCGCATCGCCCTCGGTCTGAAGCAGCTCACCCCGCATCCTTGGGAAGCTCTGGACCAGAACCTCAAGGTTGGCGACCACATCAAGGGTAAGGTTGTCGTCATTGCCGACTACGGTGCATTTGTTGAGGTACAGCCCGGCGTTGAGGGTCTTATCCACGTCAGCGAAATGTCGTGGAGCCAGCACCTGCGTTCAGCTCAGGAGTTCCTGAAGGTTGGCGACGAGGTAGAGGCCGTCATCTTGACCCTCGACCGCGACGAGCGCAAGATGTCACTCGGCATCAAGCAGCTGAAGGAAGACCCATGGGAGGCTATCGAGGTGAAGTACCCCGTTGGCTCGAAGCACACCGCTAAGGTTCGTAACTTCACCAACTTTGGTGTATTCGTAGAGCTCGAGGAAGGCGTTGACGGACTCATCCACATCAGCGACCTCTC
>DGTH01000139.1:0-2727 GCA_002393705.1 Prevotella sp. UBA4341 | reverse complement strand
CTCGACATCGACAAGGAGAACCGTCGCCTCTCTCTCGGCCACAAGCAGCTGGAGGACAATCCCTGGGACGTATTCGAGGCTAAATATACCGTTGGCTCTATCCACGAGGGCAAGATTACCGAGCTCCTGGAGAAGGGTGCCGTGGTTGCTCTCGAGGACGGCGTTGAAGGTTTCGCTACTCCGAAGCACCTCGTTAAGGAGGATGGCACACAGGCTGCTGCCGGTGAGGAGCTGCCCTTCAAGGTTATTGAGTTCAACAAGGACAGCAAGCGCATCATCCTGTCTCACAGCCGCACCTTCGAGGATGCACAGCGTGAGGAGAAGAAGGCCGCTGCTCCTAAGAAGGCCCGTCCCGCCAAGAAGGACGACACGCCGAAGATTGAGAACGTGGCTGCCAGCACATCGCTGGGCGACCTCGACGTTCTCGCCGAGCTGAAGGCCAAGATGGAAAAAGGTGAGTAAACCTCCCCTACTCCATTAACATATAAGCCGCATTCTGAATTGGGAATGCGGCTTTTTTATTGGCAATGATATTGGGGTTGATATGGTTGCCGTTTCTTTATTTTCTGACTGGCATATATTGGATGGCGAGCATGGTGAGGTCGTCGCTCTGCTCAGTGTCGCCAACAAAATGGCGGACGGCCTCGGTCATGGTCTCTATCAGCTGCTGGGGAGAACCCTGGAAGGAGGAAAGGACGCTGGAGATGCGCTCATCACCAAACAGCTCATGCCCTCCATTCTCGGCCTCCGTCAGTCCGTCGGTAAAGAGGAAGATGGTGCTGCCGGGAACCATGTCGGTTTCCTGCTCGGTGAAGTGCCAGTCAGGCTCAATGCCTATGGGGAGGTTGCTGTCGCAATGGACGGTTGACAACTGACTGCTGGTCTGAGGTTCCCCGGCTGCTGATTTCTCACTTCCCACACCAGCATTTCCACCGATAATGAGCGGTGCATCATGACCGGCATTGCAGTAGCGCAGGTGACCAGTCTGCATGTCGAGCACACCGACGAACAGCGTGACAAACATGTTGTTGTCGTTGCCCTCGCAGATGGCTGCATTCATCGACTCTACAACGTGTCTGGGGCCTTCCAGATGGGTGGTGATATTACGGAACAGCGTACGGCTGACAGCCATAACCAGCGAGGCAGGAACACCCTTGCCCGACACGTCGCCGATGCAGAAGAACAGCTTCTCGTCGCTGAGGAAGAAGTCGTAGAGGTCGCCACCCACGGCCTTGGCGGGCTTCTGCTGGGCGTAGAGCTCAATGTCGGAGCGGTCGGCGAAGGCAGGAAAGTTCTTGGGCAGCATGGACATCTGGATGTTGTGGGCAACGTTCAGCTCGCTCTCTATCGAGGCCTTTGCCGCTGTCGAGGTCTTCAGTTCCTCCACATACTGCTTCAGAGACTCCTGCATGGTGGAGAACGAGTCGCGCAGCTGGGCTACCTCGTCCTGATGCTTGAAGGTAGGCAGTCCCTTGTCGAAATTACCGTGTGCCACTTCCTGGGCAGATTCGGAAAGGGAGCGCAGGGGTTTGACGGCCCTGCCGATGGCGTGACGCATGAAGAAGTAGATGACAATGCCGCCAATGGTCATCAGCACCACGATAACTATGCCGAGGAAATAACCTGAGAACAACACGAAATCCCTGTGCTGGCCTACCACCATGGTCCAGCCTGTGCTGCCTAACCGTTTGGAACTGAGAAAGTAAGGAGTGTCATTTACCAATCTGGTCCGCCACTTGGTGGAATCATTCTCCAAGAGGGCCTGAATGGTACTGGCCTCAAGAGTTTCGGAGCCTGCAATCTTCTTTCCACGGCTGTCAAGAATCTGAATGAAGAAGGACTTGTGGCCATCATAATCGTCGTCACTATCTTCAAAACCCTGTTCCATGACCCGGTTCTCCTCATAGGAAATATTCCTTTCAACCCAACTGAGATTCACGTCAATGCCATAGACGGCTACCGCACGTCCCTGGCGGTCATAGACGGGCGTCACGTAGGTGGCCATCATACATTCACCGCCGTCCTTGTCGAAATAGGGGTCAGTAAGATAGCTCTGCCCTTTAGCCAGGCTGATACCCTTCAGATACCACTCTTGACTAAAATAGTCGTGTTCGGCAGACCCAATCTGTTTCCGTTGCACATGGGTGCTGTCGGTCATCTTCACGTAAGGCTCAAACCAGCGCCCCTGACTGGCATAGTAGTCAGGCACAAACCCCATGCCACAACCCAGATACCGGTTGTTCAGGAGCAATTCGCGTTCCATAGCGTCAAATACTTTCTCAGGACTGTCCAAGTTTGCCTCGAACTCGGCCACATTGTTCCTTGCCGTAATTTCCGCTGCCCTAAGCATGCCGGTCATCTTGCTGTCAATTCCATCCATAATCTGTTGGGCCAGCATCTCACCGTGTAATCCGACTATGACCAAGTCAAAGAAAAACACAGCTCCAATGATGAATACATTGAAGATGGCTATGATAAGGATGACTCGCCAGGTAATGCGACTTGATAACTTGCTCTTTTTCATTGCTCCTTTCCCAACCCCATCTTGTAGGTTTCGTGTGCAAAGATACAAAAAATCAGAGAAAAATGAATAAGGATTAGCGAAAAAAGGCTTTTTTCACGTCTTTAAGCAAAATAATTTGAATTCCTGCACCACTTAACGAAAAATTATTGAATTTTGACAGGAACCTGTCACTTGTCAGATTTTCCTGCCATTGTCAGCACTCA
>DGTH01000137.1 GCA_002393705.1 Prevotella sp. UBA4341 | reverse complement strand
TCCTCTTCTTCGTCATCGAGGGGTTCTGTGTCGCGGCTGTTCAGTTCTATCTCTAACTGGTCGGTGCGCCGCTCAATGTCCTTATAGACATTCTTGAGGTCGTTCTGCTTGATATCGACTTCTTTATCGACAGGACGCCATGGGTCGTCGAGCGTGTGGCGGAACAGCCACTCGTAAGTTTTACTGGTATAGAAGAAGCGCGCCAGGGCACCATGAGAGGCACCCTGCAGCCAGTCGTAACGCAGACGGCTCGTGACACCCAGGCGCTGCATGCCCTCCACGACCTTCATCGACTCATGTACTGAGACGGCGCGGTCGGCCGTGCCATGGGCTATCCATAGGGGCAGCTCGCCCAGTCCGCGATAGTCCTTCAGCGTGCTGCCTCCGCAGAGGGCGATGGCCGCCGCAATCTTGTGGGGGTAGGTGCCGGCAAAGTCGAGCGTGCCGTAGCCGCCCAGGCTCATGCCGAGTACATAGACACGGCTCTTGTTGAAGGCGTAGTGGCGCTCCATCCACTCCAGGATGTCATTCAGTTTCTTAGGATTCCACGGTCCGCCCGGGTTCTGTGGGGCTACGATGAGTGCGGGGATGTAACGTCCCATCTTGACGGCATCAATGGGTCCGTAGCGCAGGACGCGGTTGAGGTTGTGGCCGCAGAGGCTTGCGCCGTGCAGAAAGATAATGAGTGCCGTTGACTCCTGGCTGAAATAATAGTCGTCGGGGGTATAGACCCAAAAGTCGTAGCCGCCCTTGATGACGCCTTTCTTGGCCGAGAGCAGGTCGTATTGCGCATGCACGCTGAGGCAGCAGGTCAGCAGCAGCAAGAAGCTGATAATCTTATGTTTCATGGCGCAAATATACAAATAATCTTTCATTTTCGTCTTTAATTTATAATTTATTCGTACCTTTGCAGGCACTTATAAGTATTTTTAAGGATGGAGAATTCTACAGGGAAGACTTTTCTATTGACACTTTCTGTGGTGGCGGTGCTTCTGCTTATGGGGTTACTGCCTACTTTCAGCATCGGCGATTTCGAGAGCCGCCCGGTGGATATGTTGGCGGATATAAAAGAAGCAGCCCCCTCCAACCTCCCCCCACAAGGGGAGGCTTCTGGCGCAGCGGTTTCCCCCCTCGGGGGGACGGAAGGGGGGGCTGAGGCTCCTGCCCTCTACCGTCCTGCCGGTGTGGTACTCTTCGAGGACTTCTCGCAGGGCAAGGCGGGCGGCATGGACCACTTCTGGAGCAAGCTGCTGAATGCCAAGAAGGGCGGGAGTATCAACATTGCCTACTTTGGCGACTCGTTCATTGAGAGCGACATTCTGACTTGTGACCTGCGCGAAGTGCTGCAGTCGAAGTACGGCGGCTCAGGGCCGAGTTGGGTCGATTGTGGCGGCGGCGTGGGTACGAATAAGCCCACCATTACGGCCAAGAGCAAGAACATCAAGGAGAACTGCATCCTGAAAAAGCCTTTCAATGCAGAACTGGAAGCCATGAACCAGCGCTACTACCAGCCGTCGGCCGGTGCTACGCTGAAACTGACGGCTACAAAATACAAGGCGCACTCCTCGAAGTGGGAGCGGGCCATGCTCTTCTTCCAGACCGACCAGCCGCTGACCATACGTACCCAGGGCGACAGCCTCACTACGGGTGAGTACAAGTTTGGCCCTGCGGAAGGCATACAAGTGTTAGAGACGAAGGCCCCCATGACGAAACTCAGTTACAGCTTCCCCAACGCTTCGGCCAAGACCCGCCTGTACGGCGTGGCACTTGACGGGGTGCGCGGCGTCGCCTTAGACAACTTCAGCATGCGCGGCACGCCGGGCTTCATGCTCTCGAAGATTCCCGTGAAGACCATGCAGGACTTCAACCGCTTGCGTCCCTACGACCTCATTATCCTGCAGTTTGGACTGAACGTGGTGAACGACAAGGCTACCGACGCTCAGTGCCGGGCTTACATCAACCGCATGAAGAACGTGATAGAGAACTTCAAGAAAGGTTTTCCGCAGGCCAGCATCGTGGTGTTCAGCGTGCCCGACCGCGTGCAGCGTTCGGCCGGAGGCATTCATACGCTGAAGGGTGTCGAGAAACTCGTGGGCTTCCAGCGTACACTGGCTAAGGAGTGTGGCGTTGGCTATCTGAACGTTCACCAGATGATGGGCGGCAATGACAGCATGAAGAAGTACGTAGAGGAGGGTCTCGCCGCCAAGGACTATACGCACCTGAACTATAAGGGCGGCAAGGTACTGGCTGACAAGATATGTCAGTCGATGCTGGCTGGCGTGGAGAACTATAGGAGGACGCGCCGGTGATAGAGAAGATTCTGCAGCAGCTGACGTACCACAGCGACGAGCCGCTCATTTTCAGCACTTCGCTGTTCTTGTTCCTGTTCTTGGGGTTCACGCTCGTCTATTTCCTCCTGGAGAAGAAACTGACCCTGCGGTTGCTCTTTGTGACTGCCTTCTCCTACTATTTCTACTATAAGAGCAGTGGTTTCTACTTCTTCCTCTTGGCCGTGGTCACCGTGAGCGACTACTTCCTGGCTAAGGGAATCTATCATTTTAGAGGAGAGAGGAGAGAGGA
>DGTH01000078.1 GCA_002393705.1 Prevotella sp. UBA4341 | reverse complement strand
GACATCATCAAGCCGGGCGTAGGCAAGGGCTACGAGAAGTACGCACCCTACCTGCTGACCTGCTTCTTCTTTATCTTTACCTGTAACGTGATGGGACTTATTCCGTTCCCGCCGGGCTCGGGCAACGTGACGGGCAACATAGCCGTGACGTTCTTCCTGGCTCTCTGCACGTTCATCGTGGTGCAGTTCTCGGGCAACAAGCACTACTGGAAGGAAATCTTCTGGCCCGACGTGCCCGTGCTGCTCAAGTGTCCCGTGCCCTTGATGCCGCTCATTGAGTTTGTGGGTATCTTCACCAAACCCTTCGCGCTGATGATTCGTCTTTTTGCCAACATCATGGCCGGCCACGCCATTGCGGTGGCTATGCCCTGCATCATCTTCCTGGTGGCCTCGATGTCGGCTGGCGTCTTCTACAGCATGAGTGCCGTGAGCGTTATTATGGCTATCTTCATGATGTGTCTGGAGTGTCTGGTCTGCTTCATTCAGGCCATGGTGTTCACTCTGCTCTCGTCAGTCTTCATCGGCATGGCTAAGGCAGAGCCGGCACACGAGTAAATGAAAGAGAAAGATTAAGAATTAAAGATTAAACATTAAATATTAAACAATTAAAAACATTACAGTTATGATTACAACATTATTAGCAATCGAAGGTGTTGCAAAGTTAGGCGCAGCAGTGGGCGCAGGTCTCGCAGCTATTGGCGCAGGTATCGGTATTGGTAAAATCGGTGGTTCAGCCATGGACGCCATGGCTCGTCAGCCGGAAGTCATCGGCAAGCTCATGACCAACATGATTATCGCCGCTGCCCTGATTGAGGGTGTGGCCCTGTTTGCTGCCGTTATTGCCTTCATGTGCCTCTAATAAGGCTTTACGATTTTGCGATTTTCGATTTTCGGTTGGATACCCAAAACGGAGAAAGAAGTTGCAAAACAAATAAATCGTAAATAGAAAATTAGTAAATCGAAAATTAAAGACAGCGTATGGATTTATTAATTCCGAGTACTGGCCTGCTGTTCTGGATGTCGCTGACGTTCCTGGTAGTGCTGGGTCTGCTGTGGAAGTTCGGGTTCCCCGTCATTACCAACATGGTGGCGGAGCGCAAGGCTTTCATTGACGACTCGCTACGAAAGGCGCACGAGGCGAACGAACGACTGGCCAACATACAGAAAGAAGGTGAATCCATCTTGCAGGAAGCACGCGAGAAGCAGGCCCTCATACTCAAGGAGGCTGCCGAGACGCGTGACGCCATCGTAGAGAAAGCTCAGGAGAAGGCCCGTGCCGAGGGAGCCCGCATGCTCAACGACGCCAAGGCCGAGATTGAGCAGGAGAAGGCTGCCGCCATTGCCGACATTCGCAAGCAGGTGGCCGAGCTCAGCGTAGAGATAGCCGAAAAGGTGCTGCGCCAGAAGCTTTCCGACGACAAGTCACAGATGGATTACATTGACCGTATGCTGGATGATGTTTCTTCTAATAAATAATAAGGTACGCGTATGGATATAGGAGTAATATCGGTTCGTTACGCCCGCGCACTGTTGAAGAGTGCCCTTGACGCTAAGCAGGAAGACACCGTCTATCGGGAGATGCTGCTCTTGGCCAAGTGCTACATTGACGTGCCCCGGTTGCGACAGACGATTGACAATCCGATGCTCTCGAAGGACACCAAGCAAGCCCTGCTCGAAACCGCCATCGGCGGCAGCGAGGCCACGGCACTGAGCCGCTCGTTTGTGGCGCTGGTGCTGAAGGAGGACCGCGAGAATATGATCCAGTTCATGGCCAATTCGTACGTCACACTCTATCGCAAGCAGAAGAACGTTATCCGTGGCAAGCTAACCACCGCCGTGGCCGTCACGCCTGACATGGAGCAGAAGATGCGCCTCATGGTGGAGAAGCACGCTCAGGGAACTGTGGAGTTCGAATCGGAGGTGAACCCCGACATCATCGGCGGTTTCATCCTCGAGTATGACACCTACCGCATGGACGCCAGTGTCAAGACGAAGCTCAACACGATACTCTCACAGCTAAGTCATTGACGATTTCAAATGAAAATCGTAAATAGAAAAACAGTAAATCGTAAGTAAAAGTTATGTCAGATAAAATCAAACCAAGCGAAGTGTCACAGGTGCTCATTGACCAGCTCAACGGCATTTCGAATGCCGAGAAGTTCGACGAGGTGGGAACGGTGCTGACCGTCAGCGACGGTGTGGCCCGCATCTACGGCCTGCGTAACGCAGAGGCCAACGAACTTCTGGAGTTTGAAAACGGCACCATGGCCATCGTGATGAACCTCGAGGAGGACAACGTCGGTTGCGTGTTGCTCGGTGCGACTTCAGGCATTAAGGAAGGCATGGTGGTGAAGCGTACCAAGCGCATTGCTTCAATCCGTGTCAACGACAACATGCTGGGCCGCGTCATCAACCCCTTGGGACAGGCCATCGACGGCAAGGGCGACATTGACCTGACGGGTGCTTTCGAGATGCCGCTGGACCGCAAGGCTCCGGGCGTCATCTATCGTCAGCCCGTGAAGGAACCCCTACAGACGGGTCTGAAGGCTGTCGATTCGATGATTCCCATTGGTCGCGGACAGCGTGAGCTCATCATTGGCGACCGCCAGACGGGTAAGACGGCTATTGCCGTCGATACCATCATCAACCAGAAGAGTTTCTATGAGGCAGGCAAGCCTGTCTATTGTATCTATGTGGCCATAGGCCAGAAAGCCAGTACCGTGGCTTCGCTCGTCTCTACGCTGCAGGAGCATGGAGCCATGCCTTACACCATCGTCGTGGCTGCTACGGCCGCCGACCCTGCCGCCATGCAGTACTATGCTCCCTTTGCCGGAGCCGCCATCGGCGAGTATTTCCGTGACCGTGGCTATGCTGCCCTCGTGGTCTATGACGACCTCTCGAAGCAGGCTGTGGCCTACCGCGAGGTGTCGCTCATTCTGCGACGTCCCTCTGGTCGTGAGGCTTACCCCGGCGATGTCTTCTACCTGCACAGCCGTCTGCTGGAGCGTGCTGCCAAGATGAACGAGCAGCAGGAAGTGGCCGAGCAGATGAACGACCTGCCTGAGTGCATGAAGGGTCATGTGCGCGGTGGCGGTTCGCTGACCGCACTGCCCATCATCGAGACACAGGCCGGCGACGTTTCTGCTTACATTCCGACAAACGTCATCTCTATTACTGACGGTCAGATCTTCCTGGAGTCCGACCTCTTCAACCAGGGCTTCCGTCCTGCCATCAACGTGGGTATCTCCGTGAGCCGTGTGGGTGGTTCGGCACAGATTAAGTCTATGAAGAAGGTGGCCGGTACGCTGAAGATTGACCAGGCTCAGTATCGTGAGCTGGAGGCTTTCTCCAAGTTCTCAAGCGATATGGACGCCGTGACAGCCATGACGCTCGACCGAGGTCGCAAGAACAACCAGTTGCTCATTCAGCCTCAGTACAGCCCCATGCCCGTGGGCGAGCAGATTGCCATCCTGTACTGCGGTGTTCACGGACTGATGCGTCAGGTGCCCATCGACAAGGTACGCCAGTGTCAGGACCAGTTCCTCGACAAGCTGCGCACCACGGCTCCTGAGGTCATTGAGACCCTGGGTGCCGGTAAGCTCGACGACGAGACGACGAAGAAGATAGAAGCCGTCATGGCCGACATTGCCGGAACGTATAAGTAATTGACAGTTTGACTATTTCACAATTTGACTATTGCCCTCGGCATATAGCAATTGTGAAATAGTGAAATGGTAAAATATTCAAATTGAACCATGCCATCACTGAAAGAAATTAAAGGCCGTATTGCCTCGGTTAACAGCACGCGCAAGATAACCTCTGCCATGAAGATGGTGGCCAGCTCCAAGCTGCACCATGCGCAGGTGGCTATTCAGAACATGCTGCCCTACGAGACCATGCTTGAGCATATACTCAAGTCGTTCCTTGCTTCAGAAGCTGAAGCACAGACCATCTACGACCAGGAGCGTACCGTGCACAGGGTGGCACTCGTGGTGTTCAGCAGCAACTCGTCGCTCTGCGGCGGTTTCAATGCGAACGTCATCAAGACCATGCAGCACGTAGCCGACGCGCTGACAGAGGAGTTAGGCCCTGGCAGTGTAGAAATCTACCCCATCGGTCGCAAGGTGGCAGAAAAGGCACGTAAGTTAGGCTACGACGTGAAGGGTGACTACGCCGACCTGGTTGACCACCCCAACGTGCAGAAGTGCATCGACATAACGATGGAGCTGGGCGAGAAATTCGCTAACGGCGAAGTGGATAAGGTGGAGCTCATCTACCACCACTTCAAGAGTGCGGGCAGCCAGATTCTGACCCACAAGACCTTCCTGCCCATCGACATTGAGAGCGAGCTGAATGCCGACCACGAGCGAGACCTGACCACCAACATCGTGACGAAGAAGGCACAGGACTATCTGCGGAAGCGTGGGCGCAAGCGCCAGGTGGAGAGCGAGGAAGCCGTGCCGTTGAACGACAACTTCATCGTCGAGCCCGACATGATGACGCTGCTCACGGAACTCATACCGAAGCTGGCCCACCTCATGCTCTACACTGCGCTGTTAGACAGCGTGGCCTCTGAGCACGCCGCGCGCATGGTGGCCATGCAGACGGCTACCGACAATGCTGACGAGCTGCTGCGCGAGCTGAACCTACAGTACAACAAGTCGCGCCAGCAAGCCATCACTTCTGAACTGCTCGACATCGTGGGCGGCTCAGTCAACAACTGACGCACGCCCAGCAATAGTTTTTTCTTTAGAACAAACTTCCTACTTGATTCACTACGGCACTGACGACCCACGCCAGTGCCGTAGTGTATATAGCGGCCAGGGTGGCCCAGCGCCAGGAGCCCGTCTCGTTCTTGATGGCTGCTATCGTGGCTATGCAGGGGAAGTAGAGCAGCACGAAGAGCAGGTAGCAGTAGGCCGAGAGGGGCGTAATGCTTTCCAGCCCGCCCAGCACGCCGATGGTGCTGGCTACTATCTCCTTCGCTCCCACGCCGGCTATCAGGCTGACGTCGAGCTTCCAGTTGAAGCCCTGCAGGCTGAACAGCGGCTCTACGGCCTGACCCATGGCGCCTATGAAGCTCTCCTCCATCGAAGGGGCAATGCCCTCAGGGCCAAAGTAGCCCAGTGCCCAGACAATGATGCTGGCTACGAGAATCACACCGCCCATCTTCTTCAGGTACTCCTTGCCCTTGTCCCACGTGTGGCGACCTATGGCCTTCGCCGTAGGCCAGCGGTAGGGCGGCAGCTCCATGACGAAGGGCGTGTCCTCGCCCTTGATGATGAAGGCCGAGAACACCTTACTCACCACGACGGCCACCATGATGCCCACCGCGTAGAGGGACAGCATGACCCACGACTGGTACTCCACGGCGAAGAACGTGCCAGCTATCATGATGTAGATGGGTAGCCTGGCCGAGCACGACATGAAGGGCACAATGAGAATGGTGATGAGCCTTGAGCGCCGGCTCTCTATGGTTCGCGTGCCCATGATGGCCGGCACGTTGCAGCCGAAGCCCATGATGAGCGGAATGAACGACTTGCCGTGCAGACCCATCTTGTGCATCAAGCGGTCCATGATGAAGGCTGCTCGCGCCATGTAGCCCGAGTCCTCCATGAGCGATATGAAGAAGTACAGAATGAGAATCTGCGGCAGAAAGACGATGACGGCTCCCACGCCGCCTAAGATGCCATCGACCAGCATGGAGCGCACGGGGCCGTCGGGTAGGTGAGAGCCTGCCCACTCTCCCAGCCACTCTACGCCCGCCTCTATCCAGTCCATGGGGTACTGGCCCAGCGAGAAGGTGGTCTGGAACATCACGAAGAGTATGAAGAAGAAGATGGGGAAACCCAGGTACTTGTTCGACAGCACGTCGTCTATAAGGTGCGTCGTGCGGTAGGTGTCCTGCTTCTGTCCGAGCGTAAACTCCGCCTCGCGCAGCGCACCGTGTATGAAGCCGTACTTCGCGTCCATGATGGCCGTCTCCGAGTCGTTGTTCGTCTCCTCCAGCACGCGCTGTGCCGCCATGTCGCGGGCTTCCATGATGTCGGCCGCGTTCTTCATCTGCCGTACGGCCTTCTCCAGTTCCCAGTCGCGCTCCAGCAGCTTGATGGCCAGGTAGCGAGTCGAGTAGTGAGTGTGGTCCAGCTCCTGGTCTTCGCGCAGGTGCTGCTGTATGTGGCTGATGCCGTACTCTATCTCGTGTCCGTAGTTTATGTGTATGTGGCGTGCCTGGCGGTTGGCACCTTCATACACCTGTATGACGGTCTTGAAGAGTTCCTTCACGCCCGTACCTTTCCTGAACGACGTGGGCACCATGGGCGTGCCGAAGAGGGTGCTCAGCGTGTCCAGGTTGACATGGTCGCCCCGGCGCTCAAACTCGTCGTACATGTTCAGCGCACACACCAGCCGGAGGTCCATGTCGATGAGCTGCGTGGTCAGGTAGAGGTTGCGCTCCAGGTTCGATGCGTCTATGACGTTGATGACCACGTCGGGCATGTCGTCGCCCGTCAGCTGCTTGCGTACGTATTGCTCCTCTGGCGAGTAGCAGGTCAGCGAGTACGTGCCCGGCAGGTCCACCAGCCTGAACTCGTAGCCGTAGTACGAGGCGTGTGCCACCGAGGCATCGACGGTGACGCCCGAGTAGTTACCCACGTGGCCGTGGGCTCCGCTGGCAAAGTTGAAGAGCGACGTCTTGCCGCAGTTGGGGTTGCCCACCAGTGCCACCTTGATGGTGCGGTGCTGACGGAGTGCGGCCGAGACGTCCCCTCCCGACCAGCCCGAAGGGGAGGAGGGCCTTGACGGACTCCCTGAACCAGCCACCTCCTCTTTGGGAAGGTCGGTAGGGGTTATTATTTCTATCATCTCCGCCTCCTTGCGCCTGAGGCTGACCTCGTAGCCCATGAGTTTGTACTTCACGGGGTCTTGCAGCGGTGCGTTCAGCAGCACCTCTACATCCTTACCCTTGATAAAGCCCATCTCCACGATGCGCTTGCGGAAGCCGCCGTGGCCCGATACCTTGACAATGATGCCGTGTTCGCCTGTTTTCAGTTCTGAAAGTTTCATGTGTTATCTATCCTTCTGTGTCAGTCTTTGTAAAACCATTGTAGCACGCGGTTCAGCCACCCTATGTTGCAGCGGAACCAGCGGTACGTACTAACCTCCTTGCCGCCGAAGCTCAGGATGAACTCGCGGAAGGGGTTGCGCCTAAAGGGCAGTCCGCAGTCCATGAATCGCATGTGGCGGTACTGCTGTTCGTAGGCGTGCTGAAGAGCATGCCATACCGTCAGCTCGTCGGGGTGCAATCTGATGAAGCTCTTGCGCCTGAAGGCCGAGTACCACATGTAGGCGTCGCCCCCCGAGTAAGCCACGGCACAGCAGCCTATGACGCGCTCGCGGTACTTCGTAATGAAGAGACGGGCGTTCTGTCCCTGCCACAAGAGCTGAAACATCTTGGCGTCGGGTATGTAGCGCTTCGGCTTCAGCCAGTGGTGGTGCTTCAGCAGCTTCATGAACTGCCGGAACTCCTCGTCGCTCTCCACCTCCTTCGTCTCAGCTCCGCGCCGCTGCGCCTGCTCCAGGTGCTGCTTCATGCGCTGGCTGATGCGCTCCTCGGGAGCGTGGCTGTGCAGCGAGTTGTGTACGCTCATCCAGTGTACGGGGAAGAACCTCTGCTGCCGGAACCAGCGGTAGCCGAACATCTTGGCCGACAGGTCGCTCGCCTCGATGTAGAGCGTCCAGCGCTTCATCTTCTCAGTCAGCGCCTTGAGCATCATGCCAAACAGCTCGTCGCGGCGCAGCGTCGTGCCCTTGGTCAGGCTCTCCGTCATGGCGTCCTCGTCGTACTCACCCTCGCCGTACGTGCGGCAGTGCATGTAGAGGTAGGGCGGAAAGAGCGACGAGCGGTAGCGCAGCATGACGAGCAGGTGGGCCAGCACGCTGCCGTCCTCACGCTCCACGACGACCATGTAGGGCCGCAGTCGGGGCGTCTGTTCACAAATGTGAAACAGCTCCGCACTGTGGAAGTAGTTGCGGCACGTCATGGGGGGCAGTTCGTCGCCCTTGGTGTAGATGTTGACCTTCAGTTCCATTTTTTGAATGGCAAAGTTACGAAAACTTTTCCATACTCAGCGCATGCGGGTCTATTATTTTATAGAAAATAATGATTTCTTTTGGATAATCCAAAAAAAGTTTTTACCTTTGCATGCGATTTTCCAGTTCTGCCTTTTGCAGACTTGTGGCCGGTTCCGTAGCTCAGCTGGATA
>DGTH01000132.1 GCA_002393705.1 Prevotella sp. UBA4341 | reverse complement strand
TCATCAGCGGAGAGAATTTTGATGATATCATCTCCGGCTACCGCACGCTGACGGGCAAGGCTTCGCTCTACCCGAAGTGGGTACTCGGCTTCTGGCAGAGTCGTGAGCGCTATAAGTCATCGCAGGAAATCGAAGAGACGCTCAGCGAGTTCCGTCGTCGCCACATTCCTGTGGATAACATCGTTCAGGACTGGAACTACTGGAAGCTCGACTCTTGGGGCGACCACACTTTTGAGGCAAGCCGTTACCCCAACCCGCAGGCTATGCTCGACAGCGTGCACGCCATGGGCGGACGCTTCATGATCAGCGTGTGGCCGAAGTTCTACGACACGGTGAAAAACTATAAGGAGCTGGATGAGAACGGATGGATGTATCATCAGGCCGTGAAGGACGACATCCACGACTGGCTCGGTTTCCGTGGCTCCTTCTACGATGCCTACGATGCTGGTGCCCGTAAGATGTTCTGGCGACAGATGGACGAGAACCTCTATACGAAGTACAACCACGGCATCGACGCCTGGTGGATGGATGCCTCAGAGCCTAACGTACGCGACTGCACCCCGATGTGGTACCGCAAGGCCCTCTCAGGCCCCACGGCATTAGGTACGGCCACTGAGTACTTCAACGCTTACTCAACGGTGAATGCCGATGCTATCTATAACGGTCAGCGTTCTGTCTTCAAGGGTAAGAAGGACGAGCCGCGCGTCTTCCTGCTTACGCGTAGCGGATTTGCCGGCGAGCAGCGCTTCTCTACCGCTACGTGGAGCGGCGACATTGGCACCCGCTGGGAGGACATGCGTGCACAGATGACGGCAGGTCTGAACTACTCCATGTCGGGCGTGCCCTTCTGGGGAATGGACCAGGGAGGCTTCTGCGTAGAGAAGCGTTACGTGGCAGCCCAGCAGCTTTTCGACCAGACAGGTCAGGAGAATGAAGACCTGAAGGAGTGGCGCGAGCTGCAGACCCGTTGGAACCAGTTTGGAACCTTCATCCCCCTGTTCCGTGCTCACGGACAGTGGCCGTTGCGCGAAATATGGAACATTGCCCCCGACAATCATCCTGCCTATAAGTCGTTCGTCTATTACGACCGTCTGCGCTACCGCCTCATGCCTTACCTCTACTCGCTGGCTGCTTGGGCTCACTTCAAGGACTATACGCTGATGCGTGCCCTCGTCATGGACTTCAATGGCGATGATGAAGTGCTCAACATCGGCAACCAGTGGATGCTCGGACCGGCTCTAATGGCTTGTCCCGTAGGCTACTATAAGGCTCGCAACCGCAGCGTCTATTTCCCGCAGCAGACGGGTTGGTACGACCTTTACACCGGCGAGCACCTCCAGGGTGGACAGCGCTTGGTGGTCGATGCTCCCTACGAGCAGATTCCTGTCTTCGTGCGTGAGGGCGCTATTATCCCCTTCGGCCCCGAGATGGAGTGGAGCGACGAGAAGCCCGCAGAGCTCATCAACCTTTACGTCTATGCCGGGAAGAATGGTGAGTTCCAGCTCTACGAAGACGAAGGTACGAACTACAACTACGAGAAGGGAAAGTATGCCACCATCGATATCAGCTACGATGACGCTACGCGTACCGTCAGTTTCTCGCAGCGCAAAGGCCAGTTTGCCGGCATGCTGAAGGAGCGTCGCTTCAACGTGGTGCTCATCACCCCCGACGCTCCCCGTCCGCTGAACCTCGAAAACCCTGAAGGCAAGATGGTTCAGTACAGCGGCAAGGCTGTCAGCGTAAAGTTGTGATAGGTGGTAATCTTTCTTATGAAGAAATGTAACTTGAGACATCTGTTCATGGTAGCAGCCGCCATGCTGCTACCATGCTCTGCTTTAGCTCAGAAGACCGACTATAAGCAGTCGAAGGAATACCTGATGCTTCGTGACTCCGTGCATCATTCGTTTAACGAAGGCGACTCAGCCCGCTTCTTCCGGGCTGTGAGTAAGCTCGAGAACTATCTGGTTCAGCAGGACGACCTGCATGCCTACTACACGCAGCGGTGTAACGAAATCGTCTTCCTGCTTAACCGCGAGCGCATCTTCGAGGCTTACAAGCTGGCCCAGCGCCTGTCGAAGGAACTGACCGACCGCAAGCTGGATTCCGAGATGTATATGGCCATCAACATGATGGGACATATCTATCGGTATTGCGGCAATAAAGAGAGTGCCAAACGCTGTTTTTGGGAAGTCATTCGCCGCATGCAGCAGGAAGGCTATATAGAGAGTCAGCCGCCCATCTACATGAACCTGGTGAACATCGTTGTGGATAAGGACCCCGATGAAGCCCTACGGCTCATCGAGCAGGCACTCAGCATCGCCCGCGAGGCATCGCCCGAGCGCGTGTTCGACATAGAGACCCGCCGCACGCTGGTCTATTACACGACGGGCGACATACCTCATTTTCTGGAAGGTTACAAGGCTTATAAGCAGGGCGTGGCCGAAGGCAAAAGCTCTGTCCACGGGCGTACGCTCGAGGTCTATTACTTAGCCCAGCAGGGGCGTATCGACGAGGCGGCCAAACTGGCGCTCACCAGTGATGACGACCCCTTTGAGACCCAGGCCGATATCTATTCGCGTGCCGGCCGCTGGCACGAGGCTTACGATGCCTTAAAGCTCGGAGCCGCCGAGAGTGACTCCATCAACAGCCTGATTCTGAGTTCCTCCATGCAGGGCATTCAGGACGAGTTGCGCCTCTATGAGTCGGAGCGCGAGCGCAGTCGCCTCTGGTTCTATGCTATTGCTGCCACGGCGTTCTTCCTCCTGTTGCTCGTCGTGGCGCTGGTCTATATCGTGCAGAGCCGTCGCCGGCACCTGCGCGAAATCCGCAAGGCTTACCGCCAGGTCTTGGAGTCGGAGAAGATGAAGTCCGAGTTCATACAGAACGTGAGCCACGAGGTACGCACGCCGCTCAACGTCATTAGCGGCTTTGCCCAGGTGCTGGCACACGAGGAAAACGACCTCACTACCGACGACCGTCGTCACATAGCCGACACGATGATGCACAACACGCACCTTATTACCAACATGATTAACGAGGTGCTGGAAATCTCGCGCGGCGAGAACCTCGATGTCGAGATGAGTGTGGCCACCATTCATTGTAACGAGCTGCTCCGGCAGTTGGCAACCAACTTCCATCGTGAGCGCTCGAAGGGCAACTGGCAGCTTACCTACGAGAGTGCGCTGCCTGACAGCTTCACCATCGTCACGCAAGAAGGTGCCTTGCCCCGCATACTGACTCCGCTGCTCGACAATGCGTTGAAGTATGCCCCCGACGGACATACCGTGCTGCGGGCTACGGCTTCCGACACCCAGCTCATGATTAGCGTGGAAGATGACGGTCCGGGCATTCCTGCGGACAAGGCTGCCCATATCTTTGACCGATTCGTCAAGCTCGATACCTTCAAGGAAGGTCTTGGTCTTGGACTTACCTTTAGCCGCACCATGGCACGCCGCATTGGTGGCGACGTTGTGCTCGATACTGCCTACAAGGGGCCTGGAGCACGCTTCGTCGTCATCGTACCTCGTAGCAAATAACCCAGTAATAACGTAACAAACAACACTAATGAACATTCTCCGCACCTTTCTGACCCTGTGTCTGCTCATTGTCTTTACCCTCCATACGTCTGCCCGGGAACGTAAGAACTTCGACCGTGACTGGCGCTTCATTTTGGCCGACTCGGCCAGCATGTCCAAACCCGAGTATGACGACAGCCACTGGCGACGCCTCAACCTGCCTCACGACTGGGCCATAGAGGGCGACTTCTCGGCCGGCAACCCCAGCGGTGCCGGTGGCGGAGCCTTGCCTGGCGGAGTGGGGTGGTACCGTAAGCACTTCCGTATCAGCGAGGTGCGGCGTTACTTCCTTGAGTTTGACGGTATTTACATGAACTCTACCGTCTATGTGAATGGTGAGAAGGTGGGGCACCGGCCTTACGGCTACAGCTCGTTCGAATATGAGATTACGCGCTTCATGCGTACCGGCGACAACGTCATTGCCGTGCGTGTCGATAACAGTGACCAGCCGAACTCGCGCTGGTACAGCGGCTGCGGCATTTATCGCCACGTGTGGCTCACCGAGACGCACCCCGTTCACGTTAAGCATTGGGGCGTCCATGTGCAGACTACGGAGAAGGGGCGCATACTGGCTGATGCCGACGTGGCTGGTCGCGGCTTTAAGGTGCGCTGGCAGGTCTTCGACCAGAGCGGTCGTGAGGTAGAGAGCGGCTCTGGCCAGCACGAGACCATGCGCATTCGCAAGCCCCACTTATGGTCGCCTGACGACCCCTATACTTATAAGGTGCGCACGCAGGTGCTCATTGATGGCCGCGTGGTCGATGAGGTTTGGACCACCACAGCCTTTCGCAACTTCCGCTTCGATGCGAAGACCGGTTTCTGGCTCAACGGCAAGAACCTGAAGCTCAACGGCGTCTGCGAGCACCACGACTTCGGCTGCTTGGGTGCTGCCCTCAGCGAGGATGCCCTTCACCGCAAGCTCACCAAGCTGAAGCAGATGGGCTGCAACGCCATACGCTCCAGCCATAACCCGCCTGCACCAGAACTGCTCAACATGTGCGACACCATGGGGCTCATTGTCATGGACGAGAGCTTCGACATGTGGCGTCGCCGCAAGACGCAGAACGACTATGCACGCTTCTTCGACGAGTGGCACGAACGCGACCTCCGCGACCTCGTGCTCCGCGACCGCAACCATCCCTGCATCCTGATGTGGTCTATAGGCAACGAGGTGTTAGAGCAGTGGAGCGATGCTGCTGCCGACACGCTCACCCTTGAGCAGGCCAACCTCATTCTGAATGCCGGCCACGACCCTTCAACCTTAGCCAACAGCCGCGATCTCTCGGCCAACACCCTGCTGACCGACCACCTGGCTGACATCGTACGACGCTACGATGCCACGCGCCCCATTACGGCCGGCTGTAATGAGCCTGACCCCAACAACCACCTCTGGAAGGGAAAAGGTATCGACATCATCGGCTTTAACTACCATCACGACTACATCAAGGATGTGCCCAAGAACTTTCCCGGACGCCCCTTTATCATGACCGAGAGCGTCAGCGCCCTGCAGACCACGGGTTACTACAAGATGCCCTCCGACGTCATTACGAAGGCTCCCCAGGAGTGGTGGCTGCCCTATACGGACCCCTCGTTCATGTGTTCGGCTTACGACAACATGCATGCTTCCTGGAGCACTACCCACGAGCAGAATTGGCATGTGGTGAAGAACACTCCCTACTGCGGCGGACAGTTTATCTGGACCGGCTTCGATTACCTTGGCGAGCCCACCCCCTACGGCTTCCCGGCTCGTTCCAGCTACTTCGGCATCATCGACTTGAGCGGCCAGCCGAAGGACATCTATTATATGTACCAAAGCGAATGGACCGACAAGCCCGTGCTGCACCTTTTCCCTCACTGGAACTGGCTTGAGGGACAGGAGATAGACCTCTGGTGCTACTACAACCAGGCCGACGAGGTAGAGCTCTTCATCAACGGTCGCAGTCAGGGTGTACGCAGGAAAACTGAAAGTTCTCCTTACCACGTTGCCTGGCGCGTCACCTTTGAGCCCGGTGTGGCAAAGGTCGTAGCCCGGAAGGGTGGGGCCGTAGTGCGCGAACAGACCATTCGTACCGCCGGTCAGCCTGACCACTTGCGCCTGACGGTTGACTACCGTGGCCGCGACCTGACCTTTATCAATGTCGAGGTGGTTGACCGCAACGGCAATCGCTGTCCGTGGGCCGAAAACCAAGTATTCTTCGACGCTCCCGGAGCCGAGATTGTCGGTGTCGATAATGGCTCGCAGTTCTCCATGGAACGCTTCAAGGACACCAAGCGCAAGGCTTTCTTCGGCCGTTGTCTCGTCGTCGTTCGCGGTCATGGCACGCTCTCGGCCCAGTCTTACGGATTACCTAAAGCAACAATACAGCTATGAAAAAAGTACTCGTTATCTTATGTCTCGTCTGTTGCGTTGTCAACGCAGCAAACGCTCAGATTCAAACTAATGCAGGTGTGCAGTACCTGCAGTGCATGCCGAAAGACGTTTCTACCGACTTTAACGATCTTTCTAATACCTACTTCCTTGCTGACTCCTTGGCTTCGTTCGACGCCGCCAAGGCCACAGGCCTGCTCAACTGGAAACGCTATCGGCTTTCGCCTCGCCAGGCTTTCAACCTCAATGGTTACTGGCCTGTGCGTATGCAGATGCTCGACTTCCCCGATGCGGCTTACGATAACGACCCCAATCTCTCCATCAGTCTCGAGTTTATCAGTCCTCGATGCGTGCGCATAAGGCTGCTTACCACGCCCATCGTGCCCCGCTCGGACGAGGCTGACGACCCCATGTTGTGCGACCAGTTCAAGCACCGCGGCAAGGCAACGCCCTGGCGTTCAGTAAGCAACGACTTGGTCGTTGCATACAAGACCGACTACGGCACTCTGGAGCTGCAGCGCCACCCCTTCCGCCTCGTCTTGAAGGACGCTAAGGGCCGCGTGCTTACCCAGACGCGCCACCTCATAGACAACGATTCTTCTCAGGTCAAGCTGCTGCCCTTCTCCTTCATCAAGCGCGGTTCCGACAACTCGCGCTCCGTCAACCCCGTCTTCACGCTGGCCCCCGGCGAGCGCATCTACGGCTGTGGTGAGTCGTTCACCTCGCTGAACAAGGTGGGGCAGAAGGTTCACCTCAGCGTCACCGACCCGCAAGGCCCTGAGACCGACGGCCAGTACAAGCCCGTGCCCTTCTATTTCTCTAACCGTGGCTACGGCATCTTCATGCACACGTCGGCACCCGTCACGGCCGACTTCGGCCAGAGCTACATCGGTGCGCAGCGCCTCTTCATGGCCGACGAGCAGATTGACCTTTTCGTCTTCTTCGGAGAGCCTAAGGACATTCTCGACGAATATACCAACATCACGGGCAAGAGCCCCATGCTGCCGCTCTGGTCGTTTGGCACGTGGATGAGCCGCATCACTTACTTCTCGCAGGAGGAAGGCCTCGACATTGCCCGCCAGCTGCGCCAGCACAAGATTCCGGCTGACGTCATTCACTTCGACACGGGCTGGTTCGGCGTTGACTGGCAGTGCGACTACCAGTTTGCGCGCGACCGCTTCCCCGACCCAGTGGGCATGCTCAAGCAGCTGAAGGACCAGGGCTTCCACACCTGCCTGTGGCAGCTGCCTTACTTCACGCCGAAGAACCGCTTCTTCCCGGAAATCATTGAGAAGAACCTCCATGTGCGCAATGCCGACGGCGGCATGCCTTACGAGGATGCCGTGCTCGACTTTACCAACCCGGAGACCGTCAAGTGGTACCAGTCGAAGATTCTCGGACTGCTGAAGCAGGGCGTCTCTACCATTAAGTGCGACTTCGGCGAGGCGGCCCCCTACAACGGCTTCTACCACAACGGGCGTGGCGGACTCTACGAGCACAACCTCTACCCCCTGCGATACAACAAGGCCCTCTTCGAAGTGATTGACAGCTTCGCAAAATCTCCCCTCTCCCCTTGGAGAGGGGTTGGGGGTGAGGCTCCGTCCGGCATTATCTGGGCCCGCTCGGCCTGGGCCGGCTCGCAGCGTTACGCCCTCCACTGGGGCGGCGATGCCGCTACTACGAACACCGGCATGCTGGGCGACCTGAGAGGCGGTCTCAGCTTCGGACTCTCCGGCTTCTCCTTCTGGAGCCACGACATGGGCGGTTTCGTCACCGCCTCGCCCGAGGACATCTACCGTCGCTGGCTGCCCTTCGGCTTCCTCAGCAGCCATACGCGTGCCCACGGTGCACCGCCTACGGAACCATGGCTCATCTCGGAGTCGTTCACCAAGGCGTTCCGTCAGGCTGCCGAAATGAAGTACCGGCTCATGCCCTACGTCTATGCGCAGGCTAAGGACTGCAGCGAGCGTGGCCTGCCCATGGTGCGTGCCCTCTTCGTGGAGTTTCCGCACGACCCCGGCGCTTGGCTCATTGAAGACGAGTACCTCTTCGGTTCGCAAATCCTCGTGGCCCCCCTCATGGAGAGCGGCGACGAGCGCGTAGTCTATCTCCCCTCCCTTGGGGAGGGAGCGGAGGTGGGCTCCTGGATTGACTACCAGACGGGCAAGGTCTATCAGAGCGGCTGGCAGACCATCAAGGCCGGCGAGATACCTGCCGTCATCCTTGTGCGCGACGGCTCCGTCATTCCCCACGCCCCCTTGGCCCAGCGTACCGACCAGATTAAGTGGGACCAGTTAGAGCTGAAGACCTATAAGGCCTCTGCCAAGCGCTGCACCGGCCTGCTCTACCGTCCCGGCGACGCCAAGCTGACGGTCGTAGAAAAGTAATCAATCATTGTTAGACAAATTAAAGCGTACTCCCAACTGGAGGCTCCAGGATGCAGGCTTCTCTTTGAAGAAGTTCTGCACGGGGCTTCCATTGTCAAAATAGTAGCGGAACCCAGGCTCGGCGTACAGGTTGAGGCGGGGCAGAACTTCGTATTCAGCGCCAATGGCCGCACCGAGCGAAAACTGCAGGCGGTCGCGGCTCATGGTGGTTTTTACACCTTCCGTCTCGCTGCGTGCGCTGATGTTCCAGTCGGCCTCTATGCCGCTGCTCACGTAGGCGCTCCACTTGCGGCCCTTCAGCAGGCGGTATTCTACGTTCAGCGGAATGCCGATGTAGTGCAGGGTCTGCTTGGTGGTGATGTGCGTCTGCTTCACTACGCTGGTGAAGTCTGACTTCAGCCATGTATATATCAGGCCACTGCCTATGCTGAGCCGCTCGCTGAGGGCGTAGCTGGCCGTGAGTCCTATGGCTATGGGGTGGCTGTGGTGCTGGCGCTCCTCGTAGCCGGTCAGCCAGATGGGCTCGCCTGTTTCTGTGGCAGCTCGTGTGGGCAGGTAGTCGCTGTAGTCGTAGCGGTTGGCCATTTCGGGGCTCATCTGCACGCCGTTCTTGTGGTTGAAGGCTAAGAGGCCGTTTGTGGCGTGCAGTGAGAGGGTCATTCTGGAGGGTGTTGGGTGTTGGGTGTTG
>DGTH01000079.1:9777-14824 GCA_002393705.1 Prevotella sp. UBA4341 | reverse complement strand
TGCGCTGGTGGCAGCACTGGTGGGTGTTGGGTGTTGGGTGCTGGGTGTTGGCTGTTGGGTGTTGGCTGTTGGCTCGCTGGTACGAGAAACGGCGCAACCGAAAGAAGATGGTCCGTCTGCTGCGTGAGAAGCGACAGCGCGAAGAACTCATTGAGGCCATTCGCCAGAAAGTCATCACCCAACACCCATCGCCCGACACCCTGCAGGACATAGCCAAGATGACGGAGAAGACGTACAACGAGCGGCTGACGCTGCGCACGGCCAGCGGCACCATCGTCGTGGAGCTGAAGGACGTAGCCTACTTCAAGGGCGACGGCAACTATTCGCAGATTGTGACCTTCCACACCACCGACACCGTGCTGCTCGGCCTGGGTGCGCTGGAGAAGATGCTCGAGGCCGACCGCTTCGTACGTGCCGACCGCAGCACGCTGCTGAACATTCAGAACGTCAGCAAACTACTGCCCAAGCAGCGCCGCTGCATCTTCCGTTCGCCCACGGGGCAGGAGGTGGAGACCACCCTACTCGCCCCCGCCTTTAAGCGGCTGCAAGAGTTATTGTGACAAAAACCTCGTACCTCATACCTCGAAATTTACGGATTTACGGATTTTCGATTTTCGATTTGAATCATTCGAAGGTCCTAATCCGTCAACTGCTAACAGACAATTAAATCGAAAATCGAAAATAAGAAAATCGAAAATTAAACAAGGTGCGAGGTGCGAGAAATGATAAAAATACTTAAGGCGGCAGCAAATTCTTCATTCTTCATTCTTCACTCTTCATTTTAATTCGTACCTTTGTCCCCCAAATATGGGAAACGAAAAGATTAGAATCAAGGATATAGCCGAGCGCGCGGGCGTGAGTGTGGGTACCGTTGACAGGGTGCTGCACAAGCGGCCCAACGTCAGCCCCAAGGCGCTGGAGAAGGTGGAGAAGGCGCTGCAGGAAATGGACTACAAGCCCAACATGTATGCCTCGGCGCTGGCCTACAACAAGAAATATACGTTTTACTGCATCATTCCCAAACACGCCAGCGAGGCTTACTGGGAGGAGATAGAGGAAGGGGCGCAGGCTGCCTGCGAGCGCCGGCGCGACTTCGGCATCTCCATACGCATGGTCTATTACAAGCGCTTCCAGACAGACACCTTCGTCAAGGCTACGGGCGAGGTGCTGAGGCAGAAGCCGGCGGGCATCATCGTAGTGCCCTCCACGCTGGAGCTGACGCGCAAGTTTACCGACCAGCTGCACGCGCAGCACATTCCGTTCATACTGCTGGACTCCTACATGCCCGACCTCAGGCCGCTGTCGTTCTTCGGGCAGGACTCCTTCCAGAGTGGCTACTTTGCCGCCCGCATGCTCATGATGCTGGCCCCGCAGGAGAAGGAAATCATGCTGATGAAGCAGATGCGCGACGGCAACGTGGCATCGAAGCAGCAGGAGAACCGCGAGACGGGCTTCCGCCACTACATGCACGACCACTTCCCCGAGGTGACGATCAGCGAGCTGGACCTGCCGCTGGACGAGGAGCGCGAGCAGTACGACGGGCTGCTGGAGAGCTTCTTCAGGAAGCACCCACAGGTGCACCACTGCATCACGTTCAACTCGAAGGCCCACCTGGTAGGGGAGTTCCTGCTGCGCTCGAACCTGCGCAACATCCAGATTATGGGCTACGACATGGTGGAGAAGAACGCCGAGTGCGTGAGGCAGGGCAGCATCTCGTTCCTCATAGCCCAGCATGCCTACATGCAGGGCTACGAGTGCGTGGAGACACTCTTCGACGCCATTGTGCTGAAGCGCGAGGTGAACCCCGTCAACTACATGCCCATAGAGCTGCTGACGAAGGAGAACCTGGACTTCTACCGCAGGAAGAATATTGGGTGATGGGTGATGGGTGATGGGTGATTGGTGATGGGTGATGGGTGTTAAACTTAAAAAAACAGAATAATTATGGAACAAACTACTTATCTGAAAATCAATCCGGCTGACTCGGTCGTTGTGTGCCTACAGCCGAAGAAGAAGGGCGACGTCATCGACGTTGACGGCAAGCAAATAACTGTGCTGCAGGACACGCCTGCCGGACACAAAGTGCTCATCCGGGACAAGAAGCAGGGCGAGGACATCATCAAGTATGGCTACCCAATAGGTCACGCCCGCCGGGACCTGAAGGCCGGCGAGTGGGTCAACGAGAACAACCTGAAGACCAACCTGAAGGGTACGCTGGAATATACGTACCAGCCGGTGAGCGAAGTGCTCAACATCAGGGACGAGCAGCGCACCTTCCGGGGCTACGTGCGAAGCAGCGGCGAGGTGGGCGTGAGAAACGAGATATGGATTGTGCCCACCGTGGGCTGCGTGAACGGCATAGCCGAACGGCTGGCAGAAGCCTTGCGCCGGGAGACCCAGCTGAAGGGCATTGACGCCGTCCATGCCTGGCACCACAACTACGGCTGCTCGCAGCTGTCGGGCGACCACGAGAACACGCGCAAGGTGCTGCGCGACATCTGCCTGCACCCCAACGCAGGCGGCGTGCTGGTGCTGAGCCTGGGCTGCGAGAACAACCAGCCCGACCAGTTCATGGAAATGCTGGGCGACTACGACCGGGACCGCATCAAGCTGCTGGTGACGCAGAAGGTGGAGGGCGACGAGATGGAGACTGGCATGGAGCTGCTGCGCCAGCTGTACGCCGTGGCCCAGAAGGACGAACGTCAGGAGGTCAGCGTCAGCAAGCTGCGCGTAGGTCTGAAGTGTGGCGGCAGCGACGGCTTCAGCGGTATAACGGCCAACCCGCTGGTGGGCGAGTTCAGCGACTGGCTGGTGGCTCAGGGCGGTACGAGCATACTGACCGAGGTGCCCGAGATGTTTGGTGCAGAAACCATACTGATGAACCGGTGCAAGACGAGGGAGCTCTTTGAGCAGACCGTCAGCATGATCAATAACTTCAAGGAGTACTTCCTCAGCCACGGAGAACCCGTAGGCGAGAACCCCAGCCCAGGCAACAAGGCTGGCGGCATCTCCACACTCGAAGACAAGGCACTGGGCTGTACGCAGAAGTGCGGACGGGCGCCCGTGAGCGGTGTGCTGGAGTATGGCGACCGGCTGAAGGTGAACGGACTGAACCTGCTCTCTGCCCCCGGCAACGACCTTGTAGCCGCTACGGCCCTGGCTGCTGCCGGCTGTCAGCTGGTGCTGTTCACCACGGGGCGCGGCACGCCTTTCGGCACCTTCGTACCCACCATGAAGATAGCCACCAACCCCAGCCTGGCTGCCCGCAAGCCTAACTGGATAGACTTTTCGGCAGGTCAGCTGGTAGAGGGCCGCACCATGCAGGAACTGGTGCCGGAGTTCATTGAGAAGATTCTCAGCGTGGCCAGCGGAGCACCCGCCCGCAACGAGGAGAACGGATACCGCGAAATTGCCATCTTCAAGAATGGTGTAACGCTATAAGAAGCCCCACCCCCTACCCCTCCCCTTAAGGGGAGGGGAGTTAAAAAAAAAAGTACAAATGACGGTCATAGAGAGAAACTTCTTTCGACTGCTGCGAGCCGGCATTAACGGCCAGCCAGAGGACGTAGAGCCCCTGTCGCCATGGAAGTGGCGCCGGCTCTACCAGTACGCCGTCATGCTGGGTGTGAACGACTACATCTGGCAGGGACTGGAAACGTGTCGTGACAACTTTTACGTTACGCTCGTCTCGCCACAGCTGAAAGATAAGTGGAACAAGCAGGTGGTGCGCGACTCCGAGAGCGAGGAGCAAGCCACCGCCAGCTTGACCAACCCACTGCTCGACCGCAAGCTACAAGCCATCATAGACCGGGAGAGCTCAAAAGAGGAGACGCCCACACGCCTGCTGCTGCTCAACATCGTGGAGCACGCCCGCTGCATACTGAATGAGGGCATCTCGCTCTCGCTGCTCGTAGAGCAACACCAGATGCTGAAAGAGGCCGCCAACAAGCCCGACTTCATTGACTACGACAAGCTGGCCCAGTGGATTAGCCAGTTGCACATGCAGCTCATGGCCGACCTGCAGGGCACGCTGCTCTGTCTGCTGATGAAATGGAAGCAGGAAAAGGTGCCGTTTATGAAAAAGACGCTGGACAAAACCGCTCTTCAGCTGGTGGAAGAGCTGTTCAGCGACTCGCAACTGTCAACCGACGAGTGGTACTTCACGCAGAAGGACGACCAGATCTTCGTGCGTACTCATAACTCACAGGCCATGATGTGGCACGTCAGCCACTCGGCTCGATTCTCAGGGCTCTACCCCTCGGAAGCCATCACCAACTTCTTCCGCAGCTTCGCCAACTCGCTGACTCACATTGAGGAATAGAAAAAAAATAAGTAGGGAAAAAATTTTGTGGTTTATAATAATTTGACTACTTTTGCAGCCTAAACAAAAAAAGCCCGAACAAATGCCCGAACAAAACAGAGACGGACAGCGCAAGACGCGCAAGCCGCTGCCCGCCCTCACAGAATTAGGACGCCTGCAGCCACAGGCTCCCGAAGTGGAGAAAGCCGTGCTGGGAGCACTGATGATAGACAAGGACGCCTACGCCGTAGTGTGTGAAACCATCAGGCCAGAGAGCTTCTACGAACCGCGCAACCAGATGGTCTATGCCGCCATACGTGACCTCTCGATGGACGAGAAGCCCGTCGATGTGCTGACCGTGACGGAGCAACTGGCCAAGAACGGCACACTGGAACAGGTGGGCGGTCCGCTCTACATATCGGAGCTCACGGAGAGGGTGGCCTCGTCAGCCAACATAGAGTATCATGCCCACATCGTGGCACAGAAGTCGCTGGCCAGACAGCTCATCTCGTTTGCCGGCGACATTGAGACGTACGCCTTTGACGACACCACCGACATAGACGAGCTGATGCAGCACGCCGAGGGAAGCCTCTTTGAACTCTCGCAGCGTAACATGAAGAAGGACTACACGCAGATAGACCCCGTTATTCGCAACGCCATAGAGGTGATTCAGAAGGCGGCCCAGAACAAGGACGGACTGACGGGCATTTCGTCGGGATACCACAAACTGGACGACGTGACCAGCGG
>DGTH01000079.1:4921-9668 GCA_002393705.1 Prevotella sp. UBA4341 | reverse complement strand
GCCTTTGCACTCTCCATGGCCAAGAACATTGCCGCCGACCTGCAAGTGCCCATGGCTTTCTTCTCGCTGGAAATGTCGAACGTGCAGTTGGTGAACCGACTCATTGCCAACTGCTGCGAGATAGCCGGTTCGAAGATTCTGAACGGACAGCTGCAGCCTGACGAATGGGAACGCCTGGACAAGCGGCTGCCGGGACTGCTGGGAGCACCCCTCTTCGTCGATGACACGCCAGGACTCTCGGTCTTCGAACTGCGTACAAAGGCTCGCCGACTGGTGCGTGAGCACGGCGTGAAACTCATCATGATAGACTACCTGCAGCTGATGAATGCCAACGGCATGAGGTTCTCCTCGCGCCAGGAGGAGGTAAGCACCATTTCGCGCTCGCTGAAGGGACTGGCCAAGGAGCTGAACATTCCCATTCTGGCCCTGAGCCAGCTGAACCGTGGCGTAGAGAACCGCGAGGGCAACGAGGGGAAGCGCCCCCAGCTCTCCGACCTGCGCGAGTCGGGCGCCATAGAGCAGGATGCCGACATGGTGTGCTTCGTGCACCGGCCGGAGTACTACGGATTCAAGGAGGACGACCACGGCAACGACCTGAGGGGTAAGGCTGAAATCATCATTGCCAAGCATCGTAAAGGAGCCACGGGAACCATTGTGCTGACCTTCCGTGGAGAATATACCCGCTTTGAAAATCCGGAAGCAGGCCGACTGCGCCCCATTGACAATCAAGGCGCAGGCGGCGGGGAGATAGTGGGCAGCCGACTGAACGACCCTAACGAGGACATGCCGTTCGCCGGACCCATGGATGAAGAGCCTGTTGACTTCTAACCGGGCAACCTACTGAAATTTCTGAATAAGCGCATCAGCTTGGGCGTTACCAAGCTCGCGGGCCTTCTGCAACTGCGGGAGGCCTTCTGCTTTCTGCCCTTTCTGACAGAGGGCCACGCCCAGCAGCAGGTAGCCGTCGCTATAGTCGGGAGCCAAGCGTATGCACTCGCGGGCCGAGAGAATGGCCTCGTCGTACATGCCGACACGCGACTCCACGGAAGCCTGTTCGGCAAAATAGACGGCCTCACCGGGGGCCAGCCGGGTGGCACGGTGAATGTCGTCGAGGGCCTGCTGGAACTGGCGTCCGCCCATTTCGGCCTGTTCGCGGATGTAGTAGAAATCAGCCGTAAGCCCCGAGGCACTCATCAGTTTCTCGTATTCGTTCATGTCCTGCACAGCCAGTCGGTACTTGCCGGCATTCATGCGGGCGGTGCCCCGGGCCCACAGGTAGGGAGCGGCCTCCTTCAGGTAAGGCTTGCTGTAGCAGGCTACGGCACTGTCCAGCAGGGCTAGCATCTCGAGGGTGTCGCCTTTCTGCTCGTAGCAGCGGGCCGTCTCGTAGAAGAGTTCGGCTCCCCTGAGGTCGCTCGTGGTCAGTTGCTTATAGACTCCGAGAGCCTCGTCGTACTTCTGCTGGGCAAACCATATCTGCGCCAGCAGCTGTCGGTAAGTGGGCAGCGGGTTCTGAGCGTATGCAGCCTCGGCCTCGCTGGCTGCCAGGTCGAGCGTCCAGTCAGGGTAAGGCACCTGACTCTGGAAGACCTCCTTTTGGTAAATCATGCGAGCATAGGCAAAATGGGCATTATCCTTTGTTTCGCTGACGCTGATGGCCTGCTGCATGTCGCGGGCAGCAGCAGCAAAGTCGAGTCCGTTAGCCTTGAGCTGTGCACGGTTGACGTAGCCTTCTTCTGCATGGGGGAATTGGTGGATAAAGTCCTCTACCACAGTGGCGTAGGACAGCGAGTCGAGCGTGCTGGAGGCCATGAACATCATGAGGAGAGCGTCGTCCTTCTGGTCGGGCAGTGCCATCTTGATACTCGTCTTCCTGAGAGCGGCATCGTTCAGGCTGAGGCCGCTTATCTTCATGTCGGCGGCGAAGGCAGCACTAAGCGCATAGCTCTGCACGTCGCCCTGCTGGGCCGAGGGCTGCATGATACCAATGACTTCGCCCTGCTCGTTAAGCAGCGGACAGCCCACCGCATTCTCGGGCAATGCAGCACCAATGGTATAGTAGGCGTAGCTGTCCTGGAACGTCTCCGCCTTACTCACTGAGCCGACAATCGGGGCCGGTTTCTTCAAGCTGTAAGGCAACACCCATGCCGTCTGACCTACGACGGCATTGGTAGCGGACACCCTGAGAGCCGTCAGCTTACGGCCTGCAACCCGGAACTTGGCCACATCGTACAGCTCGTTGGCTCCCAGCATGGCTTCTACCTGCAACTCCTTGCCCTGAGCGTCAATGACGACGGCCCTGCTGGCACCGACAAAAGGCGTGTAGGTGCTGACAGCATAGCCAGTCTCGCTGATGAAGAAACCGTTGCTGCTGCCAAGCAGGGTGCCGTCGGGGGCAAACGTCTTTAAGGTGAAGACTGCCTTGGCGGCCTCACGGGTCCAACCTGGTTGTGAGGAAAGCGATAAAAACGTGAAAAGACAAAGGGCTGACAGCAGCAGCCGTTTCGTTGTGCAGTATTTGTTCATGAGTCGTTTGTTACTTTTTTACCTTTAACAGTTCTTTTGCGTTGCTAATGGCGGCATCGGTCACGTCGCTGCCACTGAGCATCTGGGCTATTTCGCGTATGCGGCCCGGCTCGTCGAGCTGCTGCATGCGGCTGGTGGTGCCGTCGGCCACTTCCTCTTTATAGACCTTGTAGTGGTTGGCCCCCAAGGCGGCTATCTGCGGCAGGTGGGTAATGCTGATGACCTGACGTCCCCCCTGCCCCATCTCCTGCATCATCTGCGCCATGCTCTCGGCTATCTTGCCGCTGACGCCTGTATCGATTTCGTCGAAGATGATGGTGGGCAGTTTTACAGCTCCGCTAATCATGACCTTCAAGGCCAGCATGACGCGGGCTATCTCGCCACCCGACGCCACCTGGGCAATAGGCTGCAAGGGCGACGACGTGTTGGCGCTGAAGAGGAACGACACCTTGTCCTGACCAGAAGGACTTAGCTCGCATTTTTCCAACAAGACCTGAAAGCGAACCTTCGGCATGCCCAACACGACCAGCCGCTCGAGCATCTGCCCTTCTATCTGCTTGGCAGCCTTGGCGCGCTGCTGGGTCAGCACGGCCGCCAGTTCGTGGCAGCGTGCGGCTTGCCTGTCACATTGCGCCCTGAGTTCCGAGAGCGACTCGTCGCCGTTCTCTATGTCAGCGAGTTGCTGCTTCAGTTGCTGCTGAATGGTCAGCAGTTCGGCCACCGTGGTGCAGCGGAACTTCTTCTCGAGTTCGTAGATGCGGTCAAGGCGGGTGTTAATGTTGTCAAGCTCGGCCGGGTCGAAGTCGATGCCTTCCAGCTGCGTGCTGACCTCCATGGAAATATCCTTCAGTTCGATGAGACAGCTGTTCATGCGCTCTGCCAGTTCGCCGGCTGCGGGCAGCACGCTACTGATGGAACTGATGGAGTTGGCAGCCGTCTTCAGCTGCTGGTTGATACCCGTTCCGTCGGCCGAAAAAGCGTGGTCAGCCTCGTAGAGCGCACTCTTTATGTCCTCCGAGTGCGACATGGTGTCTTGCCGCTGTTCCAGTTCTTCCTGTTCGCCATCAGCAAGCCGGGCCTGTTCCAGTTCGTTATACTGGAACTGCAGGAAGTCGGCGTTCTGCCGGTTGCGCTCTATGGTCTGCTCGAGTTCCTTCAGTCGGCGCTGCGTCTGCTGGTAGTCGGCATAGGCAGCACGATAATCAAGGAGTGCTGCAGGGTGACTGGCTATGATGTCTATCACGCTGAGCTGGAAATCGTGTTTGTTCAGCAACAAGTTCTGGTGCTGTGAGTGCACGTCAACGAGCTGCTCGCCCAGCTCTTTCATCAGGCTGAGCGAAACGGGCGTATCGTTAATGAAGGCGCGACTCTTGCCCGAGGCCGTCAGCTCACGGCGCAGAATGCAGTCGGCAGCATCGTAGTCAATATCGTTCTCACGGAAAAAGGGCTCCATGTCGTAACGGGAAACGTCGAAGTGGGCCTCTATCTGACACTTGTCACAGCCTGCCTTCAGGTCCTTCGAGTCTGCCCGTTGGCCGAGCAGCAGGCCAATGGCTCCCAGGATGATGCTCTTACCGGCTCCCGTTTCACCCGTTATGACCGAGAAACCGGGAAAGAACCGTATGTCGAGCTTGTCAATGATGGTATAGTTCTTGATATAGAGTTGTCTAAGCATGGCTTACTGTTTGATGAGGTCCCAGGCGTTGCTTTGTGCAGCGTTGATGGAGAAGAGCAGTTCGTAGATGCTCTCCTTCTCTTTCTGGGTTCCCTTTCCTTTATAGATGTTTGATAACTCGTCGCGCTTGTAGTCAGTCCATATTTGCGGCAGCAGACTGAGTGGCTTGTTGTCGTGCGCAGCCTTGAGGTTCGTCTGCAAGGCCTGCGTCACGTTGGTGCGGCCACGCTCGGCGTTGTTGGCCATCTCGTCAAGACCCAGACGGTAGTAGTCGTACTGCAGCTGACGCATGGGCTTGAGCGACTCGTCCAGGTAGTCGTTGATAATGGCAAAACGGTTGCGGCTGTCCTCAAAAGCCTTCCAGCCGGGGAAGCCTAAATCCTGGGCATTGTTCACAAGGTTCATGCACTGCTGCAGCACCTCGGTACCGCCCATGGGGGCAAAGCTGTCAAGGTCGAGTCCGATGATGAGGTAGGCATAGTAGGCAAAGAGGGCCGTCAGCTGGTTGTCTATCATTTCGTCGTTGAAGTTCAGCTGGTCGAACTG
>DGTH01000079.1:0-4783 GCA_002393705.1 Prevotella sp. UBA4341 | reverse complement strand
GCCTGTATAAGCGCGCTGCAGGTAAACCGGTTCTCGTCGCGGTTATAAGTGCTGACGGTAATGTTGAAGTTACACTGTATGCGCTCGTTCTTCTGGAACTGAAGGTTAGTCCACTGGCGTTCGTTGATAAACTGCTCTAACGTCTGCGTCAGATTCTCAAACACGCTGTTGTCCGTACCCGAAATCTGGCTGTGGTTGATGTTCACCTTAGCCTGAAGTTCCTGGGCCTGAAGAGCGTGGGCCACACTCAGTGCGGCAACGAAGAAAAACACTCGGATGTAGTTCATAGAATGGCTGTTAGTTCGTCAATGATGTCGGAGGCCACTTCGGCTTTCAGCTTTTTGCCGAAGGCTTTTTTTCCTTTGCGTGAGATGATGGTAACCTGATTCTCGTCGGTACGGAAGCAGGTGCCCTCGTTCCTGAGCGAGTTCAGCACGATGAAGTCCAGCTGTTTACGCTGTAGCTTCTCCTCAGCGTGCTGCTCCTCGTCGTGGGTTTCCAGGGCGAAGCCCACAAGGCGCTGGCCTTGCTGCTTCATCTGGCCTAACGCGGCTGCTATGTCGTGAGTGGGTTTCAGCCGTATAACGAGGTCGTCGCCACCTTCGCGCTTTATCTTCTCTGTAGCCACCGTTTCCGGCCGGAAGTCGGCTACGGCAGCACAGAGGATGGCAGCCTGACACTGGGGAAAGGCAGCAATGGCCGCCTGATACATCTCTGAACAACTCTCAACGTCGATGCGCTCTATTCTGCCTGCCGCTGCATCACTTAGCTGCAGGCTGACCGGTCCGGCCACCAGCGTGACATGTGCTCCGCGACGGGCACACTCCTCAGCCAGGGCAAAGCCCATCTTGCCACTGGAGTAGTTGCCGATGAAGCGCACGGGGTCTATCTTCTCGTAGGTCGGTCCGGCTGTTATGAGGATGTGACTGCCCGAAAGGGGAAGAGCTGCGTCCCGCTGTTCAAAGAACCGGCGCAGCGCTTCCACGATGTGTTCAGGCTCCTCCATGCGCCCCTTACCTTCAAGCCCTGAAGCCAGGAATCCGCTTTGGGGCTCTATGATGTGGTTGCCAAAGGAGCGCAGCCTGCTCAGGTTCTGCTGCGTAGTGGGATGAGCGTACATGTCAAGGTCCATGGCAGGCGCAATGAAGACTGGAGCCTTCATCGACAAGTAGGTGGTTACGAGCATGTTATCAGCCACACCGTTAGCCATCTTTCCTAAAGTGGAAGCCGTACAGGGTGCCACCAGCATGGCATCAGCCCATAGACCCAGATCAACATGGCTGTGCCACGTGCCGTCACGCTGCGAGAAGAACTCGCTGATGACGGGCTTATGAGTAAGAGCCGAAAGCGTGATGGGCGTAATAAACTCTTTCCCGGCCGGCGTAATAACTACTTGCACCTCAGCACCGCCCTTGATGAGCAGCCGGATTATGTTGCAGGCTTTATAGGCAGCAATGCTGCCCGTTATGCCCAATACGATTTTCTTTCCTGTCAGACTGTTTGTCATTTCCTTTTTTTATCCCATAGCAGCCTCACGCAGTCGAATGCGAGTCAGCACTTGTTTTGTATTGTTGGTAAAGTCGCCGCCCAGCATCCAGCTGTAGTAACCAGGGTCGCTGCGCAGCACCTGAGCCACGGGCACCCCCTTGTACTTGCCGAAGTTGAAGGTCTCAATGAGCTGTGGCGTGCCGTCAGCCTGAAGCACCGGCTTTCCGGCAGCATCCTTCCGCTCGGCCCAGACGATGCGCCCGGCAAAGTCAACATTATTATTCTGGCGCGAGAAGTCGCTAAGGAACTGCATGTCGTTCTGCAGCACACGGTCGGGTTCCTCCTGGCGCTCGGCAGTGTACATGTCGAGCTGGCCCATCAGGACGCGGTACGTAGCCTCGGTGTCCTGGTCGGCGCGGTGAGCCTCGAAGTCCTCCTCCATCTTGCGGCCGCAGTAGAACAAGTAGGCAGCAGCCAGGTTGCGGCGCTCCAACTTCTTGAAGATGGTACAGACATCGATGAGCCTGCACTTCGAGAAGTCAAAGTTGACGCCGGCACGCAGAAATTCTTCTGCCAGCAGGGGTACGTCGAAATGGTTGGAGTTGAAGCCGGCAAAGTCGCAACCGGTAAAGGCTTTCTCTAATCGGGCAGCCAGCTGCTTGAAGGTTGGCTTGTCCTTTACCATATCATTAGTAATACCAGTCAAGTCTTGCACCTCGACTGGTATTATTTTCTCTGGGTTGACCATCTCGTTGACGCGTTCTTCCTTTCCATTAGGGAACACCTTGATATAGGAAATCTGGATAATGCGGTCCTTCACCAGGTCGAGTCCCGTGGTTTCAAGGTCGAAGATAACAAGTGGTTTCGTTAAGTTGAGTTTCATTGTCTATTTTAATCGTTAATTAACATCGGCATCATGAGCATGAGAACGTTCTGACCTTCAGGCTGCTCTGTGGGCAGCACGAGTCCTGCACGGCTGGGGTCGGCCAGCTGGAGGGTGACTTCGGCGCAATCGAAGTTCGTAAGAATCTCTATGAACGAAGAACCCTTGAAACCAATGCTCATGGGCGTTCCGTTGTAGTCGCACGTCATCTGTTCAGTAGCCGTCTTCGAGAAGTCGAAGTCCTCAGCATTCAGCTGAAGCTTGTCGCCCTCCACGTGGAAGCGTATAAGGTTGCTGGAGTCGTTGGCAAAGGGCTGTACGCGGCGCAGCGCACTGAGAAGGGTCAGACGGTCAACGTTAAGTATGTTGGGGTTCGACTGCGGAATGACGGAGTTGTAGTTGGGGTAGCGGCCCTCAATGAGTCGGCAGACGATGATGCCGTCATCGAAAGTAATTTCAGCATTGCGGTCATCAAAGCGAATGACAACGTCGCCACCTTCTTTCTGCAACATGCCACGAAGCAGCATGGCAGGCTTCTTCGGCAGGATGAAAGAGGCAGGCTGCTCACTCTTGACTGAATACACCAGGTTGCGCACCAGCTTGTGGCCGTCGCTGGCAACGATGGCCAGACAGTCGGCCGTCAGGTCGAAATAGATGCCGTTCATGACGGGACGCAACTCGTCCTGAGCCGTGGCAAAGAGGCTGCGGCCTATATTTTCAGCCAAAACGTTGCTGGGCAGCGAAATCACGTTTGCACTCTCGCTCACAGTCTGTGCCTGGGGAAATTCGTCGGCACTCTCAACGGGCATCGAGAAGAGACCGTTCTGGTAAGTGATTTTAGCGATGTTCGTCTCCTGGTTGACATCGAACGTGATGGGCTGCTCGGAGAAGCCCTTGACGGCCTCCAGCAGATTCTTGTTGCCAATGGCAAAACGTCCGTTCTGGTCGCTCTCGTTGAGCGGCAGTTCGGTGGTCATCACGTTTTCGCTGTCCGATGCGGTGAGCCGGAGCACGTTGTTATCAATGTCAAAGACAAAATCGCCAAGAATGGGGAGTGAGTTCTTGCTGTTAATCACTCTCGACAGTGCGGTCAACTTGCTGCTAAGCGCAGTGCTTGATACTGTAAATCTCATATTTGTTCTGTTGTTTTTAGATTGTTATCATTCGTATTTGAGCACAAAAATACAAAAATACTACGGCATAAACAAAAATATTTTGGAAAAAGTTGCTCAATTTAAAACTATTTTTGTAATTTCGCAATCGATTATCGAAAATACAAAGCTTTAAGAACAATAAAAACATTATGGAATTAACAGGAAAAATCATTGCAGTGTTGCCGGCCAATAGCGGTGTATCACAGCGCACGGGTAATCCGTGGATGTCACAAGAGTATGTAATTGAAGTGCCCGGACAGTATCCGCGCAAGTGCGTGTTCCGCCTCTTCGGCGAGGACCGTATCAAGCAGTTCAACATTCAGAACGGTGAGGAACTGACCGTGTCCTTCGACATTGATGCCCATGAATACAACGGCCGCTGGTTTAACGAAGTGCGTGCCTACAACATCCAGCGGGGCATCGTTCAGGGTGCTGCCCCTGCCGCCGCTCCGGCTGCTGCCCCGCAGACTCAGGAGGCGGCCCCCTTCCCGCCCGCTGACGCTGCTCCCGAAGAAAGCACGGACGACCTGCCCTTCTAAAACAACAATCCGAATAAAGGTGTGCCAAAATAGGCACACCTTTATTTAATGGCCACTTTAAGAACGTTCTTGCTTGTTCAGACCCCCCCCTAACTTAGGGGGCACAGCGGTCCGAAAGAACGTTCCTTTTTTCTGGAGGGGTTATTTGCTCAGATATTCATGCATGTGCTCCGCAGCACGCCGTCCGTCGCCCATGGCCAGGATGACGGTGGCTCCTCCGCGCACGATGTCGCCGCCGGCAAAGATTTCCTGACGGGCAGACTGCATGCCTTCGTTGACGACGATGGTGTTCTTGCGGCCCAGCTCAAGACCCTTGATAGACTTGGGCACCAGCGGGTTGGGGCTTACACCCACGGCAACGATGACCTGATCGACATCGAGCTTGACGGTCTTACCCTCCACAGGCACGGGACTGCGACGCCCTGAGGCGTCAGGCTCGCCCAACTCCATGACCTGCAGTACGGCCTGGCATACGGCTCCCTGCTCGTCAGCAATATACTCTATGGGGTTGTGCAGGGTGAGGAAGTTGATGCCCTCTTCCTTGGCGTGCTTCACTTCCTCCAGTCGGGCAGGCATTTCCTGCTCGCTACGGCGATAGACCAGCGTGACGTTGCCGCCCAGACGCTTGGCCGTACGACAGGAGTCCATGGCCGTATTGCCACCGCCCACTACGAGTACGTTCTTGCCCAGATTGATGGGGGTGTCGGTCGTGGGGTTGG
>DGTH01000128.1 GCA_002393705.1 Prevotella sp. UBA4341 | reverse complement strand
AACCAGGTGGAAACGCATGTGTTCTGTCAGCAGAAACAGCCACAGAAATACATGGAGGAGTTCGGATGCCAGATTATGTCGTGGGGACCGTTGGCCGAGGGGCGCAATGGATTCTTCACTAATGAGGTGCTGACTGAAATCGGCAAAAGTCACCGCAAGAGCGTGGCACAAATCGGTCTCCGCTTCCTGTTGCAACGTGGAGTGGTCATCATACCGAAGTCAACCCACAAAGAGCGCATGGCTGAGAATATCAACATCTTCGACTTCGAACTTTCTGCCGACGAGATGGCTCGCATAGAAGCGCTCGACACCCGGCAGAGCCTGTTCTTCGACCACCACGATGGTGAAGTGACTAAGATGTTTATGGGCTGGCGTGGGTTGGCATAATATGTTTTTTGGTATGGTAAAAAAGTATCAGTATTAGTAGGTGACGGCAGTATTGGACAGACGATTAGAATGCAGAAAATGTCAACAGTGAGTGACAGCTGCCCGCAGCAGAGTAGGCCGGAACCGCTAGTACGGTGGTGTGAGAGGACAAGTGAACACGAAAAGAGGTGAACACCTCTGATTAGTGTTCACCTCCTACTCGATTCCTTAGAGAACCTGCCACCATTTCTTCTTTTTCTTCGACCGGTGGTGATGTCGTTCGGCGCTGGAGTGGAAATCAAGGGCACCGTCTTCTTCGATAATGTCGTGCCAGCTCTTACGTCGGCTGACCATGCGGTAGATGGTTCCCCAGTCGGGGAGTCCACCTACGTTGCGGTCGTCGATGAAGAGATCCACTTTCAGCTTGCGGCTGAAGTGTTGGTTGTTGTCAGTCGTTTCCTCCGGATAGTCACGGTTCACGGCATAGAACTCTACGCCCCGCTCGCGGCACCACGCTACGGCTTCCTCCAGCAACTCACCCTCGCGCACACTCCACAGAATCAGCTTGTGATGATCCTTGATGAGCATCTTCAGCGTGTCAATGGCGAAGGGTATCTCCTCGCCAATGGCCGGGTACTTATGCTCGACGATGGTTCCGTCGAAATCAACTGCTATAGTCATTACTTCTTGATAGATTTATCGTCCTTCTTTCCGTAGTGGCTGTTGGCATAGTTGCCATACGAACCATAGTTGCCGTAACCGTAGCGGCCGTAAGCGCCGTACTTGCCGTAGCCGTAGCGACCGTACTTGCCGTAGCGGCCGTAGCCGTAGTAGTAGCGGTACTTCTTCTTTGACATATCGACACCGTTCAGCACGATGCACATGTTCTTCATCTTCTGCTCCTGACTGATGTTGTTGAGCATGGCGATGTTGGCCTTCGGCGTGTAGTCGGAGCGAACAATCATGACGTTCACATCGGCATACTTGGCTATCTGGAACGTATCGGTTACCAGTCCGACCGGGGCCGTGTCGAGGACGATGTAGTCGTACTCATCCTTCAAGAGGTCGATGACAGTCTTCAGGTTCTCGCGTGCCAGCAGTTCAGCGGGGTTGGGCGGAACCGGTCCGGCCAGGAGCAGGTCAAGATTGACGTTGACACCCGATGAGATAATCTGCGAGTTGACGTCGCTCATGGTGATGGTCTCCTTTTTCAGCAGGTTGGTAATACCCAGGTCACGGTTCTTGATGTCGAAGAGGCGACCCAGTGCCGGCTTACGGATGTCAAGACCCAGCAGAATGACCTTCTTGCCCAGCAGGGCAAAGCTGACAGCCAGGTTGGCGGCGTTGAACGTCTTACCCTCACCCGATGTTGACGACGAGAACAGAATGACCTTCTGCTTGTCGGTCATCATGAACTGGATGTTCGTACGCATTGAGCGGAATATCTCGTCAATCTGGTCGTTCTGGTTCTCGTGTACCACGATGCCGGCTGCCGTCTTGGCACTCTCGCTGGCAACTGCCACCTCGGCTACGAGCGGCAGCTTGGTCAGGCGGGCAACGTCGTCCGGTCCCTCAATCTTATACTTCAGGAACTGCAGCAGGTAAATAATGACCATCGGCAGACCAACGCCAAGGATGAGTGAGATGAGCAGGATAATAATGCTCTTAGGGCTCACCTTGCCTAAGTAGTTAGGCTTGTCGATGAGCTTACCCTTGTCGGCTGTAGCGGCCAGCTCAATGGAGTTTTCCTCACGTTTCTGCAGCAACAACAGGTACAGGCCAGACTTTACTTCCTGCTGACGGCCTATCTCGGTGAGCACGCGCTCCTGAGCAGGCGTACTGCTGATGCGGCCCTGATACATGCTGTACTGGCTGCTGATGCTCTGGCGCTTAATGTCGGCCGAGCGGTGAGCCTGCGTCAGCGAGGTGCGGATGGAGCGCTGCAGTTCGTCGAGCGTGCTGGTCAGCGTCATGACTTGCGGAGCATTCTCGGATGCTGAGCGCAGCAAGCGGTTACGGTCCTGAACGGCCTTGTTGTAGTCGTTGATGAGACCTACCGATGCAGCATCGCTAAGACCTACGCCCGACGGCATAATCTGGTACTTGTTAGAGGGGTTATCTACGTACTCGCGCATGTAGTCAATCATCTGAATCTGTGCGTTTACCTGCGACAGCTGGTCGCTGAACTCGCCTGAACGCTGCACGGCCTGGCCGGCGTCAATGGTCATGCTGGTCACGTTATGGCTACGCTTGAAGCTCTCCAGCTGACCTTCCGTCAGACCCAGTTCGGCATTAATCTTCTCCATACGCTCGTTGATGAACTGCTCGGTCTTGCGGGCTATCTCGTTCTTGTCGGCATTAGCCTGTCCGTTGTAGCATCCGGCCAGCTCGGTCAGGAAGTCCTGGGCACGCTGGGCATTGATGTCACGCACGGTAAGCAGGGCGATAGTGGTAAGCTTCGAAGTAGGCTCCACCGTGAGGTTGTTCACCCATCGCGTAGCTACCATTGACACTGGAGATATGTTGACGTGCAGGCTGGTGCCATCCTCCAACTGTTTGCCAGGACCCTTGGTAAAGGTCAGCGTACCGGCAGAAATCTTGCGTACGGAGGGGAAGGCGTTAAACGATGTCTCGAAGGGATGCTCTTGATTCTGCGGTCCAACGACCATACCCTTCACCTTGTACTCCTTAGCCTCCTTGGTGATGGTCATGTTGATGATGCGCAGCGTGTCATCCATCTTGCCCAGACTCAGCGGGTCAATGTCAACATTGATAGGCTGCGTCTTGTACATGAAGACCTTCTTCACTCGGCCGTCAGAATAGTAATCGGTGTAGATCTTAAGGTTCTTCACCGCCTCTTCGGCCAGAATCTTACTCTGCAGAATCTCAATCTCGTTCTCGATACCGTTACTGTTCGACATGAAGCCTAAGTCCTTCATGTTGGCCAGCATCTGGTTGCTACGGCGGTTACGTGAGTCCTCGTCCTTGATGAGCATCTTCACCGACACCTGATAAACGGGCGTCGTATAGCGCAGGTAGATCATTGCGCCAAAGAAGAAGATGAGGATGGACAAAACGAACCACTGCCAGTTCAGCACCACCATGGTAAAGATGGTTCTGAAGTCGAACGACGATTCCTCCTCGTTCTGAACAATTGGGTCAATGTTCTCAACTGTTTCTACTTTCTTGTTTTCTTCCATTTTATTATTATGTATATTTTTTTACCTTATTTTATGTGTTATTGCTCTGCCAGCTGCATGAGGTACTGTCCGTAGCTGTTCTTAATCATGGGGCGTGCAGTCTCCTTCAGCTGTTCGCGCGTTATCCAACCACGCTTGAAGGCTATTTCCTCTAAACAGGCCACCTTCAGCCCTTGGCGCTTCTCAATGACCTCGATGAAGGTCGAAGCCTCGCTTAGGCTGTCGTGCGTGCCCGTGTCCAACCAGGCAAAGCCGCGCTGCAGTGTCTGAACCTTCAGCTGTTTGCGTCTGAGGTACTCCTGATTGACGGTTGTAATCTCCAGCTCGCCGCGAGCACTGGGCTTGATGTTCTTGGCTATCTCCACCACGCTGTTCGGGTAGAAGTATAGCCCCACCACGGCGTAGTTCGACTTCGGGTGCTCGGGCTTCTCCTCAATGCTCAGGCAGTTACCCTCCTGGTCAAACTCTGCCACACCGTAACGCTCGGGGTCGTTGACATAGTAGCCGAACACCGTAGCCTGACCGTGCTTCTCGGCATTTTCCACACTCTGGCGCAACAGGCCGGAGAAGCCGCTGCCGTAGAAGATGTTGTCACCCAGGACCAGACAGGCACAGTCGTCGCCAATAAACTTCTCGCCGATGATAAACGCCTGAGCCAAACCGTCGGGCGACGGCTGCTCGGCATACTCAAACCTAACACCTAAGTCTTCGCCGCTACCTAACAGTCGGCGGAATCCTGGCAGGTCGTGAGGTGTACTGATAATCAGTATCTCACGAATACCGGCAAGCATCAAGGCCGAGATTGGATAGTAAATCATCGGCTTGTCGAATATGGGTATCAGTTGCTTGCTAATGCCCTTCGTAATAGGGTAGAGGCGCGTACCGCTTCCCCCCGCTAAAACTATTCCCTTCATGATATAACGTTATAATCAGGGTGCAAAGGTATAAAATATTTACGAAAGAAAGTGTATGAATTAAGTATTTTTTTGTACCTTTGCACCGATTTTTAATAAAAGACCCATTCACGAACAAATAAATAGAAGGATAAATGACATTTTTTTCAAAACTTTTCGGACGTAAAGATTCCGAAGAAACCCAGAAAACGGGTGGCATGGAAGACTTCATGACACTCATCCGAGTATATTTTCAGGCAGTGATGGCTGCCGACCTCGGTATCACCAACCTGGCAGCGCTTCCCGACCTGCGCGTCTTCAAAACCACGCTCCGTGTGCCCACCGTCAACAACAAACTGGGCATTGGCGAGAAGAACCGTTGCAAGAAGATGCTCAAAGACATCTACGAAATGGACGACAACTTCTTCAAGGAGATAGACCAGAGTATCAAGAAGCGTTGCCGCAAGCTGCAGGACGTACAGCCATACATGCTTCAGTTTCAGGCTTATACCAACGACCTGCTCATGCTTGTTACGAACCTCATGAAGTACAAGCTGCGCATTCCCAGCATGTTCAAGAAGACGCTCTACACTGCAACAGAGCAGACCGTCAACGACATCTTCACCAAAAACGACTTTAAGGACGCCGGAGTCATGAAGACGGCCGTGGGCATACGCGAATTGTCCCGCCGCCTGGGCTTTACGCCGCAGTGGACGACAGACTTCGTTTATAAGGTCGTCATGCTTGCAAAGAAAGAGCCGCGCCCCAAAGACGAGGACGTAAACGCTAAAAAATCATAAAAAAAAGGGCTTAATTCGTGAATCGTAATTCGTAATTCACAAATAAAACGTACCTTTGTAGAAACTAACGAGTTAAGCTATGGTCTCTAATGAGAAAGTTTTAAAGGATTTCGAGACGCGCGTACGCCAGATGCTGCTTCGTTTCCAACAGCTGAAGAAGGAAAACGAAGACCTGTACGTCATGCTGGAACAGAACGAGCGCGACATCAACGAACTCCGTGATAAGCTGGAACAGAAGGGGCGTGACTATGACTCGCTGAAAATGGCCAAGATGATTGAGATAACCGACGGCGACCTGGAGGGAGCCAAAGCCCGATTGTCAAGGCTGATACGAGAAGTAAACAAGTGCATTGCTATTCTGAGTGACGCTAAATAACTTAAGAAGCGATGGCAGAGACGAACAACGAGAAACTACATATCAGGCTACGCATATACGACGAAGTCATCTCGGTTACTGTGAACCGCGATGAGGAGGAGTACTACCGTGCAGCAGAGAAGCTTATTAATGCGCGATACAATGGCTACGCACAAGCCTACAAGGGCCGTAAGAGCGACCACACCATAGCGCTTATGACCCTGCTTGACGTGGCTCTTTTGTACCAGAAGGAGCGCAGCCACAATGATACCTCACCTTATGATAATGTTCTCAAACGCCTCACTGCTGAGATAGAAAGCGCACTTGGAGAGAAAGGTTCTGAGAACATTAACAAATAAATATATATAAATAAGGTATTATGGATTTATTTCTTATTATAGCCATTGTTGTCGCACTTGCCTTGGGTGTCGGCGTAGGCTACATGATTTTCCGTTACGTCGTAAAAGGAAAATATAACGAGATGATAGAAGCGGCCAACAAAGAAGCCGATGTGATTAAGGAAAAGAAACTTCTTGAAGTCAAGGAGAAGTTCCTCAACAAGAAGAGCGAGCTGGAAAAGGAGGTGCAGCAGCGTAACCAGCACATTCAGCAGAGCGAGAACCGCCTGAAGCAGCGCGAAATGTCGCTCAATCAGCGACAGGAGGAACTGGGACGTCGAAAGAACGACCTGGACAACCAGCAGA
>DGTH01000181.1:5007-6807 GCA_002393705.1 Prevotella sp. UBA4341 | reverse complement strand
ACGCCGCGCTGCTCTTAGGCTACGGTGCCTCGGCGCTCTGCCCTTACTTGACATTCGCCATTCTGGACGACCTGGTCAAGCAGCACAAGATACAGGAAGACTACCCCACGGCAGAGGCTAACTACATCAAGGCCGTGAAGAAAGGACTCTTTAAGATCATGGCAAAGATGGGCATTTCGACCATCCGCTCGTACCGGGGAGCCAAGATTTTCGAGAGCATCGGTCTGAGCGAGTCATTGCTGAAGAACTACTTCGGCACAGAAGTAAGTACCATTGGCGGCATAGGACTGGAGAAGATAGCCCATGACCAGATACGCATGCACAAGACGGCCCAGAACTTCCTGACCAACCACGGACAATTCCAATGGCGCAAGGACGGCATTGTCCATGCGTGGAACCCGGAAACCATCACCAAGCTACAATTAGCCTGTCGCACAAGTAACTACGCAATGTTCAAGGAGTGGTCAAAGATGGTCGATGAGCAGCAGAAGCCTGTCTTCATCCGCGACTTCTTAGGTTTTAAGCGCCATCCCATTAGCATTGACGAGGTAGAACCCGTCAGCGAGATAGTAAAGCACTTCGTGGCTGGTGCCATGTCGTTCGGAGCACTCTCGAAGGAGGCCCATGAGGCTATTTGCCTGGCCATGAACAAGCTCGGCGGACGTTCCAACACGGGCGAGGGCGGCGAAGACTCGGAGCGCTTCCACACTGTGGTTGACGGCATCTCACTGTCAAGCAAAACCAAACAAGTAGCCAGCGGACGTTTCGGCGTGACGACGGAGTACCTGGTCAATGCAGAAGAAATACAAATCAAGGTGGCCCAAGGGGCCAAGCCCGGCGAGGGCGGACAGTTGCCTGGCTTCAAGGTGAATGAGGTCATCGCCAAGACGCGCCACTCCATTCCCGGCATCTCGCTCATTTCGCCCCCACCCCACCACGACATCTACAGCATTGAAGACCTGGCACAGCTCATTTTCGACCTGAAGAACGTGAACCCCGAGGCTGCCGTCTCCGTGAAGCTGGTTGCCGAGAGTGGCGTTGGCACTATTGCTGCCGGCGTGGCCAAGGCAAAGGCAGACCTCATCGTCATCAGCGGAGCCGAGGGCGGAACAGGTGCTTCACCAGCATCGTCAATGCGTTTTGCCGGCATATCGCCTGAGATAGGACTGAGTGAAACACAGCAAACGCTGGTTCGCAACGGACTAAGAGGTAATGTCCGGCTGCAAGTCGATGGACAACTGAAAACGGGCCGCGACGTCATCATCATGGCCCTGCTTGGTGCCGAGGAGTTTGCGTTTGGTACGGCAACCCTTATTGTCTTGGGCTGTGTGATGATGCGTAAGTGCAACATGAACACCTGTCCCATGGGAGTGGCCACCCAAAATCCTGAGTTGCGCAAGCACTTCATGGGACGTTACGAGCATCTGGTCAACTACTTCACCTTTCTGGCTCAGGAAGTCAGGGAGTATCTTGCCGAGATGGGTGTACGCACACTTAACGACATCGTAGGCCGAACTGACCTTATTGAGAGTAAGCCATCGGTGCTCGACTTCAGCCGACTGTTGAGCAGAGAAGAGGGAACGCTTCACTTCACGGGTGACATCAGCTCACCGGCCGTACCGCTTGGCATGCAGAACAATCTGCTGGATCAACAGATGATAAGCGCTGCCGCAAAGGCCATTGACGGACAGGATGAAACAAACCTGGACTACGCCATCAAGAATACCGACAGGGCCGTAGGCGCCATGATTTCGGGAACCATAGCCAAGAGATATGGCCTTACTGGGCTACCTGACGGAA
>DGTH01000181.1:0-4864 GCA_002393705.1 Prevotella sp. UBA4341 | reverse complement strand
CCAACGACTACTTTGCTAAAGGACTCTCCGGCGGACGCATCGCCATTCTTCCCCCCATGCGAGCCAGCTTTGCTGCAGAGGAGAACATCATAGCCGGCAACACGGGACTCTATGGAGCCACCAGCGGCGAACTTTACATCAACGGCCGTGTAGGCGAACGTTTCGGTGTGCGCAACAGCGGTGCCATTGCCGTCATTGAGGGGGCAGGTGACCATTGCTGCGAATACATGACGGGCGGACGCGTGGTCGTACTGGGCGAAACAGGACGAAACTTTGCGGCCGGCATGTCGGGTGGCGTGGCCTATGTCTATGATTGCCAACACACGTTCGACTACTTCTGCAACATGGACATGGTGGAACTGGGTCTGGTAGAGGATAGCGTATCGCGGAAGGAACTACACGAACTCGTCCGCCAGCATTACCTCTATACAGGTTCCAAACTGGCCCGTCAAATGCTCGACGACTGGCCACACTACGTGGAAGACTTCATCCAGGTGGTGCCCATTGAGTACAAACGCGTGCTGCAAGAGGAACAAATGGCAAGGTTGCGCGAAAAAATCAGGCAATTGGACAATTTAACCATTTGACCATCGAACAATTGCCACACAAATTGTAAAATAGTGAAATAGTAAAATCGTCAAATAAAGCAATGGGAAATCCAAAAGCATTTTTAGAAATAGAACGGGTGGAAGCCGGATACCGCCCGATAAACGACCGCATACACGACTTTGGAGAGGTGGAGCAGACGCTCAACACCCATCAGCGCCGCGAACAAGCCAGTCGCTGCATGGATTGTGGCGTGCCTTTCTGCCACTGGGCTTGTCCGTTGGGCAATAAAGCCCCCGAATGGAACGATGCCCTATACAAGGGCGACTGGGAACAAGCCTTCAAGCTGCTCACTTCTACGAACCCCTTCCCGGAGTTTACGGGACGTATCTGTCCCGCCCTGTGCGAGAAAGCCTGCGTGCTGAACCTGTTTAACCATGAGCCCACCACCAACCGCGAAGACGAGTGTGCTATCATAGAAACAGCATTCCGCGAAGGTTACATTCAACCTTGCTACTCCAAGAGAAACGGCAAGAAGGTGGCGGTCATAGGAGCCGGACCCGCTGGTTTGGCAGCGGCTCATACACTGAACCAAATGGGGTATAGCGTCACTGTTTACGAGAAAAACGAGGCTGCAGGCGGACTGCTACGCTACGGCATTCCCAACTTTAAACTCAACAAGGCCGTCATTGACCGTCGTATCCGTCTTATGGAGCAGGAAGGAATTGAATTTAAGTATGGCGTTGAGTATATTGCTGCTGAGTCGCAACTGACAAAACAGTCAGAAGCCATCATCATAGCTACCGGCACACCACAAGCCCGCGACTTGAACATCGCCGGACGCAAGCTGAAGGGTGTTCACTTCGCCCTCGAGCTGCTTGCACAACAAAACCGCGTGCTGGCAGGCATGGAGTTCCCGAAAGAGGAGCGCATCACCGCCAAAGGGAAAGACGTGCTGGTCATTGGCGGCGGCGACACAGGCAGCGACTGCATAGGCACTGCACACCGCCAGGGCTGTAGAAGCGTCACGCAAATTGAAATCATGCCGCGTCCTGTTGAGGGAGATGTTGACCCGCAGAACCCCTGGCCGAACTACCCACGTACGCTGAAGACCACCTCCAGCCACGAAGAGGGTTGCACCCGCCGTTGGAACATCAACACCTTGGAGTTTTTAGGAAAAGACGGGCGACTGACGGGAGTCCGCGTTCAGGAGATAGACTGGCTACCGTCCCCCGAAGGAGGCCGCCCCGTCATGGTGGAAAAAGGCAAGCCAGAAGTCATCAAAGCCGAACTGGTACTGCTGGCCATGGGCTTCCTGAAGCCTCAACACCCCGAGTATGCAGAAAACGTCTTTGTCTGCGGTGACGCACTGAATGGAGCCTCACTCGTGGTTCGTGCCATGGCCAGCGGCATAGAGACGGCGCATCGTGTTCACCAATGTTTAGCCCTATGACAAGAAAAATAAAATTTACAAAGATGCACGGCTGCGGCAACGATTACATCTATGTCGATGCAACGCAGTACCCCATACCTGACCCTGCAGCTTTCGCCGTCAGGTATAGCGACCGACATAAAGGCATCGGCTCCGACGGGCTGGTACTGATAGACCGCTCACCCGTTCCTACGGCCGACTTCTCCATGCGCATTTTTAACGCCGACGGCTCCGAAGCCATGATGTGCGGCAATGCCGCAAGGTGCATCGGGAGGTATGTGTATGAAAGAAAGAAATACCAGGCGAGCCAGATACGGCTTTGGACCCTCTCAGGTATTAAAACACTCCATCTACACATTACTGATAATAAGGTAGAGAGAGTCACGGTAGATATGGGAGAACCCGTCTTCAGGGACGACAGCCTCTTCATTCCCCGTCTGGCTGGAGGAGCAGGTTTTTTCGTCTCTATGGGTAATCCTCACTACGTCATCTTCACCGACTATGTTGACCAAGTCACGGAGAAAGGCCCTGCGCTCGAACATCATCCCGCTTTTCCACAGCGGTGCAACATCGAATTTGCCCACAAGGAGAAGGAGGCGACTTTCCGCGCCCGCGTCTGGGAACGAGGCAGCGGCGTTACCCAAGCCTGCGGAACGGGTGCCTGCGCCACGGCTGTGGCGGCTTTTGCTACAGGGCGTGCCGGTCGCCGGAGCACTATCGTCATGGACGGCGGCTCGCTTGACATTGAGTGGCGTGAGGAGGACAAGCATGTCTATATGACCGGCCCTGCCGAGTTTGTCTTCGACGGCGAAGCAGAAATGCCCAATATCACAATCGCCAAATAAATCGTAAATAGAAAATCGTTAAATCGTAAATAAATATGGCCTTAGTAAACGTACATTTTCTAAACCTACAGGCAAACTACCTGTTTGCTGACATTGCAAAGAAGGTAAATGCCTTTAAGGTCATGCACCCCAAGGCGGACGTCATCTCACTCGGAATTGGCGACGTTACACAACCTCTTTGTCCTGCCGTCATCGAGGCCATGCACCGAGCCACAGATGAGCTGGCGACGGCTGAAGGATTCCACGGTTACGGTCCTGAGCAAGGCTACGATTTCTTGCGTGAGGCCATCGTCAAGAACGACTTTCTGACTCGAGGCATTCACCTTGACGAAGACGAAATCTTCATTAATGACGGTGCAAAATCGGACACTGGTAATATACAGGAGGTACTACACTGGGACAACTTCATAGGCGTCACCGACCCCATCTATCCTGTATATATTGACTCGAACGTGATGATTGGACGCTGCGGCACTTTTCAGGACGGCCGATGGACTAACGTGCGCTACATGCCCTGCACGGCGGAGAACGGCTTTATACCAGCGATACCCAAAGACTGCCACATGGACGTCATCTACCTCTGCTACCCCAACAACCCCACAGGTACCGTCATCACGAAGAAGGAGCTTCGAAAGTGGGTCAACTTTGCCCTGAAGAACGATTCGCTCATCTTCTACGATGCGGCATACCAAGCCTATATTCAGGATGCGGACATTCCGCACTCTATCTACGAAGTACGCGGAGCGCGCAAGTGTGCCGTTGAGTTCCGCTCCTACTCAAAGACAGCTGGGTTCACTGGGGTGCGTTGTGGCTATACCGTCGTACCCAAAGAGGTCAGCGTAGCCGACTTCGAGGGCAACCGCATACCGCTGCACCAACTGTGGCTGCGCCGACAAAGCACCAAGTTCAATGGTGCCAGCTACATTTCACAACGGGCTGCCGAAGCTATCTATACGCCAGAGGGTAAAAAGCAGGTGCAGCAAACCATTGATTACTACATGCAGAATGCAGCTCGCATGCTCAGCATGCTCCGAACTTTAGGCTTCGAGTGCTACGGAGGCGAGAACGCGCCCTACATCTGGATGCGCACGCCCGACGGCACTGGCAGTTGGCAGTTTTTCGAGCAGCTGCTTTATGGGGCCAACGTGGTATGCACCCCAGGCGTCGGTTTCGGTCCCTCAGGCGAGGGCTACGTACGTTTCACAGCCTTTGGTAGCCACGAAAAGACTGAAGAAGCTCTCAATCGGATTACAGAATGGATTAATAAATAAAGAATCAAAAAAACTGATTAAGATGGAAAAATTAAGATTTCAAGTTGTCGGCGATGCTTTCAAGAAGAAGCCGCTTGACGTAAAAGCACCCGAGGAAAGACCCGCAAAGTATTTTGGCAGCAAGGTCTTCAACCGTGAGAAAATGTACAAGTACCTTCCCAAAAATGTGTATGAGAAGATGATTGATGTCATGGACAGCGGAGCACGCCTGGACCGGGAAGTGGCCGACGCTGTAGCTGCGGGCATGAAGCAGTGGGCCACAGAGAACGGTGTAACCCACTATACCCACTGGTTTCAACCCCTGACTGAAGGTACAGCAGAGAAGCACGACTCGTTCATAGAGCACGACGGAAAGGGCGGCATGGTCGAGGAATTCTCCGGCAAGCTGTTAGTCCAGCAAGAGCCCGACGCATCCAGTTTCCCCAGCGGCGGCATACGCAGCACCTTTGAGGCCCGCGGTTACTCTGCCTGGGACCCCACCAGCCCGGTCTTCATCATTGACGACACGCTCTGTATTCCCACCATCTTCATTTCCTATACCGGCGAAGCCCTCGACTATAAGGCCCCGCTGCTACGGGCTCTACATGCCGTCAACGTAGCAGCTACCGACGTGTGCCACTACTTCGACCCGACAGTAAAGAAAGTCACGTCGAACCTCGGTTGGGAACAGGAGTACTTCCTCGTCGATGAGGGTCTCTACTCTGCCCGTCCCGACCTGCTGCTGACGGGTCGCACACTGATGGGTCACGACTCGGCCAAGAACCAGCAGA
>DGTH01000099.1:5854-7340 GCA_002393705.1 Prevotella sp. UBA4341 | reverse complement strand
CACGAAATGTGGATGGCCGGGGCTTCGGAGATTATCTATTCGATGCTGATGATGAAGAACGACTTCATAGCCGGGTCGCTGAACTTTGAGAACCCCGACGAGGTGACGCAGTGCATCAACGTCATTCCCGAAACGCTGCAACAGCACTTCGACATGTTCCTAAGTAACTCGTTCGGGTTCGGCGGCACCAACTCGACACTGATTATACGCAACATCTAGTAATAATAAAAAAGTAAACCAACATGACACGAGAAGAAATTATCGCACAAGTAAACAGCCTGCTGGCTGAGGAGTTTGAAATCGAAGAGAGCGAATTTGCACCCGAAGCGAACCTGAAGGAGACGCTCAATCTGGACAGTATCAACTTGGTCGATCTCATCGCACTGGTACAGATGACTTACAAGATTACCATACCCGTTGAAGACCTGAAGAAGATACAAACCTTCAGCAACCTGTACGACTACATTGAGAGTCACCTGCCCGCATGATACTGAAAGGCAAGGACTTGGAGCGGCTATTGCCGCAACGCTGGCCCTTCGTGATGGTTGACGAGTTTGAGCAGCAGGGCGACCATGAGGCCGCCACTGCGCTCACCGTCCACGAGGGCAACTACTTCCTGCTGCCTGACAAGACGATGGCAGAAACAGGACTTATAGAGCACATGGCGCAGTCGTGCTCGGCACTGGCCGGCAGCCTAAGCCAGGGCACGTCGGCTCCCATAGGCATGATTGTGGAAGTCAAGAACTTCTACTGTAAGCGTCGCCCCACGATAGGCGACAAGATAGAAACCAAGGCAACGTTCGGACTGACGTTCGGACCAATGACCTTGGCCCACTGCACCGCCTCGACAGGAGGTGAAACAATCAGCGAAACCGACTTGAAAATATACGTCGAATGACCGAAATTTTTATCCATATATACCATTACTTCCGCAGCCACCGACTGGTTTGCTGGACGTCAATGGCTGCGCTCTTCCTGCTGTTTGGCTACTTTGCTGCGCAGATACACCTGGAGGAAGACATCAACCAGCTCATGCCGTCGTCGAAGAACGAGGACGGCACCACGAAACTGGCTTTTGCCGACCTGAAGATTAAGGACAAGGTGTTCTTGCTCTTTGAGGGAAAGGGCGTGGAAAAACTGGCCGGGACTTGTGATGCCTTTGTCGATTCGCTCGCAAAGGACTCGGCGCTCACTCAGGACGTGTTCTTCACACTCGACGAAGACCTGATGCCTGATGCCATCGACTACCTGACGGCCCACCTGCCGGCCTATATCGACACTACGGCCTACACCGCCATCGACTCGCTGCTGACGCGTGACCACATGGTGCAGCAGATGCAGCAAAACCGCCAGGACCTGACAGGCGAGTTCGGAAGCATGTTCCCCGAACTCATACAGACGGACCCCATAGGCATGCGCAACGTACTGGCTAAACAGATGGAGACCATGCTGAAAGGAGGAACCGGAAGCTATACGACGCTGGAGG
>DGTH01000099.1:249-5710 GCA_002393705.1 Prevotella sp. UBA4341 | reverse complement strand
TCGGCGCTCTTTGAGCGCATGAACAGGCTGATAGACCAGTTCAAGGAGACGCACCCCGGCGTGCGCATCAGCTACCACGGCACGCCAGCCAGCGGTTACTACAACGCTACGCAAATCAAGCACGACCTGACCACCACCATAGCCGGAGCCCTGGTCCTGGTGCTGGTATTCCTGCTGGTCTGCTTCCGCCGTTGGTCTGCCATTCCACTGCTACTTCTGCCAGTAGCCTTCGGCACCCTGTTCGGGCTGGCCATGATGTACTGGCTGAAGGGCGAATTCTCGCTACTGGCACTGGGCATTGGCGGCGTCGTGCTGGGTGTGGCGCTGAGCTACGTGCTCCACGTGCTGACCCACCACCAGTACGTGAGCGACGGAGAGGCCCTGCTGCGCGAACAGGTGAAGCCCGTGCTGCTGGGCTGTCTGACGACCATTGGCTCCTTCTCGGCCCTCATCTTCATCGAGACCGACCTGCTGCGCGACTTCGGACTCTTCGCAGCCTTTGCCATTTTAGGCACCACGCTGTTCTCGCTTATCTATCTGCCACAGATGCTAAGCTCCAAGGCCGACGGGTTCCCACGTTTCATTGACCGCATCAACAACTACCCCTTCGACCAAAAGAAGCCACTGCTCTACGTCATCGGCCTACTGGCCGTGGTCTCTGTAGGCGCTTTCATCGTGGGCGGCACCCACTTCGATGCCGACATGCACAACCTGGGATATGACCACCCGGAGGTGCTGCATTCTGAGGAGCTGCTACGCAGCAAGACCTACACCGGCGACAAGACCAAGTACTTTGCCAGCCAAGGACGCACCATGGAGGAGGCTCTGGCAGGCTTCGGCACACTGAGCCGTAAACTCGACTCGCTCGCTCAGTTAGGACTGGTGAAGAGCTACACGCCAACAGGGCAGATTTTCGTTCCTCTGTCAGAACAGCAACAGCGCATTGACAAATGGAAACGTTACTGGAACGACGAGCGTTTGCAGCAGGTGCGGCGGCTCATAACTGAAACGGCTCCTGCCGCCGGCCTTGAGGCCGGAGCCTTCGAGCCCTTCTTTGAGGCAGCCACAGCCGACTACGCCCCTGACGCGCTCTACGAGACGGGCCTCATTCCCGCAGGTTACCAGTCAACGCTGATGGAGCGCTCTTACGACGGAACCTACCTCTGCTTCACCTCCGTACGCTGCCAGAACGACTCCGTACGCAGCAGCGAGAGTGACTACATACGCATCTGCGACGCCATAGCAAAGGAGCCTGCCCTGCTGGTGCTTGACACCTATTATTATACTACTGACACGCTGCTGGCCATGAGCCGCGACTTCGACCGTCTGCAGTGGCTCTCCATGGGCTTTGTGCTGCTGGTACTACTGGTGTCGTTCCGGTTCAATCTGCGCCACACGCTGCTGGCCTTTATGCCCATCCTGCTGAGCTGGCTCATCGTACTGGGTGCCATGAACCTTGCTGGCCAACAATTTAACCTCATCAGCATCATTATCTCGACATTCATCTTCGGCATCGGTGTGGATTACAGCATCTTCGTCATGCAGGGGCTGACGGGCGGACAGTTGGGCTACCACAAGACAGCCGTCCTGCTCTCGGCCATCACCTTGCTGGTTACGGTGGGGAGCATGTTGCTGGCCGTCCACCCCGCCATACGCAGCGTTGGGTTCTCCACACTCGTCGGACTGCTATCGGCTATCATTCTCTCCTATGTTGTGCAGCCGGTGATTTATGAAAAAATGACTCATGAAGTACGACGTCGTCGTCATAGGTAGCGGACTGGGAGGTCTCATCTGTGCCCGAGAGCTGGCCAGGAGCGGCAGGAGCGTGGCACTGCTGGAGCGTCAGCACGCGCCCGGCGGTTGCCTGCAAAGCTACCGACGGGGCGGCATGGACTTCGACACCGGGCTACACTACGTGGGAGGACTGGCTCCTGGGGAGTCTCTCCACGATGCCTTCGGGGAGCTGGGGCTGCTCAGTCTGCCCTGGCAGCGGTTAGATGCCGACGGCTTTGACCGCGTCACCATAGGCCACGAAACCTTCTGTCTGGCCCAGGGTTACGAACACTTCGTCAAGACGCTGGCTGCACGTTTCCCGGAGGAGCGAGAGGCACTGAGAAGCTACGTCAAGACCCTCCACGACGTGGCGCACAGCAGCGGAGCGGAAGCCATGGGCTACATCGCCGTGAACGCTTACGACTACCTGAACGGTTTGTTCCGTGACCCGCTGCTCGTCAATGTGGTGTCGTCAGCCGCCATGCGCATGGAACTGCGCCGCGAGTCACTGCCGCTCTTCACCTACGCCCACGGGCTGGACAGCTACATTGAGAGCAGCTGGCGGCTCAAGGGCAGCGGCAAGCTGATTGTCAACTCGCTCGTCAGCGACATTCAGGCAGCCGGCGGCGAAATCTACTGCGGCATGGAGGTCAGCCAACTGAAGGAGCAGGACGGGCGCATTGTGGCTGCACGCTGTCCGAACGGCAAAACTTTCGAAGGCCGACTCTTCATCAGCGACGTACACCCACAGCTGACGTTCGGCTGGCTGAAGGACTCGAGCAGGCTCAAGGGCATGTTCCGCCGACGCATAGCAGCCTTGGAGAACACCTTTGGCCTCTTCACCGCCTCACTCGTACTGAAACCCGGCGCCCTCGACTACTTCAACCATAACAAGTACGTGTTCCGCAAGCCGAACGTATGGACCATTCACGAGAACGAAGAAGGCGTAGGCGGTGTGCTGATCAGTGCACGGGTACCAGAAGACGGCAGTAAGCACGTAAGGCAGCTGGACCTGTTGACCCCCATGGCCTGGAACCTCTGCAAACCATGGGAGGCCACGACGGTAGGACGGCGGGGCGAAACATACGAGCTGCAGAAGGAGCGCATAGCCGACGACTGCATCCGACTGGCAGAACGCGTCCTGCCAGGTCTTGGAAACATAGTGGAGAGACGCTACACGAGCACACCGCTGACGTGGCGCGACTACACCCTGACTCCCTGCGGCTCGGCCTTTGGCGTAAGGAAGGACTGCCGACAGCCTCTGCTGACCATGCTCTCACCACGCACGCCACTGGAGAATCTTCTGCTGACAGGCCAGAGCCTGGCACTGCACGGCCTGGAGGGAGTAACCAAGACGGCATTTAACACATTAGACATTATAAAAGGAATGAAGATATGAACAGCAAGTATGCATTGATAACGGGCGGTAGCCGCGGTATAGGCCGAGCCGTCGCAGTAAGGTTAGCCCAAGAGGGCTACCAAGTCATCATCAACTACGCGAGCAATGAGCAGGAAGCCCTGAAGACGCTCGAGCTTTGCCACGGACAGGGTGAACTGCTGCCCTTTGACGTGAGCGACAGCCAGCAGGTTCGCACGGCTCTGGCCGATTGGCAGAACAAACACGAAGGCGCGTACATCGAGGTGGTAGTCAACAACGCTGGCATCAGACGCGACAACGTGATGGCCCTCATGCCTGAGGCTGACTGGCACCGCGTGGTAGCCATCTCGCTGGACGGCTTCTTCAACGTCACCCAGCCGCTGCTGCCAGCCATGCAGCTCCATAAGTTCGGACGCATCATCAACATGGCCAGCGTCAGCGGACTGAAGGGACTGCCCGGCCAAACCAACTACTCGGCCGCCAAGGGTGGCATCATAGCAGCCACGAAGGCACTGGCCCAGGAGGTAGCACGCCGGGGCATCACCGTCAACGCCGTTGCACCGGGGTTCATCAAGACCGACATGACCGAAGGACTCGACGAGACAGTACTCCGCAAGCAGATTCCCGCCCAGCGCTTCGGCACCCCCGAGGAGGTGGCCCACGCTGTAGCCTTCTTGGCGTCGAGGGAGGCTGGCTACATTACGGGCAACGTCATTTCCATCAACGGAGGACTTTATACGTAGTTAGGAGTTAGGAGTTAGGAGTTAAAGAGTTAAAGAATTTAGAGTTATGAAGAAACTGATTTTAATTTTATCATTCATCATTTGTCACTTATCATTGAGCGTAGCGCAAAACGTGACGCGCACGCAGCACCGTACAGCCATCAGCCAGGACGCAGTGAGTACAGGCAGCATGACCGTGCGGAAGCCAGACTACATCTGCATCTCCACCGACAACGGCAAGGAACAGCTCATCATGGAGGGCACCAAGTTTACGATGACCATGGGCAGCAAGAAGCACACTACGGACAGCCGCAAGAATGCTCAGTTTGCCACGTTCCACGAGGTGCTGAAGGCCGTTATTAACAACCAGCCCATACCCGAGGGCGAAGAAGTAAGCGTGACTACAAAGAACGGACAGAAGCTGATAACCATTACGCCTCAAGGCAAGAAGAAACGCCAGTTGTTCACCTCGTTCGAGCTAACGATAGACAGCAAGACGTCAGCCATGCGCCGGCTTCGCATGAACGAGCGAAAAGGCAACTACACCGAGTACACATTCAAATAAATTGAGGTGGACTGAAGCGCCAGAGAAGAGAGGGGGGGGCAAGCCCACCCTACTTAGGTAAACTCGATAATGGCGCACACATCGGTGCCAACGGATAAAGCGACGATCCACCCGCCCGCTATCTCATAGAGCGTGGGGGTGAGTTCGTCGCCTAACTTTGCTGCCACCCTGTATTCCACGCGCAGGCCTCTCACCTGAAAGTCTTGGGGCAGGAATTCCATGGCCATGCGGACGTAGTTGGCATTGTTCATGTGGCGGTTGTAGTCAATGTCGGCACGCAGCACTTTGACAGGCTCGAGCGTCATGGCTGCACCGTTTTTGGGCAGTATGATGCGGCGGTCGCGGTAGTCCATGGGCAGCTGCGGTTCCAGATGCATGGAGCTGATGGTGGCATCATCAACGCGCTTCAGCCTACCGTTGGCTTTATCAACGAAGGCTCCCATGCTCCATGTGCGGTAGCAGGGCAGGCCCGCTGCGTCGTAGATAAACGTGTTGCGGAAACCGAACATGGGCTTCATGCCATAGACAGAACTGGTGACGGTGAGTTCCTCCTTATACTGCGGCACGCGGACAACCTCTACCTGACGCGAGGCCAAGAGTTGAGCCATGTTCTGGTTAGAAAAAAACTGTTTGACACCCGGCTCAGAGTCAATCCACATCTCAGAGCAGTCCTGCATCATCTGCAGGGCGGAGTAAAGCTTCAGACGTCCCTCGCTGTCGCATGTGCTGGTGGTTACTTTATAATTCAGGCTGTACATGTTATATATCTATGGGTATGTATTTTGTTACACTTCTATTTTCTTGATAACTTTTGCTGGCACGCCACCAACAACCATATTCGGCTCCACATCCTTAGTGACTACGGCACCGGCGGCTACTACGGCTCCGTCGCCGATGGTCACGCCTGCAAGTACGGTGGCATTGGCTCCTATCCAGACATTTTTGCCGATGTGGATGGGGGCATACGACATGCTTTGGCGCTTGGCTGGGTCAAGTTCGTGGTTGAGTGTGGCCAGCACGACG
>DGTH01000099.1:0-134 GCA_002393705.1 Prevotella sp. UBA4341 | reverse complement strand
CTTGCAGCCCATGTTGATGAACACATGCTCACCAACAACGGTGTTCTTGCCGCAATCCGTATGGAACGGAGGAAACATCCCTACGGTTTTGGGAACCTCTCGTCCCCAAAGCTGCTCCAGCAGTGTGTGCAGCT
>DGTH01000149.1 GCA_002393705.1 Prevotella sp. UBA4341 | reverse complement strand
AACGTCAGGTAGGGGTAGTCATCGGCCTGTGCCGCAAGGACTCCCACCATTGTCATCAGGATCAATAACAATCTTTTCATCATGTCGTTTCGTTTGTTTAGTTTAACTTCCTAATATTGCTGCAAAGTTAGCCATTTCACACTTTTCTGCCAAAATTTTTCAACGAATATGGTGATTTTGTCAATTAAATTTGTACCTTTGACCGCTGGTCGAAGGTACTCTCGTTCGACAATGCAAACAAAAAAATCGATTTTTCTTTTGCATTGTTCTCACTTATTTGTACCTTTGTAGCAGCTAAATTTAAAAAAAGACAATGAGGAGAATCATGATGTTTATGGCTGCACTCATGGTGTGCGGCTCGCTGTGGGCACAGGATGTGCTGACCGTAGTGTATGCCACGTCGGACGACGGATTCGTCAACGTGCGTCAACGCCCGTCGGCCAAGGCAAAGATTGTGGAAAAACTCTGGATGTTCAACCACGGACTGGGCAACGGCATCTGGCGCGGCCAGCAGGGCAAGTGGACCCAGGTCAGTGTGGGCAACGTGACGGGCTGGTGCTACACCAAGTATGTGGGCAGTCAGAACTGGTACAGCGGCAACGGACAGCGTGTGCTCGTGGCGACGAAGGAAGAGACACCCCTGTACCGTGAGAACTATGAGGACGGAAAGCCCGACATCTTCTTCGGCACCGTGAAGCGTGGCACCATCCTGGCCGATGTGTTTCAGGAGGATGCCGACAACTACATCCTCATGACCGCCCACGACAACCTCTTTATCCGCAAGACCGACGCGGAGGCAAGGTGAAATGTTAACCCTAACGCTAACAATTAAATCGTAAATCGAAAATCCGTAAATCAAAAATAAAATAGATGCTGACAGCCCAGGTCATGGAGAAGCTGCGCGTGCTGGCCGAGTCGGCTAAGTACGACGTGTCGTGTTCGTCGAGCGGAACAGTGCGCGGCGGCAAGAAGGGCATGGTGGGCAACACCGTGGGCGGTGTGGGCATCTGCCACTCGTTTGCCGACGACGGCCGGTGCATCTCGCTGCTCAAGGTGATGCTGACCAACCACTGCATGTACGACTGTGCCTACTGCATCAATCGCCGTTCGAACGACATCAAGCGTGCTACGCTCTCCGTCACGGAACTGGAGGAAATCACCATGGAGTTCTACCGCCGCAACTACATTGAGGGGCTGTTCCTCTCCAGCGGCGTCGTGCGTAACCCCGACTACACCATGGAGCGGCTGACGGCCATCGTGCGTGACCTGCGCACCCTGCACCGCTTTAACGGCTACATCCACCTGAAAGCCATTCCCGGAGCCTCGCAGGAACTGCTCAACGAGGCGGGCCGCTGGGCTGACCGCATGAGCGTGAACATAGAGATTCCGAAGGAGGAGTCGCTCAAGCTGCTGGCTCCCGACAAGGACCACAAGAGCGTGTTCCAGCCGATGAAGCTCATTCAGCAGGGTGTGTTGGAGAACAAGGAGGACCGCCGGAAGTTTCGCCATGCGCCACGCTTTGTGCCTGCCGGACAATCGACGCAGATGATTGTGGGAGCCACGCAGGAGAGCGACCGCGACATTCTCAACATGTCGTCAGCCCTGTATGGCCAGCCCACCATGCGCCGCGTCTATTATTCGGGCTACATCAGCGTGAACACCTACGACAAGCGGCTGCCCGTGCTGAAGCAGCCGCCCCTGGTACGCGAGAACCGGCTCTATCAGGCCGACTGGCTCCTGCGCTTCTACCACTTCAAGGTGGAGGAGATTGTAGATGAAGCCCATGCGAACCTCGACTTGGAGGTTGACCCGAAGTTAGCGTGGGCATTGCGTCACCCCGAGCAGTTCCCCGTCGATATCAACCGCGATGACTATGAGCGCATACTCCGCGTGCCGGGCATCGGCACCAAGTCGGCATGGCTCATCGTGAACACCCGCCGCTTCAGCCGCGTCACCTCCTACCACCTGAAGAAGATGGGCGTGGTGATGAAGAAAGCCAAGTACTTCATTACCTGTGGCGAGCTGACCGACGGCTATTCCGTGCCCATCGTCGGCATTAACGAACTGCACCCTGAGCGTCTGCGCCCCCTGCTCGTCAGCAAGGCCCAGCAGAAGCGCATTGCCGCCGAGCAGCAGCTGTCGCTGGAGTTTGAGGAGTGAGCACGTCCGACTAACGGGTTCCTATGTGGGTATCAGCGTAGCACAGGCATTTCACCGGGCGGCCCTCTTTGATGGTAGGTCTCCAGCGGGGCATAGCATTAACCAGCCGCAAAGCCTCAGCATTCAGTTCGGCGCTGACACCTTGATGAATCCGTGCACCACTGACGGAACCATCCTCATTGACCACAAACTCAACACTGATATGTCTTTCCTTGCCGGCATAGCGTGAGTGCTGCTGTATCCACCGGTTCATGTCGCCAGGGAATTGTGCCTCTTCCTGTAACCCGCCATAATAACTGTCCCTTTGAGAGTAAATCGGTTCCCCGACTTTGTTCATGCGGAAATAGCCTCCTGCCAAAGGGTGCACGTTCTTGATCTGGCGTGTCTGCGTCTCCATTCCGTCGTACGCTACACTGACGGTGGCATCCTTTGAGATTTCCATTTCGCACCAGCCTTCGGCATTGGTCTTGGCCACAGCCCCCGTCTCGACTATGGTCACGGTAGCCCCTTCAAGCATCCGGCCCGTTGCCATGTCTGTCACCACAAAGGTTGCCCAGCCATGCACCTTGTCCTTGAAGGTGGCAGGAAGCGTGCTGCCATCCTGTCCATACAGCAGGGATTTTGTTGTCGTGAACAATTCTATCCGCCGCGGGCTTTCGCCTTGTATATAACGTACTTCCTTGATGGTCTCAACGGGAACGTAGGGAATGTTGTTCATGGAGATTTCCTCGCCGTCAAGACTGACGACTGTTTCGCCTGTCTCGCCGCTATGGTATTGCCAGAAAGAATCCTCAGTGACAAGAGCATGCTCCACTAAACGTCCGTTTACGACCCACGAATAGACAGCGCCGACAGGTACACTGGTGCGCCAATGCCCATTCTTGTCAATGAGTATGGCCACATCCTGAGGCTTTTGTGTGACGGGCTTCCGGTTCCAGATGTCCTCTTCACCCTGCTGGGCGGGTATATAGTTTATTTGGGTTTCCGCCGTAGCATAGAGCGAGACGGCAATAATAGGGATGATATACGCCAGACGCAACCAGCGCCAGCGACTTGACTTGGGTTTCATAATCATTTCTACACGTTTTTTGAGGTTACTATTGATGATGCCGTTGGCTAACGAATAGCCCCGATAGCCTGCGGCTTTCTTGATAAGCAGATGCAGATACTCTACCGCATTGAACCCGCGATTCAATACGGCTTGGTCAGCCTCGTACTCATGGATGGTGCGCAAGTCTGCGCGGAGCATCCACATGGCAGGGTTGAACCACTGCATGGCTGTGAGCACTTCGATGAGCAATATGTCACGGGAGTGCTTCTCCATGATGTGCCCTAACTCGTGTGCCAGCACGACAGGGTCTGCCTCCTCGTAGTCCTTACGGCTCATGACAATGTATCTGCGCCAGCTGAATGGTGACAGGGGCCTGTCGGAAACGGCCAGATATGCCTTTTCGAGCACCAACAGGGCATCGAGGTATGGGATGTCTGCTTCCTCCAAGGGGATGAGCTGGCAGCTCTTGATGAGTCTGTTCATGCGCCACAGCGAGAGACACATCCTTGCCAGCACAAATAGCACGCCTGCTACATAAATAGTCAGGACGACCAAGGACCAGTCGAACGGTTCGGAGGTCGTAGGTGCTGTCATGGGAAAGGCGGTGCCTTTCACGGTTTCGTCAGGCATCATTAGGACGGGCTCGTGAGGTTCCGGCGCATTGGAGACGGACACCTCCACCGTCTGGTGAAAGGTCAGCACGCACAGCGGCAGCACGAACGAGGTCACGGCAGTCCCGATGAGCACGATGCGGTTCAGCCGGTGGAAGCTCTCTTTGGCAATGAGTAGCCGGTAGAACATATAGAACACCGCTATCAGAACCGCTACATGCAGGTTGTAATACAGGTATTCGGTCATACGCTTTGCGACTTTTCGTATTCCTCGACTTGTGCCAACAGCTCACGCAGTTCGTCAGCCGAGATGCGTTCTTCTTTCAGGAAGCTCGACACCAGCCCCTTGTAAGAGTCCTTTACGTAATCATCTACTAACTGGCAGATATTGTGCTTGGCGTAGTCCTCCTCGCTGATGACGGCGAAGTACTGGAACGTAGTGCCGTATTGTTTGTGGTCCAGATACCCTTCGCGCTCCAGCTTGCGCACAGTGGTTGACAGTGTGTTGAAATGCGGCCGTGGTTCGGCGTAGTATTCCAGCAGTTCGCGCACAAACATGGGGCCGTGTTGCCAATACAGTTCCATGATTTCACGTTCCTTATTCGTTAGTTTCTTCATTGTTGTTATGAATTGGTTGTTGTTCTTCCGCAGGGAGAATGAAAGTAAAGCTGACGGGTGTGTTCCATCTTGTCTTTACAGGTTTTCCGTCTTGCATGCCTGGCTTCCACGTGGGCATGGAGTTGATGATGCGCAAGGCTTCCTTGTCTAATTGAGGGTCTATTCCGCGGATGATATGTGCATCGCTGATAGAGCCGTCCTCGTTGATGACGTATTGCACAATTACACGTCCCTGCAATGCATCGAATATCTGGGGGCAAATGTAACTAAAAAAAACAAAGTGTGCAACTATTTTTCGTAGTTACACGCTTTGCTTAAACCCTTTAAATAGTTGTTTGCACCAGTTAACAATACAGGAATAAAAAATGCTTTTTCCTTGGTGTTTCCCTCCGTTTGTGTTACCTTTGCAGTGAAATGCTTGTCTATATCTTTGACCGTACGATGGATGGCGTGCTCACGGCAGTGTTCGACGCCTATGCCCTCCGCCAGCAGCCTGAGGAGCTGGTGGGCGAGGGCGACGTGCTGCCTATGTTCTGTGACGCGGAGCACCACGTGGTGACGGCTGACGACAAGGCAGGGCGCGTGTGGCGCGGATTGGAGAAGAAAATGTCGAAAGAGGCGCTGCGCATGCTCACCGTGGCATGGCTGTCGGAGTCGAAAGAACTCTACACGCCTATGTTCCACTATATATATAAGGTGTTCCAGGGTGTAAACGAACGGGACTTCACTGACCCTGACGTGCTCTATGTGACGAATACTGCCCGCCGCGTAGCCCACGAACAGCTCCGCATGAAGCAGTTCCTGCGCTTCCAGAAGGCTAAGGACGGCACCTACTTGGGTGTTGTCTCGCCTGACAACAACGTGCTGCCCCTCGTCATCGACCATTTTCAGGACCGCTTCAACGACCAGCCCTTCCTCATCTATGATGCCCGTCGGAAGTACGGCTATTACTATACTCCCGCAGCTGATGCTCATCACGACGCTCCCGTCCCCAAGGGGGAGGTTAGGAGGGGGCTCCTGCGCATCACCTTCGAAGACGAGTCCTCATTGCCCTTCTCCTTGGAGGACGGCCGGTTGCGCGACGACCTGCTCAGTGAGAACGACCAGCTGTTCCAGGACCTCTGGCGTACCTACTTCAAGGCCATCTGCATTCGTGAGCGCATGAATCCGCGCAAGCAGCTCAACGACATGCCCCGCCGCTACTGGAA
>DGTH01000144.1 GCA_002393705.1 Prevotella sp. UBA4341 | reverse complement strand
CCCTCGCACCACGAGGAGCGTGTGGCTGACTATCTCTGCCAGTTTGCCGAAAGGCTGAACCTGGACTATGAGCGTGACGAACATAACTGCGTGGTGATACGCAAAGCGGCCACGCCGGGGCATGAGGCGGCAGAGCCCATCGTACTGCTGAACCACATGGACATGGTCTGCGTGGGCATGAAGGACCCTCTCTCCGACCCCATCCAGGCCTACGTGGAAGACGGATGGATGAAGGCCCGCGGCACGTCGTTAGGAGCCGACAACGGCATCGGCCTCTCCATGGCACTGGCCATACTCGAGGACGACAGCATCGTACACGGCCCCATAGAGGTGATGACCACCACCAACGAGGAAGACGGCATGTCGGGCGCCTCGAACCTCTCCACCGACTTCATCCGCGGGCGCAAGGTCATCAACTTAGACTCTGAGGACTACGACACCATCACCACCGGAGCTGCCGGCGCCTGTCTGCAGTTCCACCGCATTCCCATGAAGCGGGTGCCCGCCCCCGCAGGCAAGCACCGCTGGTTCCACATTCGCTTTGAAGGCGGACTGGGCGGTCACTCCGGCGTTGACATCAACAAGGGCCGTTGCAGTGCCGTGGTGCCTGCATGGGCTCTGTTGGCTGCCATCTATAACGAGTACGACTTCGACGTGGCCGATCTCCACATCGGCGAGGCCAACGCCTCCATCGCCTCGACGGCCGACCTGACGCTCTGCGTGCCTTCGGGCGAAGCCGCAGAGTTTGTGAAGGAGCAGGAGGCCAGCATGAACGAATGGCTGCGTGAGGAATACGGGCAGAACGACCCCAACATCCACTGCACCATCACCAAGTGCGAGCCCCAGGAAACGGTCATAGACCGCGAGGCCATCGAGACGCTGATGAGCTGTCTTGAGCAGACGCCGCAGGGCGTGGTAAAGATGAGCGAGGCAATGAAGGACACCGTCGAGACATCGAACAACGTGGGGCGCATCGTGACCGAAGAGGACCATATCTTCGTCTCGACGCACACCCGCAGTTTCATTGATGCTGACATGGAGACGCTGCGCAAGGAGATAGCCGACGTGTTCACCAGTCAGGGAGCCACGTCGGAGGTCATCATGTCGGCCCCCGCCTGGCAGGAGAACCAGCATTCGGACTTCCTGCAGCTGACCAGCGACACGTTCCAGGATGTCTTAGGCTGGCGTCCGCGCATGGTGGCCATGCACTTCGTATTAGAGGCAGGCTTTTTCATTCAGAAGTTCCCGGGCATAGAGATGGCGAGCATCGGCCCGCGCATCGTGGAGCCCCACTCCACCAGCGAGCGTGTGGAGCTGAAGACCATCGAGGACATCTGGCAAGTAGTGCAGGAACTGCTGGAACGGTTGGCGAGAAGGTGAAAAAGTGAAAAGGTGAAAAAGTGAAAGAGAGGAACCTCGCCGTGCAGGGTTCCTCTCTTTTTTACCTTTTTACTTTTTTACCTTTTTACCTTTATAAATATAGACACCCTTCTGCGTGGGTTCGCCTGGCAGCATGCGGCCGTCGAGGGTGAACCAGTGTTGAGCGTTGAGGGTTGAGTGTTGAGCGTTAGGGTTAACGTTAGCGTTAACGTTGTCAATCCCCGTTTCCGTTCCGCCGACAGGCATTACCAGCACTTCGTCGAGGAAGAAGCGACCCTTCTGGGCAGCAAAGGTGAGGCGTGGGTTACCCGTACCCGAAATGGTCAGCTTGTAGTCAGTAAACTCACCCTTCACCATCGTCAGCTCCACCTCGTTGGTGGCACTGCCACGCGTCACATCTTCAGCAGTAATGGTGAAGCCTTCAGGCACCGAGACGGTGAGGACGTTGCCGTCGCCAGCAGCATACCACGCACCGGCACGGAACGTGAGCGTAGCCTCGCCGTTGACGGTGAATGCAGGCGAGGTGGCCAGGCCATCCTTTCTACCTGTTCCAAATTTTGCACACTTATAGGCTCCGTAAGCATTCTCCGACTCCCAGCCAGTGTTGTCAGTCGTAAGCGTTGCGTTGGCTATTTTGCCGCTCCACTGTCCGTCGTTACCGCCCTTTCCGCTACAGTCGTTAAACGACTCATGGAACAGGGCACCTTCCGGTGTCGGCTCAACGGGTGTGGGGTCGTCAGGGTCATCGGGATCGTCGCCGCTCTGTTCGTTCAGCGCCAGGGTAATGGTGCCGTCGTCATTGACCGTCACCTTCTTGATGCCCATGTCCAGCGTTGAGCCGCTGTAGGTCTTCAGCGAACCGATATCCGTCTTGGAAACGCCGTAGAGGTTCGTTCTGCTGGCAGAGTAATCCATCGTCTTACCGTCGGCCGTCAGCACACAGGCACGCTTCTTCGACTTCGTATTGTTCAGCGTGTTGTTGTTCCAGGCGCTCTGGCTGTAGGCCACTCTGATGACCAGCACACCAGCACCGTAATACTCTGAGAAGAAGGTGCTTGGCTGATGGTTCGAAAGGATGAACGTCTCCGTGTTACTATTGCGCACGATGACGGCTGAGCCCACGCCCAGTCCTTCAGGCGATGCCAGCACCACCTCGCTCTCCTCGTAGTTCAGCTCGGGCAGGTCTAACCAGCCTAAGTAGCTCTTTTCGTAGGCGTTGTAGGCCGAGGGAGCACGCGAGTCGTCGTCAGCGTAAGCACCCGAGTCCATGATTGACCAGAGTCCGAAGGGGTCGTCATTGCTGTAAGAGTCATTAGTACAATAGAAGTCGGGCAGACCCAGCGCATGACCGAACTCATGACAGAACACGCCCATGCCCATGAGGCTGCCGCCACCACTGGCCAGCTCGTTGCCAATGAAGAACGAGTTGAAGTGTACGCCGGCATAGTCGCCACCGCCGATGGGGTCCTCCTCGGCATCCCATTCGCAGGGCCAGAGGTAGTTCTCGCCATTATAATATTCGGTAGCCTCGCCACGTCCGGCATAGAACATGGCCAGCAGGGGCACGCCGTCGTGATGGTTGCTGTCGCCGGCAGGCACCACATAGGGGCTGAAGTCTGCGCCTAACTGCTCGACGGCAGCCGCAATGACATCCCTCGGCAACTCATCGACGTTCTTGTCATTGCCCTGAAGGTCGTTCTGTCCGTAGTACTTGTACGACTTAGAGAGCGTCACAATGCCCACCACCTCGAAGGTGGGGACAAACTGACCGCCGCTCTGCTCTATGAAGTAGTCGCGAACGGAACCCACGCAGAGCTCCTCGTCGTGGTAGCCCTCCTCGTTGTAGTAGCGCATCATCTTCTCCACCGTCGTAGTGTTCTTGAACTTCAGGTCAGAGAACTGCACCATCACCACGGGGATGGTGTATTCGCCAATGCTGGGCACGGCACCCATGCTCATCGTGCCGAAGGCTCCCAAGCCGTCGGCCGTAGAGGCGGTAATGGCCTGTCGCGGTGCCTTCCTGGCTGCCATGCGAGCCATTCGCCGCTCCTGCAGCTCCTGCAGGTCGGCCGTCTCATAGGTACCATTATTATTTACATAGCAAGCGCCCTGAGCGTCCTGCAGCCAGTGACCGTGTTCGTCACCAACCATCTGCACCCTGACCTGGGTGCCGTTACTGAGTGTTATTGTTCGCCATAAGCCCGGCTTGGCAGGCACAGCCATCGCTGCCGTTGTCACCAACAGCAGCGATAATGCCATTAAAAGTTTCTTCATTACTATTCTTTTTGATTGTGTTATTTTACAATTACTTTTTTACCATTCACAATATAGACTCCCTTCTTCGTCGGCACGCCTGGCAGCATGCGGCCGTCCAGGGTGAACCAGTGTTGAGCGTTGAGGTTAGCGTTAGGGTTAACGTTGTCAATCCCCGTTTCCGGTCCGCTGTTGGGCACAATCAGCACCTCGTCGAGGAAGAAACGCTTGGCAGGCGTGAACTTCAGGCGGATGGTGCCCCTACCCGTCAGCGTAATGGTAAAGGGAGTCCACTGCCCTGTCGTCATCGTCAGGTCGCTCTCACTGAGCGTCACGCCCGAGCCTTCCACCTCTAACTTCAGCGACGTGCCGTCGTTGTTGTAAGGAGCTGCCATGAAGGTCAGCGTCGAGGTAGCCGATGTCAACGTAATCTGCGGAGTAGAGACAATGCCCGACTTGCTGCCGGAACCGAAGCGGGCACACTGGTTGCCGGCAAAGGCTCCGCTGTACTGCCATCCGTCGTTGTCGGCTTCAAACGTGCCGCTGGCATCCTGCCAGTTGGTACCACTGCCGCCCACGCCGTCGCACTCGTCGAACGACTCATAGAACACCACGTCGCCCGTTTCAACAGGCTGGGTGGGGTCTTCTTCCACAATGGTGAACGTGGCCGAAGTCTGACGGCTCATGTTGTCACCCTTCACGGCAACAGCCTTCAGCGTCGTCGTCTCCGTTATGGTGATGGCTCCGGTGTAAAGCGTGGCACGAGGCGTGGCATCGCTGCCGTCGGTCGTGTAATAGATGTCGGCACCGGCAGTATTGGTGCTCATCGTCACCTCTACCGACTGCACAAACGTACCGCCCGTATGCGAGAATACCGGCTCGTGCACATAGCTCGGATCAATCTCTGCACCCTCGAAGTTATCGTAGCTGAAGGCCACGCCCACCTTGTCGCCCCAGGTGTATTCCTCCAGTCCGGGGTAATCGACGTAGGGGTTACGGTTGCCCTGCACCTCATAGACCGCGTTGTTACGCTCAATCTCGCGCTCATCCACAGGGTCCTGCTTCGACCAGCGCATCATCATGTTGAGCGTCCACCGGGTCAGTCCGGGATAGGTGTTGGTGAACACATCGTGGCCCCACGAGCCGCAAGTGCTCTCGTAGCGCGTAATCATATAGAAGTATATACGGGCAATGTCACCCTTTATCTCGTCGTTAGGCTCAAACACGGTGCCCGAATAACCCTCGGTAGCACACGAGCCGAGCTTGCTGTAGCCATTGGCCGACGTGTAAGTGGCACTCTTCACCTCACCAAAGGGGTAATTGGAGCGGCGGTTGTTGACGTAGCCGTCGGTAGGCAGCACGTGTACAATGTCCGACTTGATGCCCGAGCCGCTGAACCAGCTCTGAGGCACCGAGTGCTCACGGTTATACATGTCGCCCTCCTTCGAGTAGCTGCCCTTGTTGTCTATGCAGTGGCGGAAGTTGGTGACGTTCGAATACCAGTCGCGCACATAGCCGTCGGGACGCGTGTCTGTCTTCTTATAGGCCTCATATAAAC
>DGTH01000174.1:4284-5951 GCA_002393705.1 Prevotella sp. UBA4341 | reverse complement strand
GGTAATGCCATCAAGGACTTCATGTCGCCCGACCGCGTGGTCGTCGGTGTAGAGAGCGAACACGCCAAGAAGGTGCTGACCAAGCTCTACAAGCCCTTCCTGATTAATAACTTCCGCGTCATCTTTATGGACATTCCGTCTGCCGAGATGACCAAGTATGCTGCCAACTCCATGCTGGCCACCCGTATTTCGTTCATGAACGACATTGCCAACCTCTGCGAAAGGGTAGGGGCCGACGTCAACATGGTGCGTCAGGGCATTGGTGCCGACACCCGCATTGGCCGGAAGTTCCTCTATGCCGGTTGTGGCTATGGCGGCTCCTGTTTCCCCAAGGACGTGAAAGCACTCATTAAGACGGCCGACCAGAACGGCTACTCCATGGAAGTGCTGAAAGCCGTGGAGCGTGTCAACGAGAAGCAGAAGAGCGTTCTCTTCGAAAAACTCATCAAGTCGTTTGGCTCTAAGGAGGCCCTGAAGGGCAAGACTGTAGCCATGTGGGGCCTCAGCTTCAAGCCGGAGACCGACGACATGCGCGAATCGACGGCCCTGGTCATGATAGGCTTGCTCTTGGAGGCTGGCTGCACCATCCGCGCCTACGACCCCGTGGCCATGCCGGAGTGTAAGCGGCGTATAGGCGATAAGATAACGTATTGTAACGACATGTACGATGCGGTGCTCGATGCTGACGTGTTGCTGCTCCTGACGGAGTGGAAGGAATTCCGCCTGCCTACGTGGGGCGTCATCAAGAAAGCCATGAGAAAGCCGCTGGTCATTGACGGCCGTAACATCTTCGACAGCGAGGAGCTGGAGGAGAACGGTTTTGAGTATCACTGCATTGGTAAATAACAAAACAGTCAGAGAAAGATGAGAGTTTCTTTGCTTACCACATTTGCTCTTCTGCTTGTGCTCCTTACGGGGTGCAAGCAGAAAGAGCCTACTTCCTCGGACGCTGCGGTTGAGAGCGCGAAGGCTAAGAGTCTGTTTCAGGGAATATGGGTTGACCAGGAAACGGACAATGTGGTTTTCAAAGTGGAAGGCGACACCATCTTCTATCCGGACTCGACGAGCCAGCCGGCTTACTTCAAGATTATATCTGACACGTTGGTCATTGGTGAGCAGGTCTCGAAATACCCGCTGGTCAAGCAGACGGAATACACGTTCTGGTTTGAAAATCAGAACGGCGACACCATCAAGCTGGTGAAAAGTCAGGAAGAGGCTGACTCGCTGAACTTCACGGGCAAGCGTCCTGAGGTGCTCACCATCACCGAAATGACCAAGCGCGACACGGTGGTCAACTACGGTAGTGAGCGTTACCATTGCTATGTGGCTATCAGCCCGACAAAGTATAAGGTGCTCTCAACGGCTTACAACGACGACGGTGTTGAGGTAAGCAATGTGTATTACGACAATAACGTGCATTTGAGCGTGTTCCACGGCAATGCCCGTATCTTTGGTAAAAACTTCAAGAAGCAGGAGTTCGTCAAGTTCATTCCTGCTGACTTTATCGAAAAGGCTATTCTGAGCAATGTGGAGTACGCGTCGGCCGACGCTGCGGGCTTCCATTTCAATGCTACGCTCTGCACGCCGAATGCCGCCAGTTGTTATCAGGTGGAAATCCTGATTTCTTTCAAGGGCGAGGTCAGTCTCTCACTGCTTGAGAGCTAACC
>DGTH01000174.1:0-4119 GCA_002393705.1 Prevotella sp. UBA4341 | reverse complement strand
TTCTTATTCCGGTTTCCTTGCGTCTGCATTCTCCTTGGGTGCGGGGGTGTTGCCTACCTCTTCTGGTGTTTCACTCTCAGTAGGCACAGCCTCTTCGGCCGGTATTTCCTCACCCTCCAACTGTATCTCGTTGACGTCTAAGCTATCTACGAAGATGGAGTCAGAATCGCTGGGGTTGAAATAGACACCCTGGCAGCTGTACATGCTGGCATTCACACCGTCGCGTGGCGGAGCAAACTTGCCCCGATACTGCTTGAAGGCTGGGTCGCCCAGAACAGACTGGAAGAACAGGCCGCAGATGGGCAGTGCTGTACGTGAGCCCTGACCCAGGGCACCCGTGCGGAAGTGAATGCTGCGATACTCGCCACCCACCCAGGCTCCTGCCACCAGGTTGGGGCTGACACCTACGAACCAGGCATCAGAGTGGTTGTTGGAGGTGCCGGTCTTTCCGCCGAAGTCGGTGTCGAGATAGTTTCCCACATAGCCCCAGAGGCTCATGCTTGTGCCGCCGGGTTCGCGCATGCCGCCCATGAGCATCTGCTGCATGAGGTAGGCGCTACGGTAGGGGATGGCTTGTTTTTCTTCGTCGGGTGCGGTGTATATCTCGTTGCCGTCGCGGTCCTCAATCTTTGTCACCAGCACGGGGGTGTGGCGCATGCCGTCGTTGGCTACGGTAGCGTACGAGTTGACCAGCTCCAGCAGTTTCACGTCGCTTGAGCCTAAGGCTAACGAGGGGGTCGGGTCGAGCTGGCTCTCAATGCCCATGTCGTGGGCAGTGCGGGCTATGCGGTTAATGCCCATTTCCTGTCCCAGCTTCACGGCAATCGTGTTGACGCTTTGTGCAAAGGCACTCTTCAGTGGCATGTCAGCTCCGGAGTATCTGCCATTTGCGTTGGTGGGTGTCCAGGTGGTAGTCTTCCCGTGGTCGGTCACCTTCATGGAGAAGAACTCGTCGCGTCGTACGTCGCAGGGAGTAAGTCCTTGATTCATAGCCTCTGTATAGACAAACAGCTTGAACGTAGAACCGGGCTGTCGTTTGGCGGTCACCTTGTCCTGTTTCCAGTGTGTGAAGTCGATGTCGCCCACCCAGGCCTTGACGTGACCCGTCTTAGGCTCCATGGCTACAAAACCGCAATGCATGAAGCTGACCATGTAGCGGATGGAGTCGAGCGTGCTGATCTCCTTCTCGATGGTGCCGTTTTCGTAGTCAAACAGCTTCACTTTATGTGGCAGGTTCAGATAGTAGTTGACGGAGTCTTCATTCTGGTTGTACTTCTGCATGAGGAATTGGTAGTACGGCAGTCGCTTGGCAATATCCTCAATGAAGTGGGGCATTTCCTCCTGTCGCTCGTTGCGCCAGGGGTTCATGCCGCTCCAGTGGGCATTGAAGTTCTGCTGTACCTGCTTCATCTGCTTTCGGGCTGCTTCTTCTGCAAACTTCTGCATGCGCGAGTCGATGGTGGTATGAATCTTCAGTCCGCTGGTGTAGAGGTCCAGTCCGTTGTCGTCGCACCACTCTCTGAGTTCCTTGGCTACGGCTTCGCGGAAGTAGAGTGCCTGCCCGTCGTAGTTGTTCTCCACGCTGTAGTTCAGCTTGATGGGCTTCACCTTCAGTGTGTCGAAAGCTTCTTTGCTCAGGTTGCCGTGCTCCAGCATGTTGTTGAGCACGATGTTGCGGCGCTTGAGCGAGTTCTCGGGGTTGATGCGGGGATTGTAGTAAGTCGTGGCTTTGAGCATGCCTACGAGGATGGCAGCCTGGTCGGCAGTGAGGTCGCTCGGCTTGTTGCCGAAGTAGGTCTTGCAGGCAGTCTTGATGCCGTAGGCGTTCGAACCGAAATCAACGGTGTTGGCATACATGGTCAGGATTTCCTTCTTGTCGAAGAGCATCTCAATCTTCACAGCCGTTATCCACTCTTTGCTTTTCATGATGATGATCTTCACGCCAGGTATGTAGCCCAATAGTCCTGTGGAGTACTGCGTACGCACGCGAAACATATTCTTTACCAGCTGCTGTGTTATGGTCGATGCTCCACGGGCGTCGTGGTGAACGATGTAGTCCTTGGCAGCTGCTACGACACCGCCAAAGTCAATGCCGAAGTGCTGGAAGAAGCGTTCGTCTTCTGTAGCGATGAGGGCATCCCAGAAGACGGGGTTCACATCTTCGAAGTTGACGGGCGTACGGTTTTCGCTGAAGTATTTGCCAATGAGCTGTCCGTCGGCACTGTATATTTCCGATGCCTGAGCCGTCACGGGGTTCTTGATGGTACTCAAGCCCGGCGACTTGCCGAACAACCAGAGGAAGTTGATATCGACGGCTCCCAGATACAACAGGAAAGCCACAATGAGCGACACGAAGGCAACGGCTGTCTTGATGTACCATGCTCTCCCTTTATACAATCTTTTATACCAGTTCCACGCTTTGGCCGGATAGCGGCATGCTTTGGCAAATAATTCTTTCATATCGTTGAGGAAATTTCTTTCAGTATTGCTTCTTCATCGTCAGGGTGAAACCACCTTACGCTTTCGTCGCGCTTAAACCACGTCAGCTGTTTGCGCGCGTAGCGTCGCGTGTTGCCCTTGATGCGTTCTACGGCTTCGGGTAGTGTCCAGACACCGTCCATATAGTTAAACATCTCCTTGTAGCCCACCGTGTTCAGTGCGTTCAGGTGACGCAGGGGGTACAGCTGTTCTGCCTCCCCAAGCAGTCCTTGCTCCATCATCTGATCCACTCGCCGGTTAATACGTTCGTAGAGTTCTTCGCGCGGGCGGTTCAGCCCTATCTTGATGGTTCTGAAGGAGCGCTGCTGCTTCTGTTGCTTGCGGAACGAGGTATAGGTCTTGCCCGTCTGGTGACAGATTTCCAAGGCGTGCAACACGCGCCTCGTGTTCTTCCTGTCAACAACCTCATAGTGTTCGGGGTCCAGCCGGCGCAACTCTTCGGTGAGCGCCTCCAGTCCCTCGGCCTCTAAGCGTTGCTTCATCATGAGGCGTATGTCGTCCCTGATGGTGGGTATGTCGTCTATGCCGTTGCACACGGCGTCTATATACATCATCGATCCGCCACTCATCAGCGATAGCGGTTTGCCTTCAATACACCTTAGCACGTCTTGTTCAAACATGGAGGCGTTATAATAGTCATGTATGCTTTTGGTTCCTACGAAGAGGTGCTCTGCCTGGGCCTGTTCTTCGGCTGTGGGGGCGGCTGTCCCTATTTGTAGCTCGCGGAATATCTGGCGCGAGTCTGCATTGATAATGGGTACCCCGAAGTGTCGGGCTACGTCAATGGTGAGCCGTGTCTTGCCCACGGCAGTAGGACCGGTAATGACGATGAGTGTGGTCAACGCTTCACTATCTGATGATGCCGCGCTTCGAGTTCTCTATGAACGTGCAAATGTAGTCCACCTCTTTCGAGTCGGGGTACTTCAGACGAGCCTCGGCTATGCCGTCCTTCAGCACGCCTTGTGCATAGATGATGCGATAGGCATCGTGAATGGCCTCAATGACGTCGTTGCTGAAGCCACGGCGGCGCAGGCCTATCAGGTTGACACCTGCATAGCGTACGGGCTCCTTGCCGGCAATGACGTATGGCGGAATGTCCTGACTGGTGCGCGTGCCGCCCTGTACCATGACGTAGCCGCCAATGTTGTTGAACTGGTGAACCAGCACCTCGGCCGAAATGATGGCGTTGTCATCGACCACCACCTCGCCGGCAAACTTCGTCGAATTGCCGATGATGCAGCCGTTGCCGATGACGCAGTCGTGGGCTATGTGCATATTCTCCATGAGCAGGTTGCCGTTACCGACAACCGTCTTTCCCTTCGATGCCGTGCCACGGCTGATGGTGACGTTCTCGCGGATGGAGTTGTTGTCGCCTATCTCGCAGGTGGTGTCTTCGCCCTTGAACTTCAGGTCCTGCGGCTTGGTCGATATGCTGGCTCCGGGGAAGAACTCGTTGCCCGAGCCAATGCGTGCGCCGTAGTGTATGGTAACGCTGTTCAGTAACTTGTTGTTATTGCCCATTACAACGTTCTTGTCAATGACGCAGAAGGGGCCTATTACGTTGCCGTCGCCGAGCTGTGCCTCGGGGTCAACTACTGCTAAGGGGTGTATCTGGTTCAT
>DGTH01000003.1 GCA_002393705.1 Prevotella sp. UBA4341 | reverse complement strand
CCCATGGCACCGCCGGGGTGGCCAGACTTAGCTTTCTCAACCATTGCGGCAGCCAGGATACGAATGTTATCAGCTGCGCGATTCATTACTTTGTTGTCGTTCATTACTTTATTGAATTTAGGGTTTTATAAATAATTGTTATTTCAGTGTCAGTACGATGAGAGACTTTGCGGGCACGTTCAACGAGAGTACGCCTTTGTTCAGCTTAGCATCCTTGAACTCCTTGGGAGCAACTACGTCGGGATGCTTGAAGTCGTTGTAGTCATCAACGCGCTTCGAGGTAAGAATGCGACCGGTTACGCTCTTGGCCGTGAAACCGGGAATCTGGAACTCGACAGCCTTGTCCTTATCCAGGCTGACGTTGGTAATAGCCAGCACGATGCTGCCATCCTTAGTTTTTGCAGCAGAGGCAGAGAGTAGGGGACAGGGACGGTAACCGGCATCGCGGGCACCCTTCTTCTCCTTATAATATTCCTTGCTGACAGCAATAACTTCGCTGTCCAAGTCGAGCGGAAGGTGAGTAGCCTCCATGAACGGGGTGTACATCTCGAAGACGTGATAGGTCGGAGTGAGTACCATGTGGCCCGTGCCTTCCTGGTCTGTAAGAATCATGGACTGCAGAACGTTGACTACCTGAGCAATGTTGGCCATCTTCACGCGGTCGGTGTATTTGTGGAACACGTTGAGCGAAAGTGCTGCTACAAAGGCATCGCGCAGGGCGTTCTGCTGATAGAGGTGACCGGGAATGGTGCCAGGCTCTTCGTCCCACCAAGTGCCCCACTCATCGACCAGCAGGCCAATCTTGCCTTCGGGGTCAGCCTCGTCCATGATGGCTTTATGCTTCTTGATAACTTCCTCAATCTCCAGACACTTGCCCAGCGCCCAGTAGTATTGGTCGTTGTCGAAGTTGATGGCCGAACCCTTGGGACCGTCCCATCCGGAGCAAGTATAATAATGTAGGCTTATACCCTGCATCATGGTGCCGATTTTCTTCATGAGCACCTCGGTCCAGTTGTAGTCATAGTCGCTGGCTCCTGAGGCAATGCGATAGAGCTTGTTCTGACCTTGGTCGCGCAGGTAGGTGTTGAACTTCCGATACTCGTCGCTGTAGTATTCGGGTGTCATGTTGCCACCGCATCCCCAGGCTTCGTTGCCAATGCCGAAGTACTTGACGTGCCAAGCCTTGTCGCGGCCGTTTTGACGGCGCAGACGGGCCATGGGCGTATCGCCGTCGCTGGTCATGTACTCCACCCATTGAGCCATTTCCTTTACCGTACCGGATCCTACGTTACCACTGATGTAAGGTTCGCAACCCAGCATTTCGCAAAGGTTCAGAAATTCGTGTGTACCAAAGGAGTTGTCCTCGATGGTGCCACCCCAGTTGTTGTTACGCAGCGAGGGGCGGTTCTCACGCGGCCCGATGCCGTCCATCCAGTGATAGTCGTCGGCAAAGCATCCGCCCGGCCAGCGCAGCACGGGAATCTGCAGTTTCTTCAGTGCCTCGAAAACGTCTTTGCGGTAGCCGTTAATATTGGGTATAGGAGAGCCTTCGCCCACCCAGAGACCGCCATAGATGCAGCTGCCCAGGTGCTCAGAGAACTGTCCGTAAATCTCCTTGTTAATCTTGTTCTTTCCTTGGTCGGCATGAATAGTTGCCTTGACGGTTTGTGCTGATGCCGTCAGCGAGGTTGCTAAAGCAATAGCAGTTGATAATAGTAATTTCCTCATAGTTGTTTTTTGTTTATTTGAATATAACTTATAGCCTGAATCCTAATGAAGCGTTGACGTACCAGTCTGTTAGCCTGATTTTACTGTCGTCAATGGTGTTGCGGAAGTGGTTCAGCTGCCCATAGACGTTCAGGAAGTAGCGACCGAAGTTCCAAACGATGGACATGCGGGCATCGATGTTGAACGTCACGTGGCCGTAGTCAACGTTGGTTCCTTTTTCCTCAAGGGTGACATCGTCAAGCCAAGAGTAATCGTCAGGTACGGCTTTCTTGCCCGTAGGCGACACCTCGTCCTCGTCGATAAACACGTCGTAGTTAGAGTCGTACAGATAGCTCTTCGAGCGGCTGTAGAGTGTAATCATCGGCATGGCCGTAATGTTGACAAGCACGTTCTTGACGGGCACCCAGTTGTAGGCATAGCCTGCGCCAATGCTACCCTCGTGAATCTTCACCCGGCCTATATCGCCAAGGAGCTGAATGAGCAGGGCGTTCTGACGTGCAGAATAGTCGATGGACGTCTGGTACCACATGATGCCGAACATGAGCGAGCCGGCAGAACGTATCTGGTTGACCGACTGGTCGTAGGCAGCGGCATAGGAAAAGTGCTTGCCGTTGAGCATATAGTAGGCATCGAAGATGGCTGTCTTGACGTCAATGGGTTGCCATGTCTTTATAGACTCGTTGATTTCCATAGGGCCGTTGTCGTCATATCCCCAGATGGAGGCAGACAGCTCGTTGGTCGAGAAACTCCGCTTGCGCAGGTTGATGCCGTAGTTGGTTCCTGTAGCACCGATAGACCAGTTGCTTCCCTTAGAACGGCTAATGGAGAAGGAGTAGCCCAGTCCGTAGCCGCGATAGCCCACCCATGCACCTAATGACTGTGACGAGGTCGGCTGGAAGAGTGACTCCCAGTTGAGTTCTCCGTAGAGCCCCCTGGCAGCCATGTGCTCTTTCGACAGCTTCGACGTGGCTCTGAGGTCCATGTCGTTGGTGTGGTACTTCAGCACGACCTGCCAGGGCTTCTTCGGCACTTCGATGTATCGCTGGTCAATGCCCCTGACCGTCATAGTGTCAATGTATCGGCCCACGCTGTTGATAGCACGTAACAACCAGGGTTTCCGCTCTTGCGGAAACGCCTGGATGCTACATAGTGCGAGGAGCACCATTACGACAAGCGCCGTTCTGTTCATGCTCCGAGGGTTGTTACTTCTTGTGCTCTACTGCGCACTGCTCAATGGCCAGTCCGCTCTTGTAGTTCTCAATGTAACGTTCGAAACCTTCTACGTCTTCGGGGGTGGGGGCGATGCTCGTTCCCTTGTTGCCGGCGAACACCACTTCCTCCAGATAGTCAGCCAGTGTGAGCTGGTCAGGATTCTTAACCATGTATCCTGCCAGCAAGGCAATACCCCAGGCACCGCCCTCACCAGCTGTCTCCATGACGCTGATGGGCGAGTTCAAGGCTGCTGCCAACATGCGCTGACCTACGCCGGGGGTCTTGAAGTAACCTCCGTGGCCCGTGATGCGGGCAACCTTCACCTGCTCTTTCTTCAGCAGGATGTCGTTACCAATCTTCAGTACGCCAATGGCTCCGTAGAGGTGGGCACGCATGAAGTTGGCTAGGTTAAACTTGTCGTTAGCCGAGCGAACAAACATGGGACGGCCCTCCTGCAGACCGGTAACCGGCTCGCCTGAGACGTAGTTGTAGGCCATGAGCCCGCCACAGTCGGCATCGCCCTCAAGGGCCTTGTTAAACAGCTTTCCGTAGAGCTCGTTCATATCCACGGGAACACCGAGCAGCTGCTGGTACTCTTTGAACAGACCTACCCATGCGTTGATGTCGCTGGTGCAGTTGTTACAGTGAACCATTGCCACGAGGCTGCCGTCGGGAGTCGTTACCATGTCAATCATCTCATAGGGCTTCGAGAGCGGTTTCTCCAATACAATCATTGAGAAGCTGCTGGTACCGGCCGACACGTTACCCGTGCGCTGCTTGACGGCATTAGTGGCTACCATTCCCGTACCGGCGTCGCCTTCTGGCGGACAAACGGGGATGCCTGCCTTCAGGTGACCGCTGACGTCGAGACGCTTGGCACCCTCAGGTGTCAGGAATCCGGCATTTTCGCCTGCGTTCAGCGACTTCGGCAGAATGTTAAGCAACTGCCAGGGGAAACCGTAGGGAGCCACCAGCTCGTCGAACTTGCGTACCATTTCTGCGTCGTAAGTCTTCGTGGCCGGGTCAACGGGAATCATACCTGATGCGTCGCCAACACCGAGTACAAACTGTCCTGTAACCTGCCAGTGGACGTAGCCGGCCAGCGTGGTCAGGTACTTAATGTCCTTGACGTGCTCCTCGTTGTCGAGGATGGCCTCATACAGGTGGCTGATGCTCCAGCGCAGGGGGATGTTGTAGTTGAAGAGCTCCGAGAGCTTAGCGGCTGCCTTACCCGTATTGGTGTTACGCCAAGTGCGGAAAGGCACCAGAATCTGCTGGTCCTTGTTGAAGGCCATGTAGCCGTGCATCATGGCTGAGAAGCCGATGGCTGCCAGACTCTCTATCTCGCATTCGTACTGCTTCATTACGTCACGGCGCAGGTCAGCGTAGCAGTCCTGCAGACCATACCAGATGGCTTCGGTAGAATAGGTCCACAGACCATCGACGAGCTGGTTTTCCCACTCGTGGCTGCCTTGTGCTATAGGCTTGTTCTCCTCGTCAATGAGGACAGCCTTAATACGGGTAGAGCCAAACTCGATACCGAGAATGGCTTTACCAGCCTCTATTGTCTGTTTTGCGTTCATAATTTATCTCAATGCTTTGTTCAACATAAAGTACATCTCATTGTTCTGCAGCTGCTGCTTGAACTCGTAGGTCTTCGTGTCCTTGTTAATCTTGACATACTCGATGCCCAGCATCTCGGCGAAGTCCTCCCAATACTCCTCGGTGATGTCATAGGAGAAGGCAGAGTGGTGCGTGCCGCCTGCCAGAATCCAGGCTCCGGCGCCAATCTCGAACGTAGGCTGCGGAACCCACAGGGCGCTGGCAACAGGCAGGTTGGGCATGGGCTTCGGCTCGATGCACTCCACTTCCTGAGAGATGAGACGGAAGCGGTTGCCCAGGTCAACGACGGTAGCCTTGATGCCGCGGCCAACCTTTGACGTGAACACGAGACGGGCGGTTTGCTGCTTGCGGATGCCGATGCCGAGGAAGTGCACCTCCAGCTTGGGCTTGTCGGTGGCTATGAGCGGGCAGACCTCCAGCATATGGCTCTGCAGGCATGACGACTGGCTTCCGGCGAAGTTCAGCGTGTAGTCCTCCAGGAACGAGCAGCCGGTAGGCAGGCCCTGCTGGATGACCCATAGCGTGCGGTAGAGACAGGCGGTCTTCCAGTCGCCCTCGGCTCCAAAGCCGATGCCCTCGGCCATCAGGCGCTGCGAGGCAAGACCGGGAATCTGGTCGAAGCC